>JBAWVO010000111.1:0-18487 GCA_037147235.1 Planctomycetota bacterium | reverse complement strand
TATTTCAGGGTAGACGTTCTCGAAGTATTGAGTCCGTGCGCAACGCACCATTTCCTGGGTGTTGGTTCGCTTCACGCACCCTACAATTTATGAATAATCCGGGCTAGCGGAGCGAGGACCACGATCTGGCCCTTGAGCGGAAACCGCGGCCGCTGCGCGACAACGCGCCACTGGCCGGGCATTTGGGTTTCTAGGTTCTTCTGCTCGTCGCCGGTCGTAAACACGTAGGGATGAGCCGAGCGGTTGAGGAAATCGCGAAGTTTGCTTGCGTCGTTACATTCTGCCACAGGGCCGCGAGCATAATAGACAGTGCTGGCGTCGCAATACTTGTAGCCGGCGATCTGCGGCTCGGCAGGGCTGTCACGACGGACTTCCTCCATCAGCGGCCGGGAGTGCTGATGCCGATCGATACGGACCGCCGCCCAGCCAAAGAGCATCGTGATGAAGAGCACCGAAGCCGTGGCGAACATGACCATGTACGATCGCCGCCGGCCACGCGTCAGGAAATACCAACATAAACCGCCACCCACGGCCAGTACCAGCCCGAGAAGTGCCACGATCTCTTCGCCGGGAGCATACCGCGCGGTCACCAGCGGCAAGACTACCAGCATCGCCACTCCCACGCCCAAAAATATGCTGGTCGCGATGGGCATGACGTGGCGAGCGGCCACCTCGGCCCGCTGGATCCATGCCTGTAGAAAGCAGCCCGTCAGGATGGCTAGTGCTGGGTAGGCCGGCAGAACATAATGCGGTAGCTTGGTGCTACACGTTGACCAGAAGCCGAAAAACGCGCCGATCCAGCAGACGACAAACACATAGGACGGCAAGTCCTTGCCCCGCGCACGAAGCGAGCGATAGGCATTAATGATCGTCGGCCCCAGGAAAACCGACCAGGGGAACAGGCCAATCAGCACGACAACGAAGTGATAATAGAACGGACCACGATGGCCGAGAAATGGCTTGAGGAACGGTCCTAAGTTGTACTTAGTGACGAACTGCGACAGCCACTCGCCGTCGGTTTTCCAGGTGATTGCCACATACCACGGCAAGGCCACCAGGGCCGTAAACGCCAACACCGTCAGCGGTCGCATCGCCCAGGTCACGCGAAGCAATTTACGGGGCGAAAACAGGGAAATAACCTGTGCAATTTTAAGGGGCACCTCTTTCCAGCGAAATCTCCCCTCGCCCTTCGGGAGAGGGGGGACCACCACGGCTTCGTTCATCAGCAGCAAAAAAAGCCCCAGGGAAGCAGCCGGCAACAAGAAACCGATCGGTCCCTTGGCCAGCACCGCCAGGCCGAGCAGACCCCCCAGCATCGCGTAAACCGACCACGACGTTGGCAGAAATGCCAGCCGTCCGTGCCTGTTCACGGGCTGGACTTCCGCAGGTTCGCCGATTCGTGCTCCCTTGGCAAAGAGTGCCATGGCCAGCGTGGTGATGAACACCAAGGCTGAGTCGACCGTTGCCGCTCGGGCCGATACCGTGAAGATGACATTGGATGTCGTCACCAATCCGGCCCAAAAACCGACTTCGGCCGAAAACAGCCGCCGTGCCAAGTGATAGGTCGCCAACGCCGTGCCGATCGCAAAGATTGCCGCGGGTAGGCGTGCGGAGAATTCGCTGGTGCCTAGAAATTTGAAGCTGCCCATCATCAGCCAGAACATCAGCGGCGGTTTGTCGTAAAAGACGCTCGCGTTGAAGGTTGTCACGACCCAATCGCCGCGGAGACTCATTTCTCGGGCGATCGAGGTGTAGAGGGCCTCGTCGAGATCCCACAGTCCGGTCACCCCAAGATTGACGAAACAGATCACCCCGGCGGCCAGCACGATGATGAGCTGATGCCGGATGTTCTGCGATTTATATTGCGAACGGGTAAAAATAATTAAACCTCTCTATCGCCACGCCCTGAATCACTCAAATCGCGCTGCGCATCAAGAAACTTCTGGTAAAAGATATGGACAAGATCGAGTTTACCGGTTATCTAAGCACAATTGACTTAACCATGTTTCTTCCCGCAACCGATACCAGACCAACGGATGCAACCCGTTTGGCGGAAAATGGTAGCGTGTGAGTCTACGGAACTTAGCCAATTGGGACAACATCACTTCCCGTCCAGCAGGGCAAACCGAACGGAAAGAGCCGCCTAACCGGCGGCTCACCGTGGGGGAGCCACTTGGCTTGTTATTGTGGGCAGAATATGCAAACTACGCAGAATATATCCGTGATCTCTGGGGCTACACATTTTCCGTTGACAAAAATCAAAGGCCGTCGGCCTGACAGCCCTTCGCCAATGGTTGGATCAGGCTGGGCTTGTTGGTGGCTGCTACTGGCGGCAACGGTTCTGGTCGGTTGTGCCCTTGCCGCTTTCAGCGTTGACTGCTCCTTGGCACTCTGGTTTCACCAGGGCCGTGGGCCAAGATATCTGCATGATCTGGCGACGATTTCCGAAATCTTCGGGCGAGGCGAGTGCGTGCTGGTGGTTGCCATCTTGATGTGGCAACTTGACCGGACGCGACGTTGGGCCGTTCCTGGCGTGGCGGCAACAGCCTTGCTGTCGGGTTTGGCAGCCGATGGGGTGAAAATGTTGATCACCCGTGCGAGGCCGCATCACTTCGACTTTCTCGGCAGTGTGTGGAGCAGCTTTGGGCCGTGGTTGCCCTTGGGTTCGATCGGCAGCGCGGGCCAGAGCTTTCCCTCGGGCCACACGGCCACCGCCGTCGGCTTGGCCATTTCCCTAATCTGCATCTATCCCACCGCACGAGGCCTGTTCTGCATTCTTCCGGTGCTGGTTGCTTATCAGCGGATGGACAGTGGAGCGCATTTCCTCAGCGACGTACTCTGCGGGGCAGCCGTCGGATGTCTCGTCGCGGCCCTGACTCTACGCGCCCATTGGTTCGATCGGCGGTATGCCGAATGGTTTTGGAGGCAAGTAGGAGCGACCGTTTCGCGATTGTTGCCGCGGCGCGAGAAAGCAAAATAACCGGCTCTTCCGGTTCGACTGGAGAGAGGGCTGTAGTGTGATCTGGTTTCAACCATTCTCACCACAACCCTCACTCTAGCCCTCTCCCCTCGAAAGAGGAGACAAGGATTTGACGCCCTCTTTGACCGCGCCGAATTTGTCATGTATGGCTCGAACGTAGTCTGACTCCGCCGCTGCGGCTTTGATGAACTCAACGAACGACGGGAATTCGTTCCGTCGGGACTCGCACTCGGCTTGAATCTCGGCTTGAATTCGATTTTTCATCTCCACGCAATCGAAGGTTTTCTTACTCTTGATCGTCATAACTTATAACTCCATCGGACTATAGATGTCGATCGCGGGATAACCGTTTTGAGTATTGACACCCTTAAACTTGTGAATCCGGTTGAAGTTGACGATATGTTGGAAGTTCCAACTCGAGATCAGGTCGGCTTGGGCCACAGTAGCCGCAGCAATGTGGGTGGCGTCAGCCGGAATGACAACACGGCCAAGTCCGGAAAATCAATACGGTACTCGTCAGGTTCCTGTTCCTCACCCCAATCAGTGGGCTGTCAACACACCCTTATTCCATATTTAGCCACAGAGGTCACCGAGAAAGCAGAGAAAACAGGCAGGTTTTGGCATTTCATCCGGCACGATAAGTTTCCCATATTGTGCATCCGCACCAATTTTGGTCGATGGCCGGGTGGCCCTGGGCGGTTACCCGCCCAGGGCTCCCACAGATCCGTACGTGGACGCATTAGACCATACGGTTCCTCAAATAACCCCTTCGCTTCACCAACGACATGACGCCGCGGCAAACCCGTCATTCGCTATCCGGTGACGTTTCGGTAACACCACGCGAGAGTTCTAAGGACTGGCGCAGAAATAACTGTCGTGTTTTGCCCACTCGCCGAGCGGGGGCAGACGGCACACGGAGTGTGCCTGCTACTTTTCTTGCGACAGTTATTTCTGCGCCGGTCCTAAGCCTCTCAGGTATTTCTCGCCAACGGTGTGGTTACTCGATGCCTCGCTTCCCATCCCCCGGGTCCTTGCGGGTCAAGTTCCCCGGCTTCATCGGTACTATCAAGGCACTGCGACTTCCTGCCGGCCATCTCGCCGCGCTTCGTTTCCTTCGTTTGGCGATACTACGGGATCACGCATTTTTCGCTCCCGGCGTCGCTGCGTGCGGCGACGACGGGCCTGGGGTTGGTCACTCGGTATCCCCGCCCGAGTTTTCTTCCGTAGTTCCTGGGGAACCCCGATTCCCGTTTGCACATGTTCTCCGACCCCGGCCGACCGATACGTTCCTGACCGATTACGGAACGCTCGCATGGCCCCCGCTAAGTGGACGACGAAGGCGCCGACAAGAAAAAAATTTCGAGGCTCAATGGCATGGCTTTCGGGCTCGCCACCTACGTATCACGATGTTGGTTACCCGTCACCGCGCAAGGCTGGCTTCCAGGTGCTTGTCAGGCTCTCCTGGACGGGCTTTCACCCGCAGGGCTCCGATAAAAGGTTTTCAACTCACTTCATTGTTCGTTGTCCTCCCTTTCCAAGCTTCTTGGCACAACCACCTTTTCTCCTCCACCTTTTCTCCTCCGAAAAATTCGCCCACTAATCGACCCACTATTTCGAGAAATCTGCATCCGGTTGAAGCGTTGTCGAAAAATGGCAAAAACGTAATGCCTTACTAAATAAGCACTTGGAGAAGCGTGGTAGAGCCCCTTAGAGACTTCGGAACCGAGGGTTGGGGGTTCAAATCCCTCCGGGCGTACTTTTCTCATGGCCATGTGGGGGGCCGTGTCATTCAGTGCCAAGAGGTGCCATTCTGTGCCAAAAGCCTCTGACTGTTCGTACTGTGCCTGGCCAAAGCCTGAGCAAGCCTGGGGCGGACCCCGGCCTTTCCCAGATTGGTTACGGAGGTGTGCCTGGCACTATGAAAGTCGGCAAAAAGCCCGTCCTGGTCTCTGTAGGTCAGGAAATCCGACTTCTTTCTCTCCACTTGCTCCTCTGGCGTTGGCCTCCTTGATCCACTTCTCCCGGGCAGAGTGAAGATCCCGCTTGATCATCTTGCTCGTCCGACGAAGATCACCACCGGGGGTTTTAGCCCCTACCTCCTCAGTTCTCCCCAAGGGATAGGCCAACGAGGTCCGCGATCGATCGTAATTTGTTTGGCGCGGCGAGGTAGCCGATGCCACGGTGCAGGTGCAATTGGAACTGCTTGCGAAGCACCTCGTCCGATGTGCCCAAACCATCCTGCGCGCAGCGTTGCTTGAACAATGCCAGGAAAAGCTCGTGATAATCGCCGCCAAAGACCGGCCAGGCCATTTCCACGTTGCTGTCCGCCTGGATATTGATCGGGGTCGGCGGCGTTGGCTCGGCCAGCGAGACGCAGAGTGCCCATCGGCAGAGAATGTTCCACTGCGAAATGCCGGTCTTCACCTTCAGCCGGATGAGCTGCTCTTTCGCCTGCGACGAAACGCGAACCTGCTTGATGCTCATGGCTGTTCCTCGCGGTTATCCTCTACCCGTCCTTGGGTCCAGAAATACCCCTCTTCGCCCACGGTCATCTTTTTTTCCTCGTCGTATTTCAGGTGGTAGGCCCGGGAAATGTAAGGTGCCAACTCATTGTAGTAGCGACAGTCCACTTCGGTGTCCGTCGAGAGAATCACCACCTGATGGCTGGCGTTGGGAAAATACCGCTGGACCAGGTGATTGCGATGTTTGACGTCCAGCCGGGCCATCGGCGTGTCGATAATCGCGGGCAACGACCGAGCCGACGCGCGCGCCAGGCCCCAAAGGACCGAAATGGCGAAAATCTGCTTTTCGCCCTCCGAGAGCCGTCGCTTGGGAAGGGCGTGGCCGGAGTCGTCGAAGATTCGCACGGCGAAGGTCTCGGGGTCGATGTGGATTTGCTGAACGAGCGTCTTCTTGCGGAGCAGGAAGCGGAACGATTCGGTAATGAGGGTCGAAAGCCGATGGATTTTGGCCGTGGTCGCTTGGCGCAGAAACTCCTTCATGGTCTCGCGCGTGCGCGCGGCCAACTGCGCCATCCTGGCGGCCTCCTGAGTGCCGATCTCCTCCTCGGTCTGTTTGCCGAGAAGTTTCTGCCGCTGCAACTCTAGCACTTCACGAGCGGCCGTGACACTCTTCTCTTGCTCCGCAAGGTTCCGGATCTTTGCGGTTACCGTCGCCTGCTCCTCGGCTGCCTTGCGAAGTTGCTCGGCAACTTCCTTAATGGAGGCATCGTCCGGCACGGCCGCAATCGCCCGCTCCAGGCTTTCCCGTTCCTGCTTGACGTCGCTCAGTTGGGCCATCAGTCGGCCGACTTCTGCGATGCTCTCCGGCAATTCCCGCTGCCGAAGATGGAGCAACCCTTCGCGTGCTCGATCAGACAGCGCAAGCCGGCTTTCGACATGACTGGCGGAAGCTTCTCGCCGCGAGCGGTCCGCATCTTGATACTCGCGAACGGCCGCAGCCGCCTTGGCCGAGACAGCGGCCTCCTTGATGGCACGGAGCAGTTCCGCATCCCGCTGCTTCAGCAAGCCCAGCAGTGATCGGGCCTGCCCCGCAGTACGCTCAGACTGGTCCTGGTCCGCCACCCCGGCCAGCAGGTCGGGCAACAGGGCCATGGGGAGTCCGCCGGCGGCCAGAGTGGTGAGCTGTCCCGCGATCGTGCTTTCCTGATTCCGTACCTCCCCAATCCGCTGTTGCCGCGTTTCGCGCTCTTTCCAGTACTCCCCGCCACGAGCCGCAAAACGCCGTTCGGCCTGGCGGACCATCGCCAGGGCACCGTCGCGCTCGGTTTCCAGCGAGGCGGCCTGTTCGCGGATTGCGGTAAGCTGCGCGTCATGGTTTTGGATCTCTGATTCCAGTTTGGCGATCTCACCGGCCTCTTCGTCCGATCGGATCTGACGCACGAAACGCGATTCCATCGCCGCGGCGTCGGCGATCAGCCGCTCGGCCAGATCCAGCCCTAGCAGCGACTTAATCGCGGAGCCGAGAACCGCGCTACAGCTCTCGTCCTCGGCCAGAAATCGGATTTTTTCGGCATCGAAGAAGAATAACTGCGAGATGCCCAGCGGCACCAGCTCCTCGACCATCTGGTTCCAGTTGTCCGAGAGCCACCGGTCGCGGACGCCGTCGCGCGAGACATAAAGTTCCTCCGACACTTTTTGGCCGCGCAGACTCCAGGCACGGCAGACCTCATACAGGTTCTCTTCCCCTTCGGCTGCAAACCGAAAGCTGAGGGCCAGCGAAGCCCCTTCATCGGCTGCAACGCCATGGTGAATGCACTCCCGCAGGAACTGCTCGTAGCTCAGCGCGCCCCGTTTGGAGCACAAGGCCCGCGAACCGTAGAGGGCCAGTTGGATCGCGTCGAGGACGGTGGTCTTGCCGCCGCCATTGATTCCGCCAATGAGGATGATGGGTGCCCCCTTCCCGTTCCTCCGCGCCGGCGCGAGATTAAACGTCTGTTCGCCCCGATAGAGGCAGAAGTTGCAGAGGGTCAGGCGTTCCAAGATCATCCGGTGTGTCTCTGCGTTTTTTGGGCCGGCTCGGGGTCGAATAACGTGCGTTGAGGCGCGGGCAGGTTTCCGGCTTCCGTTGCGTGCGCATGTCGTTTGCCCGCGTCCCGCTTGACGGTCTGCTCCGTGCGAATCCGGACCGCTTCTTCCTCGCTGGCGTACTGCCGTGCCCGCAGACGGTCCTCCAGGGCCTCGTAAATCCCTGGTCGGCGCGACATTCCACGAAACTGGCGTTCAATGTCCAGTAACTCTGTTTGGAGCGTGAAAAAGTTCTCGTCGTCGCCGCAGATCGTTTTCAAGAGATCCCAGTCCTCCGCGCCGAGCATGGCATCGTCGGTGTCGGGCTTGGGAAATACACGGCCCGTGACCTCCTCATAAATCCTTGGCAACGAGTCCTGAAACTCGTGTTTTTCTTGAAGCCATATCCGGCGGATCTCCCGCAACTCGTCCATCGAGATCAACTCGCTCGCCTGCACTTCCGGCGGCCCCAGGCGGCGGACCTGCTCCTGCGCTTCCAAGACTCGCCGCAGCCAATGTTCCCGCCACTCCCGCTTATAAGGCCCGGGCACCGTGCTGTCGTGGAACAACTGCACCCGCCCGTCGAGACGGCGATAATCGCGGCGGCTGCGGTCGTTCGGCTCGCCTAACTCGTTCCGCAGTTCCAAAAGCGGCGTCATCCAGACCTTTTCCTCGTCGTTGGCGATCATCGCCTCCATCGAGCGGTCCTGGTCCACCAGCGTGCAGACCCAGCAGCCGAAGCGACTGGTCCCGCAGCTTGGCGTGGAAGTATCGACCACCAGCGGACATTCTCCCCCCGAGGTTGCCCCCTGGTACATCGTCAGCAGCGACTTGTTGTTGTGCCCCCACGGGTTCTTGACTTGCATCAGGTAGAGCCAGACGTCATCGTTGGCCCAATCCTCGATCGGCGTGTAGACCCGCGAGTTGGGCAGTTTGGCATTCGGCGTCAGACGCTCGCGGACCCGCTTCTGCTCGTAGCGTTCCATGGTAGCCGCGCGCTTCTGGCTTTCCGCTTTCCGCGTGCCCAGCACCAGAATCGCCTCGCCCGATTCCCGCACCACCTCGCGGATGAACTTGTTCGAGGGTTTGATCTTCAGCCGGTCAGTACACCAGCGAAATAGCTTTCGCGGGGCCGGATAGCCCTTGCCCATGAGGTTGACCCAGTAGGTGTCCTTGACCTCCGGGGTGAGCTTGTGCGGGACGACCGGCATCCCCTGCTCCTGAGCCGCGGCCCGCATCTTTTCGTGCGAGGCATCAACCCACATCGCCACCATGGGCTGCTCGACCAAGGTATCGGTGGAGATGACGTGAATCGTCTTTTGCCTTTTCTCCGGCGGCAGTTCGGCAACCGCCGTCCACACCAACTGCAAGACGGTGCTGGAGTCCTTGCCGCCGCTATAGCCGATCACCCAAGGCACCTGGTCCCACAGGTAGAGTTCGCGGATCTCTTCCTTGACCGCCTGAACCGTCGGGCCAAAACCGCCCTCCTTGAAAGCCGACTTGCTCCCCTCTCCCCTGCGCGGGGCAGGGGCCGAGGGCAACCGGCTCCCCTCGCCCGTACTCGGGAGAGGGGCAGGGGGTGAGGGCAGTTTGTTCTTGGACATCTTACTCCGCCCCTCTTCTTCGCCCATTGCTGGTCTTCCTGAATTCCTTCTCAAGCTGTTGCTCATCGGCAGACAATTTCAGTCCCAGGTGCTTCTTGATCAAATTGCCGGTGAGCACCACATTGACCGTCTTCTTGGAGAGCCGGCCCGCGCTCATCGCTCGCCCCTCCCAGAGTTCAGAGTTGCTCCGCGACCAGTCCAGCGGACGCAGCTTGCGCAGAAGGGTCTTCCAGGCATCGGGGTAGGCACGAATCAGCGAATTCCCCGCTCGCCCCAGCCCGGCCAGTGCCAAGGTGTGGGCATGAATATAATCCCGCCGGAGTTCGGCCGTGCTCACCTTTCGCTCTTTGGCAAGTTGCCAATCGGGGATCTGCCTGGCGACCTCGCACCAATAGTCGGCCGCCAGGTCCACCTGCTTTTCGGCACTATCCAGTTCAAGGTCGGCCAGGAGCGAGCGCGTGGCGTTGTAGATCCCGCTGAGCGTGAAAAGCTTGAGCGACCGGTTGGAGATCGTGCTCCGCTCAAGCTCGGTGAGGTCCACGAAGACGGGCACCCGTCGAATTAGCGCCTTGACGGCCTGCGAGAAGTCGTCTCGTTCGTCGTACAGCAGGCTAAGCGACCTGGTCGGGCGAATTGCGTAGCGGTTCAGGTCGGCGAACATTTGCTGGCAGCGTTTCAGCCCTGCGTCTACAAAGAAGACAACCGAGATCGTTTCGTCGCCTACGTCGGGATTCTCGCGCAGCGCAGCCTCGATCCCCGCACGGCGGTGCTGGCCGTCGTTGATCACGAATCGGGCGTCCATGGGGATGCGGAGCCGGCCCAGTTTTTTCTCCGTTTCGTCCTCCCCCAAAGGCTCGAAATGGACCTTGCCGTCAATCGAGGCCGTCAAGGCCGAGAAGGTGTATCCCTTCTTATTGCCCAGAATGTAGCGGGCGATCTCGGGGATGCGATTCTTGTTCAGGATTCGCTGCGCCCGCAGTTCGGGGCGAAGCTCGTCCTCGTCGAAGAGGAAAATGCGGGGAATTAGCCGCAACGGGCACATCGAGACATAGTACTCGCGCCCCGCCTGAACACCCCGGATGGCAGGAAAATTGTACTCGAACGTCGGCATTCCAGGGACCCTCCTCGGCCAGCGGATGGAAGTCAAATCAATTAACTTCCAAATCATACCGATTGACTTCCATGCGGTCAAGCGAGACAATGCTACGTAGTCGATTTAGTCCCGAGACGCACCGAAGAATAAGGGGTTACGCAAGCTGTCATCGCAAGTCCTTATTCCTCGGTTAGTTTTTCGATTAAGTAGGTATTCAGTTGAGGGGCATTTATGCCCCTTTTCCGCCAAAGGCGGTATTAGGCCCGTGCTTTAGCACGGGTTACACGACCAAAACCTCCCCTTCCCCCCGCGTCCCGACCGCCGTAGGCGGTCGGGACGCGGGGGCGGCCGATCACGGTCATCTCAAAACCCGTGCTAAAGCACGGGCCTAATACCGGCTGCGCCGGGAATGACCATAAATGGCCATGAAGACGCTCGGCCGGCCGAAAGATGTGGGTAAAAACAAGCCCTCTTCCGCGAAGCCGCCTCAATTTGAGTCAACTGAATACCTTTTGTTAGCCTCCCAATCATCGTTCCACCGACGCAGGGTCGGTGGTGACGTTTTGCCTATGCGCCCCATTTACCTCGACTACAACGCCACGACCCCCATGGACCCCCGAGTATTCGAGGCCATGAAGCCCTATTTCCTGGAGGAATTTGGCAATGCGGGGAGCCGAACCCATCTCTACGGCCAGCGGGCCAAAGAGGCCGTCGAGGCGGCCCGAGGGCAGGTCGCGGCCGTGCTGGGCACCCGCCCGGAGGAAGTGATCTTCACCAGCGGGGCCACGGAAAGCAACAATCTGGCACTGCTCGGGCTTGTCGAGTACGGTCTGAAAACAGGTCGCCGACACGTCCTTTCGACGGCCATCGAACACAAGGCCGTCCTGGAGCCGCTCGACCAGATGCGCAAGCTCGGCTTTGAGGTCGAACTGGCCCCCGTCACCTCCGGCGGCTACGTGGAGCCTGACGCCATCCGCCAGCGGCTCCGCGGCGATACGCTGCTCGTTTCCGTGATGCACGCCAACAACGAGACGGGCGTCTTGCAGCCCGTCGAGGAGATCGGCGAGATACTGGCCGGCAGCGACACCTTCTTCCACACCGACGCGGCACAGACCTTCGGCAAGGAGGTTGAGTCGCTCCGCAGGGTCAAGTGGGACTTCGTTTCCATCAGTGGCCACAAGATTTACGGGCCAAAGGGCGTCGGTGCGCTGGGCGTTCGGCGCGGAACGGGAGAACGCAGGCCCCTAACACCGTTGCTCTTTGGCGGCGGTCAGGAAAGGGGGTTGCGCCCCGGCACGTTGTCCGTGCCGTTGATCGTCGCGTTGGGGAAGGCCGCGGAGTTGGCCGGGGCTGAGCATCGAGAGCGGCGGGAGTGCGCGGCAAGAGCCAAACGATTATTCCTGATGGCGTTACGAGAGGTGGAGCATGAGATTAACGGCGATGTGGAGCGGTCTCAAACTCACGTCGTGAACGTCAGCTTTCGCGGCGTGGATAGCGAGGCACTCATGTTGGAATTGCGGGATGTCGTGGCCGTCTCGAACGGCTCGGCCTGTACGAGCAGCCAATATGCACCCAGCCATGTATTGCTGGCGATGGGGATCGACGAGGGACTGATCGAGTCAGCCCTAAGAATTTCGTGGGGAGTGGGTGCTATTCCAAGCAGTGCTATAAGTGATGCAGTCAAGAAGCTGCGAATTTGGTGAAAATGCGTTGGATCTCGACGGAGAGCCGCTGGCTCGCACCGGACTATGGAAAATGCATTCTCCGCGAAACGGCAATCGCAAGTCGTAGCGCGACTGCGTACGCCTATTCGGCGTGGCTTGCCTGGAACACGCAAAGCCTACCGTTTGAGCGTTTTTTTCGCACCATCCACCGCACTAATCCCCTCCTTTGGAATTGCGGCAAGTCCGTGGTGCAGAATCACAACGGGTGGTTACTTGTCGCTTTGGCTGTGGTCGTGCGGCCTATTGCAAAAAATGCTTCGACAATTATAATGTACACTCCATTCCCAATGTCATCCCACTAGATTGAGGAACCGATGGCCGCTAAGAAACCCACAGGAAACAAAGGCTCTTCGAGTGCGAAGGAGCCTGTTCGCACAAGCTCAACGATCGGAAAGGTTGTTGAGCTTCAGCTCGATTCGCTCTCAATTGGAAAATCCCAGGTGCGCGTTGATGCAAGCAAAGGGATCCGGGAACTCGCGCAAAGTATTGCGAAGGTAGGCTTGCTCGAACCAATTGTGGTCACCCACATTGGCGACAATAAGTACGAAATTTTGACCGGACAACGACGATTCCTTGCTCACGAGATCCTGAAGTACAAGACAATTCAGGCTATCGTGGTTGACCGCAAGGTGAGCCAAGCAGAGGCAAAAGTTATCTCACTCACCGAGAACCTCCTGCGTGAAGACCTGACCCAAAAGGAAAAGATTGATGCCTGTACGTCCCTTTTCAAGACATACGGCAGTTTTAAGATCGTTGCTGAACAGACTGGATTGAGCCAAGTGCTCGTAAAGGAATACGTCAAATACGAAAGCCTTGCACCCAAGCTGAAGCAAATGGTCGACGACGGCAAGGTTGACGTTCGAGCGGCCTTACAGGCTCAACGCGCTGCGGAAAGTACCGATGGCGAAGTAGACGAAACGGCGGCCGTCAAGTTTGCAAAAGAACTCGTGCCGATGAGTGGCGTTCAGCGGAAGCAGTTCATCAAGGCTGCGGAGTCTGACCCTGAAGCGACACCTGAGGAGAAGATTGAAAAGGGACGCAAACAGCCCGAGCTCAAGCAAATTCTTGTAACGCTGGAGGCAGGGCTCCACCATAAGCTTCAGAAGTTCGCGAAAAACGAAGGGGTATCGCAGGACGAGGCGGCATCATCTCTTATCGAAAAAGCTCTCGACGTGCTGTAGTACGCGTCACGGTTTTTCTCTGGTTTGAATTTTGGTACGGTTTTGTATGCATCTCTCTATAGTTTGATACTACGATGTCAGGAACCGCAATGTACGGTCTGTCCCTGGACGAGTGGCGTGACTTGTTGCTCAGCGTAAACACTCATCGCAGTGTGCGTCGATTGAGCCCACCCGAGGTAGCTTGTCTCACAAAGCGCGCCGTGAAAAGTGCCTCCTTAGAGACCGTCGCTCAGTCACTTAACATGCGTGAAACCTCCACACTCCGGCGAATTATGCCATTAGCAGGGCTTGATGCGGATCTTCAAAGCCTAGTTGCCTGGGGAGCAAAACCCGGCAAGATTGGCTTTTCAGTTGCGTCTGAGTTGCAGGGTCTACGCGAACCATCTGCGATCCGGGAAGCCTTTGGGGCGGCTTTGACAAATAACCTGAGCAAAGAGGAAGCAAGGCAAATTAAGCAAGCGTTCACGAGAGGACAGGGCTCCATTTCCAAGTGCATTGAGGGTGCCCTAAAGACGAGGCCACGCATTGAGCGACGCGAGGTGGTACTAGGCGCAATCACGGACGCAACTGTTGTAGCCGCGATGTCACGGTTTGATGCAGCCGATTACGACTCTGAATTCCGCAATCTGCTAGGTATCATCTTTCCTGGTGTGGTGTTCATTGGCGCGACTCTCAATGCGGGCTATTTCAGCCTCGTGTTAGACTCCGCTAACGCTAAACGAATGCGTGCGATCCTCAATTACAACCCGCTCGAACACACGATTACTGAAGCTGTTGGCCGATGGATAAGCAACAAAGACAAATGACCACAACCACTGCAGTTCGTGCCGATGGAACCGTCCTTCTCGGCGAGAGCGTTAGCTGCGACGGGTTTGCTTTTGGAAGGAAGGTCAGGATACAGACCCACGTCCACCATGACCACATGACGGATTTTGGAACAAGCAAGGCAGAGCAGGATATAATTGTAACCCAAGAAACAAAGGATCTCTTAATAGCGATTCTCAATTGTGAGCTTCCGCGACGGAATAATATCATTGTCTTACCGGAAGGGCAGGTGTATTCGGTAGATGGTGAGCAGATTGAGATCATGGACAATGGTCACATGCTAGGGAGTGCTCACGTCCGAGTATCGCTTCAAAATGGTTTGCGAGTTGGTTATTCATCTGATTTCTACTGGCCCTTAGCCCGGGTGTTTGAGGTCGACGAATTGGTCATCGACTCAACCTATGGTAATCCTGATGCAGTTAGATCATACGATCAGCAGAAGGTCGAGGAGCAGTTCGTCCAGTTAGTTCTTGACCGGTTACGGAGAGGCTCCGTTGTGGTGCTCGGTTACCGAGGGCGACTTCAGTATGGCATGAGCTTGTTTTCCGGTTGTACCCGGTATCCAATGCTGGCGACGCATCGAGTTGGCTCCGTCGCAGCGATTTATCTGAAGTACGGCGTTTCGATTGATCCCTGGACTGATTTAGGCTCAGCCGAGGCAAATCAACTCATGCGTGATGGCAATCGCTATCTTGCCTTTGTCGAGCTCACTGAACAGCGGAACTTTCCATGGATCCGGCAATTGCAAAAAATCACTCTTTCTGCATATATGGTGCCACACGAAGAACCCGTTATGGACTACGGCAATGGAGATTTTCGCGTAGCACTTACTGATCACGCTGACTTTTCGGGAACCTTGGAATTCGTTCACGCCTCTAAGGCGAGAAAGGTAATTACTCACCCCGGAAGAGGTGACGCCTATGCGCTGGCCCACGCTATCCGTTCACAACTCGGGGTTGAATCTATCGTCGGATGCGAGATGCCGGTTCGGGGGTGGGGATAGGATGCTCGCTGCAAAGGCAACCGTAAACCAGTTATATGAATTTCAGAAAAGCGGCATAGTTCAGTTGCTCCAGAGTAACAGCCTCTTGCTTGCTGATGACATGGGGCTTGGGAAGACAGTACAAGCCCTTGTCGCCCTAGAATCCCTGTTTAGTATGCGAGCGGTACGCCGTGCCCTTGTTGTGTGTCCTACATCACTGTTGCTCAACTGGCAAAGAGAGGCTCAGAAATGGACACCGAAGCATGCTGCGGTAATTTATCGTGGATCCGATCGATATGGATTGCTGGAAAGCGGCGTCCCAATTCTGATTACGTCGTTTGAAACCATCGTTCAAGATTGGCGTCTTCCTTCCCTTAACGGAACCTGCTTCTTCGCGACGGAATTCGATGTGATAATCGTCGACGAGGCACAACGAATGAAGAATCCGGATTCGCTTCGTTCCAGGGTGCTTTCCCATGCTATAGTCCCGCGTCGGTGGGCACTCAGCGGGACACCGTTAGAAAACCGCCCGGAAGAACTAGGAAGCGTCCTCCGATTTCTCGTTCCGAATGAGTTTGCGGACGCGAACGTGTTCTCGGACTACGCGCACATCCTGCATACCCGAGACACGCTTATGCTGCGGCGCTCGAAGCGAGACGTGCTGCCCGAGTTGCCGGAAAAGATCATCAGCGACACGTACGTTGAGATGAATCCCGACCAGAAATCCGAATACCATATTGAGCTTGCAACAGTTTGGAAAAAGCTTCGTGCATTGCGGGATGCACCAGCGTCAAAACGACGAGGTGTTCTGCTGAGTGGAATTCAGCGATTACGTCGAATATGCATTCTTTCTTCCGATAATACGGATAGTGGAAAACTCGATTACCTGGAGGAGGAGGCCAGCAAACTTGCAAGCGCAAACGAGAAAGCTGTGATCTTTTCCACTTTCGCAAATCAAGTTCTGCCGGTCGCTGCGCAAAGGCTGAAGGACTTTGGTGTTGTCCTTTATCGGGGCGAGATGAATCTGAAGGAGCGAGATGAAGCAAGCCGACGATTTCGTGAAGATAAGGGCACTATGATAATGCTCGCGAGTACGATGGCTGCTGGGGTTGGACTTACCTGGACCGAGGCTCGATACGTATTCCAACTTGATCTATGGTGGAACCCACAAGTACTCGCGCAAGCTGAGGATCGGGTACATCGGATCGGCCAGACACGAGGGGTTATGATCAAGAGATTGATTTCACCAGAATCTATCGAGGAAGGAATTGCACGCATGCTAGATCGCAAAAGGGCAATTTTTGAGATGGTGATCGAGGATAACGCTGTCCCCGGTATCGATGCGGTCCTGTCGAATAAGCAGTTGTGCGAGATTCTTGGAACGGGTTCTCGTTCAAGCTGATGTATGTAAAGCTCGATAAACAGGCTATGCTGCCTCTCTATTATTCGAGCATCCGTCGCCAGCGTGAAGGGTTCGCGAAACGCACGCCGGATCGCAATCGCAACACCTTTTCGATGACATTTTCCCATTGTAACGAAATTCCCTGCTAGAACTCCATTCCGCAGTCGATGCACCACCACTTTCCGCCGCCAGGCTCGCAATTCCACGTCTTGCACTCCGGACAGGGGGGTGGGTCGGCTGGGGGCTGATCTTCGTTTCCGCTGTCGTACTCGATGCCATTATCCTCAAAATCCTCATCGACCACGCGCCAGGGGAGGCCACATTCGGATTCCACGAAGCGGATAGCTTCCGCGGCGGAGTCGAACGGTCCCTCACGGGAATCGGCCCAGTCGAACCGGCCGTGCTCGCCGGCGCGGTGGTACTGCACTTCAAGGAAGAACATTGGAAACTCCTCTGGTATCATCGTTCGATCACCCCGACTCCGGGTTTCCCGACAGATGCGCACTCAGCCTCCGTCGGGATCTTCCTCCACATGAAAACCGATTCTCGGTTTGGGTTTCGCCTCGGGGGGCAACATCAACTGCCGGATCGCATCGAAGACGATCTGAAATTGGTCGTCATACTTCTTTTCCAGGGTATCCAACTTGCGGGCCAAGTCGGCATTGGAAGCCAGCATCTGCCGCAACCGAACGAATGCTCGCATGATCTCGACGTTCACGGCCACTGCGCGAGGGCTGCGCAAAACGCTGGAGAGCATGGCCACCCCCTGCTCGGTGAATGCGTAGGGGGCGTAACGGCGACCGCCCCAAGCACTTGAGGTGCCAAAGTGGCACCTCAAGTCATCGAACTCCTCCTTGCTCAGTTGGAACATGAAATCCTCGGGAAAGCGGTCCAGGTTCCTCTTGACTGCCCGGACCAGGACCTTGGTCTCCACCTCGTACAGCGAAGCCAAGTCACTGTCGAGCATGACCTTATGTTCACGGACGAGGAGAATTGACTGCTCGATCCGCTCGACCGGAATTGGAGATCGGCCGTCTGTCATGCGTTGGCCTCCGCGGCGGAGTCGAACGGTCCCTCACGGGAATCGGCCCAGTCGAACCGGTCGTGCTCGCCGGCGCGGTGGTACTGCACTTCAAGGAAGAACATTGGACACTCCATTTTTTACCGTCCACCAGGGCCGTGCCCTTTGCTGGATGAACCGGTGCCCTCTTGGGGCACACAAACCGAAGCTGCTTCTTCAGTTCCGCGCGTGGCCAATGAAGTCACCTCTGATTCAGTCAATATTCACAGGCATAGCAGCCCCTCCATAATGAGCAATCCGATACAACCAGTGTAGCGAGGTTCAAGGCGATTGGCAACCACGGTGGAATGCCTGTCTGAATACCAAGAATGCCTGCCGGCATGAACGCCCTAGTATTTGACAATCGTACCAATAAATAGTACAATTGAACCAATTATGGGTACAATTGAAATTGCCGATGCTGGCCTCCTCGGCCAAACACTCTTCAGCCGCAACCGCCGCGCGGTGCTCGGGTTGCTTTTAGGGCATCCCGACGAACAATTTTATTTGCGGCAAATCGTACGTTTCTCCGGCGGCGGTGTTGGAGCGATTCAACGCGAATTGAAGCAACTCACCGAGGCTGGGCTTCTGCGCCGCACCGTACGAGGCAATCAGGTCTACTTCCAGGCAAGTGCCGACTGCCCAGTCTTTGAAGAAATGAAAAGCATTCTCGCCAAGACGGCCGGTGCTGCCGATATTCTGAGGGCTGCGCTGGCCCCGCTAGTCGATAAGATTTCCGTTGCATTCATTTATGGATCGGTCGCCCGCAGCCAGCAGCGGGCCGCGAGTGATGTCGATCTGCTGGTGATCGGTGACGCGGCCTTTGGTGAGGTTGTGGCGGCGTTGGCCGAGGCTCAGGCGCAACTCCACCGCGAGGTGAATCCGACCGTCTATCCTCTTCGCGAGTTTTCGACTAAAATCAATGCCGGCCACCATTTTGTGAAGAGCATTTTGAAGCGAGAAAAGATATTCTTGATTGGAGATGACCGTGAGCTTAAGCGACTGGCTGAAAAGCGCGTGGCTGATCGAACATGAGACCAGCTATCAAGAGATCGCCTTTGGCGTTTTTATAAATTGACCTGTCTGCGCTCAGGTCAACTGCCCCATCGG
>JBAWVO010000110.1:0-18514 GCA_037147235.1 Planctomycetota bacterium | reverse complement strand
ATCGCCGCTGACGCCCTCACCGCCCGGCACGACCTGTACCTGGTGTACGCTCACAGTAAACAACGAAGCCCTGTTTGATCGCCTCGTAGGCCAACGCCTGGACCAAGAACGATTTGCCCACGCCCGGAGGCCCCATCCACAACACGTCCCGTCGCTCCCGAATGAACCGACAGCAGGCCAGATCATAGATCTGCTTCTTTTTGATCGACGGATTGAAACTCCACTCAAAGTCCGCCAAGGGCTTCAACTCGCGGAAGCCCGCCGCCTTCACTCGGCGATCGATCATCCGCTCGTTACGCACCGACAATTCATCCTGGAGGATAAGTTCCAAGAACTCGGCATGGTTGAGGTTGTGGCTGGCGGCCTCCTGAAGGCGCACCTCCAAGGTCTGTGCCAGGCCCGAGAGCCTCAGCTTTTTTAAGGTTGATAATAACATTCCATTCATCACGAAGTCTCCTGGGGTTTAGAAAGGGAAGAACAACAGTAAACAACACTTGGAGAAGTTGGCGCCCTCAGTTGTTGAAACGACGTGGACACCAGCTTCCCGTAATCGCTCAAGGGACGAATGATCGGATGCTCGTCGAGAAAGTTGAAGGTCTCTTGCGCGGGGGCGTCTCGCTTCAGCAGTTGGCGAATGGTCTTCAGTCGCCAAGCACCGTGGGAGAAGGCCACTTCGCAGGCCCGCTCGATCGCTTTGGTGTCGTGCTGTTTCTTCAAGGCCAACAGCCCCACCAAGACCCGCACACCCTCGATTCCCCGGGCCTGAATCATGGCCTCGGCTCAACGGGCCGTGTGTTCGCCGACGGAGCGGGCACGACTCAACAGTGCAACCGCCCCAAGTTCCACGCGACTCCGCTTCTGGTTGTGGATATGTTCCGGCAGTGTGCTGAACTGGCCCGGCTCCTTCCGTGAATGCAGCGTCATCTGCTCCATGCGGTTGTTGAAGATTCGCACCAACCGCAGATCCCATCGCACCCAGAGTGTGTGGCCCCGGTATTCCGGTGCCACTGAATAATACGACTTGGCCACCTCGACGTGCCCATCCCGATGTACGATTCGCTTCCCTTCATGGAAGAACGGGAATCGTTCCACCGGCAGCCGCTGCAAGGTACTACGCTCGACTTCCTGGAAGAGCTTGCCGACCTGCTTGTGGATCGTGCCGTGAATGCGGGTGTCGGCCACCGTGGTTTCCCAGTCGAGGAGGTGTTCGTTCTCTTTCTCCAGGCTCGTGAAGCCGTGGCCCTTCAATCCATTCTCTTGGACATAATTGACGCCGCTTTCAATCTTCCCCTTGTGCCTCGACGTGCGAGGCTTCGTGGGCATGATCACGCAACCGTAGTACTCGCAGAATGATTGGATCTTGGGATTCAGTTCCGGATCGTACCAGTCGGGCTGCTTGACCCCCGCCTTGAGATTGTCGATCACCAGAATCTTGGGCACGCCAGCGAAATGCCAAAAGGCGTTCTCGATGCATCGAATGAAGTCCTCGGTTGTCTGGCGGTAGACTGCTTCACAGTAGCCCTTGCGGCTGTACGAAAGCACGATGCGAAAGACGTGTGACCGCCGCCGCTTGCCGTCGGGCAACTCGATCCATGCGCCTGTGCCAAAATCGATCTGTGCCTCCTCGCCCGAGGCGGACTCCATGCGACGGAAAGGCAGGGGACTGGTTCTCTGCAACTTGGCCACAAAACGCCGTACGCTGTGGTACTCGTGGTCGAACCCGTCGCCGACCAAATCCTGATAGATTCGCTGGGCCGAGAGGCCCTGTTCCAACTTCTCCAGGATCACCTGCCGATAGGGCTCGCAGGCACTTCGACCACACTCCTTCTCCGAGGAAATAGACCCCGCCAAGATGTGGTCTGGTCCTGCCACTCCGAGGAATGCTTGGGTCAGATCGGGGTCCAAGAACGTCTCCGACCCGATGGGCGCTTCGGCCGGTTCTGACGGCTCCGAGCCGATGGGCGCTTTGGCTGGTTTTGAATCACCGGCCGCCACCTCCGTGAGGAATGAGGCCGGGCTCACCACGATCCCCCTCTCCTCATTGGAATCCAAGGTTACTAAAAGCCTTTCTGGCCCTTCAGTCACCCCCTCGCCCGTTATCGCCGAGCCGATGGGCGCTGTGGCTGGTTTTGGAACGCAAGCCGATGCCCGGATGTACTTTGCGACCGTCTCACGGTCAATGTTCAACTCCCGGGCAATGCGACGATTCCGCCACCCCCTCTTGTGTAAAGTTAAGATCGCTTGTATATCCGCCATCGTGAGCTGGTTCGCCATGTAAGATCTCCTCCAGTATTCAAAACTGAAGATCCTACCCGGAAAACCCCTTCCTTCTCAGGATGGCTGGTTTTCAAGCGCTCATAGATGGCTGGTTTTCGGCGCCCGCTGACAGTGGGCTGATCTGGTTACCGGCGATGATCTGATCGCTCGTCAGGAAACGATTTGGGCCATGCAATGGCTAGTCGTTCGTTCGTTCGAGTATGGCCCACACCCCAAAAGGCGATTTGATCCAACCCCTGTGTAAGTTGGGATCGCCATCAGCCCGGGTTGGGTGGATGGGCGTCCAACCATGGGGAGTCAGTTCGTGTGGAGTGACATCCCGATACGCCAAAACGCGATATCCCCGAAAGTTGCTCAGTTGATCGATCATCTCCGCACGTTCGACACCGTAATCGACGTAGACGAAACTGTGAAAATTGCCGCCCAAATACTTGATCGGCTGCCCATCGAAACTGCACGACGGGTAGTAAACGGAATCGGCAAGCAGTCGTCGGATGGGTAAATTTCCCAAAGGGTCCGTTGCCGCTGCAAGCCAGTCGGGCATCGGTTGCCGTGGCAGTTCTGGAATCATTCTTTTACCTCCCTATCTTTTCCTAATCGGGTGTGGTTCGTAGCCGGAGTCGGCAAGCAGCGCCCGAACTTACGAATACAACCCGAAAAACTTTCCGCAGCCCACAGGCAACCCTGCAAACTTTCCGCAGCCCATTGGGACCGTGGGTGCGGCTGCGGCCGCTGCCTGTTCCTGAACCAACCGCTGCTGATTGGCTATTTGTTGCGACTGCGTGGGCAGTCCCTGCTGTATCCTCTGAAGGTCAACGATACTCTGCTCAATCTGCAACAGGGTTACGGACTGTTGCCAAGCATCCCAGTTCATCGAATCCGACATGGTAAATCTCCTCAAGTACGAGTGAAAGAAGTCATCCAGCCCGGTAGTCGGGCCTTTCAAAGGAAGTATATAGGGCCGGACGGACAACCGTGGGTCCGAGTATTTTGGAGAGTTTCTGGATTTTGGCTCCTGCCAAACTGCCGTAGGTCAGGCTTTCCAGCCTGACGGACTGTGAACGGGCTGTGAACCGGACATGTCAGGCTGGAAAGCCTGACCTACTAATTCAAGAAAAGCGGCGATGAATCGCCGCACTTCAAAGGCGTTTCCGGCTTTCTCTAGCCCCCAGGTGGTTGAACCTTCATACCAACCGGGTGAGTTCTTGTCCGCGTGGTTGCCTAAGTCATCTCTCGCCGCGTCGAAACAAACCTTCTATATCTCGCGAGCCATGCAACACGCCCGCGACCTCAATCCCGTCGGGAATCACATAGTAGAAAACAACGAACTGATCGACGGAAAAGATGCGTAATCCGGGACGCAAGTCGTTACGTTGCTCTCCTAAGAATTGTGATTCGGCAAGTAAGCTGAATCGGCTATAGAGCGATTCCAATTGCTTGAACGCGGCGTCTGGGTTGCCGCGAGCGATAGCCAGATAATCCCAAATCCCTTCCAGATCGGCCACGGCAAGTCGGCTGAGACGATACTGGGTCATGAGCGTTTCAGGCTCTCTTCGTATCGTCTTCGTCCACTTGCTTGGATCTCATCGAAGAAATTGCGCAAGCCGTCTTGGTCGAATTCAACGAAATTCCCTTCGCGCAATTGCCGCGTGCCCTCATCAATATGCGCGAGAACTCTTTGTCGGCTCTTCAAGAGGCCGACAGCTTCGTCCAAAGCATGTTCCCTGTCGGAGAAAACCCCCGCCGCAACAGATTCCTGGATAAACGACTCGTTTTCCGGAGAAAGGTTGGTATTCATACACTGCCTCCCATCGAGAATGGACCGTTCGACATCGCGTGCCGAGCCTTCGCCCATCGCCCACACATGTTTTTTTCACACAATCAATACCGCGAACTTCCACCACTCTATTATTCCAAGATACTGACGAATTCCCGTGCAGTCAACAGGGGAACTACGATGTTGCCACCCAGGAGCAAGCCGTCAGAATCGATCTTAGGCAGAGCGGAATTTATTCCGTTGTCTTGTCTTTTTCGTTCAGTGCCTCAATCGCGTCGCGCAGGCCACTCGTGCGGCGAATTTGGCGTTCGATCGTTTGCCGCACGACCGTTTCGGTGGCCGACAGATAGAGGGTGCCCGAGCAGCGATTGCCCGTTTCGGAGTCGATTTCGTCACTGACCCGAGTTACGGCGGTGTAGAGAAGCTCCCGCGTGAGGATCGGAGAGTTCCGATCGGGCAATACGACCATTACTCGGTGATATTCCGACCCTTGGCACTTGTGAATTGTCAGTGCGAAGCAGGTTTTCATTTCTGGAACAAGAGCCGCGGGGACAAGCCGACAGCCCCCCTCGGCAGCAGGCTCTTCAAACAGGACGGCCAGACCATTACTCGTGCTGTCCTGCACGACAATTCCCACGTCGCCGTTGAACAATTGCTGGCGGTAGTCATTTCGCGTCACCATCACCGGTTGACCAAGGTAGGGGCCGCGGCGAACCTGGAGCAGACCTTCGTCTTCGAGCCGTTGAGCAATCAGCCGGTTGAGATTCGATTCTCCCCAGCGACCTTCTCGATGGGCACAGAGGACGCGGAAACGATTCATCGCCCTGAGGATCGCTACCGACCCCGTGGGCGAGGAAGCGAGCAGCGAGAGGTATTCCGAGTAGTATTTAACGGCCAGATCGACAAGCCGGGTCAGAGTCTTGCCGGCGTCCGAGGACTCGATCCAAGAGATCTGCCCAGGATTTTCCGCACGCAACTCGTTGCATACCGCATCGGCATCACCCCTGCGAATGTTGGCCGCAAGCCTCCCCAGACCGCTCGACGGGGCAAAGCGATGGCTGTATTGCAGATTTACAATGCTGTTAGCAAGGCAGTGGCCCGTGGCTGAACCGATGGACGGCAAGTCCAATCCAGTCCGCTGCTCGATGGTACTGCGGCGGGGTTGTGTCAGGTGGTGCAGGCCGGCCGAAGTCGGTCCGCCACAAAGATCACTGAGTACCCCACCCGCCTCGATCGATGCGAGCTGGTCGCGGTCCCCGATAAGGATAACTTGGGTATCGGGCTTTACGGCATCGAAGAATCGCCCCATCAGGCCGATGTCCACCATGGATGCCTCGTCAACGATGACCACATCCGCGTCGAGCGGGAATTCGCGGTTACGCCGGAATGGGCCGCCGCGTTCGGGTGGAAGGGGAGTCCATTCCAGAATACGGTGGAGGGTGCCGGCCCGAATCTTATCGAGTGCCTCGCGAATCGACTCCTCGACCGGTAATTGCCGGGTAGCCCTGCCGAGCGACTCGTTGAGCCGTTGCGCCGCTTTGCCGGTCGGTGCCATGAGCAGCACCTTGAGCGGGGAAAGGGTTGCGTCGGCCGGCAGTTGCAGAAGCCGCAAAGCTAGAAGCTTGGCGACCGTGGTAGTCTTGCCCGTGCCCGGCCCGCCGGTGATCACGCTCAACCGCTGGTCCACGGCATTGGCGACGGCAACACATTGGTCGAATCCCGCCGGCGTATTCCGGTCGGGAAATAGCCGTTGAATGTCCGCCGCGAGTTTATCTTCGTTCGTCTCCAAGGGTTGCAGCGCCAGCCGGTCGATGAGGTTCTTGGCCAGTCGCTGCTGAAAATGCCAATAACGCGCAAGATAGAGCCTCTGTTTGGCCGAATCAAGCACGAGAGGCCGATCGAGTTTCTCCGCCTCATCGCGTGAGGCCCTCATGGTTACCATCGGACTCGCTTCGAGCCTTGCGATCCAGTCGCCCAGGAGAGGCCAGTCGTCGTAAGTGACATATTCTTCTCTGGCACCACGCACAGCAAAGGTAATGTCCCCGACACGGGCCAGATCGAGGCAGACGTGCCCCCGGGCCAACTGGTCGCTCACCAGTGCCGCCGCAAGAACCACGTCCCCTCTGCCAGTGACCGTATCGGTACCGTCGAGGCGGCCGATCATTTCGGCAAACGCCTGATGGATCGGGGCCAAGACACCCTCTTTGACGAGCCTTTCCAGGTTGACCATCATGCCACATCCTCCCCAGGATTCCCGCTAAACTGTCCGCTGAGCGCGTTGGACATAGCGGTGATTACGGCTTCAGCAGGGCGGTGAAAGTAGACCCCGCATCCTGTTTCGCCTGTTGCATCCAGCCCACGCAGGAATAAGTAGACAACTCCTCCGAAATCTCGTTCGTATCGGTAATCTGGCACGCGCTGCTGCAAGAGTCGATCGACCGCCACGACATAAAGGTGGGCCTGCAACTGGTAATCGTGTTCGACCATTTCACGGCCGAGTCGTGCAGGGGCGTAGTCGGACATCATCGGGCCAAGCTGATTGGTCTTGTAGTCCAGCAGATACCACCGTCCGTGCCACTTGAATACCAGATCAATAAATCCCGCCAGGAAGCCGCGGAACCGCCGCCGTTGAATCCGCTGGATGCGTTTTCCATACCCGCGAACCAATGGGCAATCGGAGAGCAAAAATGCATCCCCGATCCTTGCCAGATTGATGTCATGATCGCGGCCGGCCACGCTAAGCAAAAATGGCATTTCGCAGGTCAGATCGCGAGGCGGAACATCGGCCAACCGGCAGGCTTCCCCATCGGTGGCGAGCGGGCCACAAAGACAGTCCGCCAGAACCTGGGCCAAGGGATCTTTCCAGCAGGGTTCCAAGCGGGCACGAGGTAGTTGTGATTCCAGCAGTTCGGCCGCCATGACCTGCACGGTCAAATGGTCCGAGCCGTACAGTTTGCCATTTTTCACCAACTCCTCCAGGACACCATGTACGACCTCGCCCACTTTGCAGCCGCCGGGCATCTCTGCCAGCGGGACTTTCCGGTCGGCGATGATCACGACTTGATCCGTCTCGATCTCGGAAGTTACTGCACTCGAAACATCGTCCCGGTCTGCAATCGCCAACTCGCCGCTTTGGGCAGCCGTCCGGGCAAGGGAACTAAAACTCGTCTGTTCCAGGGCTGGCAGTCTTGGGCGTCTGACCTGACGGCTGGCAAGTGTTGCCTGATCGCCGCTGGATGGACGGAACATCCCTGGGTCTGGGCATGCCCGAACCGCATCCGCCCCGCGCACTTCGACACGATCGGTGCCTAACTCTTTTGCCCAACCCCGGATCTTCGCTTCGAGAACCTCGTCGGTTTCAGAGCCACCGAGCTGACCAAACATGATCTGCCCCAAGGCCGAATCGCCAGCGTTGGCTGCCGCCGTCCAGTAGATTCGGCATTGGTGCTTGGCACGGGTCAGCGTCACGTAAAGCAACCGTCGGTTTTCTGCCTGGCTTTCGGACTTGTCCTGTTCCATGCGGAGGTCGAACGCATCCGAACCCACGTCGATCTCCGGCAGTTCCAGCGGGCTACCCTGCGCGTCAAACCGTGCCAGGACAATAGGACTCTTGGGGCCGCCGTAGATTTGCCATAAGGTCGGGCAGTAGACGATGGGATATTCCAGACCCTTGGACTTATGGATCGAGCAGAGTTGAACGGCAGCAGCATCGGTCTCCAGACGCAACTGGGTTTCATTATCATCTCGCCACTTCTCGTGCGTGATCTGCTTTTCGAGCCATCGCAGCAGGTGTTCTGGGCCGGCATGCGCCGTAACGCATTGGTCGTGGAGCAGTTCCCCCAGGTGGAGATAATTAGTCACCTGGCGCTCCCCGGTAATGCGACCTGCCAGTCGAGGCAAAGCTTCGAGTTCGTCGAGCAATCGCCGCCAGAACGCAATGAACCCGCGATCCCGCCAGAGATCCCGCCATGCGTAGAACCGTTCGCCCCACTGTGACAATTCCCGCTCGCTGCCCCGAAGTTGCTCCATTCCGCTGGCCGTCAGCCCCACCAAGGGTGTCACCAGGGCATTGGCCAGGAGCGTCAAGTTACCTGGATTTAGTAAGGCACGCAGGATATGGCACACCGCCTCGGCTTCCGAGGTATCGAAGATCGATTCATCCGTTTGCAGCACGGCCGGCACCCCGCGACGAGCAAGTTCTTCCTGGATCAGACGCAACTGCCTTCCCGTGCGACAGAGTACGGCCAAATCGCCCGGAACGATTGCCCGTTCTTCGTTTTCGGCGGTAACGATTCGCGGCGGGTCGTTCAGTTGGGCTGCGATGTCGGCCGCGACCTGGGGGATAATCTGCTTCAGTGCCAGGGGCTGATTGGCCGCCTTGTCCTCATTGGCCTGCGCGTGCCGGGGCACGAACGTGATCTCCAGGGCTGGCCCACCGATGAGCCGGTCTGGATTGTGAGCTTCCACACCAGTCAACTGGATCTTCTCATTGAGGAATGGGTTCTCAACGGACGCGAACACCTCCTGGACGGCTTGCACAAGAGACCGGTCGGATCGCCAGTTTGTTCCCATCGAGTGCCGGTGTTCGGCCGGCGTGGCGTCTGAAGCACGGAGGTAGCTGTGGATATCGGCACTGCGGAAGCGGTAGATCGACTGCTTGGGGTCGCCGATCATTACGAACGCCCGTAAATCGCTATCGCTGTTTGCGGTTGCTTCCTGGAAGATTTTGCGAAAGATGCGGTACTGGATGGGATCGGTATCCTGGAACTCATCCACCAGGGCCACGCGATAGCGTTCGCGAAGCCTCTCAAGCAGCAGCCCACCCTGGGAACCGCCCAGGGCAACATCGACCTGGTGGAGCAGATCGCTGAAGCTCATCACGCCGAGTTGCCGCTTGCGTTGACCAACCTGCTCACCCACGGCATGGGCGACTCTCGAAAGCAGAGGTGCTTGGATCTTGGCGCGATGCTCGCCGATCTCGATCGCCAGCTTCACCAATACCTCCCACAATTGAAAGACCTCGTGGCGGGGCACGTTGGCCTGATGGGCTTTCTTGGTCCCTCGTTCCAGCGAACTTTGACTCAGCCGCCGCTGCGCCGGTTCAACATCCCCGTTCTTTACCGTGAACAATTCCGGCGACGGTTCTGCGACGATTGCGTCGACAAAGTTGATCGCCTGCTCCAACTGGCCCGGCTTCCCATGGGTGGTCTTACTAAGCCAATCGTTGTCGCGAGCCTTGAAAACGAGTTTGTAGGCGGTCTCCTTGTTCGCCTCCCAGGAAGTTGCCAAACTTGCCGCAGCGTTATCAAAATCATTCAAGAGCGGCGAATTCAGAAGTTCCTCAAGGTTGCCGTGGCCCGGCACGACCGCAAAGGCTGGATTCCCCACCGCCAATTTACTGACCTCGTGAAACAGGTTCCATAGGCTGTCGTTGAGGGGGAGCCACCGGGCAATAGCTGACTTATCGGGCGTCCACCACTGGGCGACAAAGTCGGCAACCGCTTCCTCGATCAGCGCCTGCAAAGATGCCATTAACTCGACGTCGAACCGGCTGAGGGTCTCGAATACCAATTCCTGTAGGGTGCGGTTGCAGAAACCGTGGATGGTGAACACCGGCGCATGGTCGAAGCTGAGGATGGCCTCCTTGAGACGATCCCGAACCCGCGATGCGGTGCGAGAATCCCACGCTCCCACCTGGGAAAGCAGGCGAACAAGCATTTCATCGGCCAATCCGGCCTCTGCCCGTTGCGCGGCCTGTTCCTGTGAGTTGCACTGCCGCATCAGTTCAAGCGTATCGTGCAACCGCTTGCGGAGCCGTTCCCTCAGCTCGGCCGTGGCCGCTTCCGTGAAAGTCGTAACAAGGATGTCTTCAACGCGACAGTCCGTTTCCAGGAGATACCGCACGTAGAGCGTTGTGATGGCGTAGGTTTTTCCAGTCCCTGCGCTGGCTGCGATACTATGCACGCCGGCCAAGGGCATGCCCAGCGGGTCAAAGTCTTCATGATTTCCACTCATGTTCGCACTTTCCATGACTTGGCCTTACGAGCCGTAAAAGAATAAGTTGCGAAAATCGTCACGTAGGATGGGCTTCCAAGCCCGTCGATATGCGGACGGCCTCGGAAGACCGTCCTGCCAAATTAGTCAACTTATTTTCGGCTCCTTGCAAAAGGTAGTCAACCATCGGTTCGCAGATCGTCCGGATCAGGTAAACAAACAGCGTGCAGTCGCCCTCGTGTTCAAGGCCCGGCACTTCGGAACATTTCATGTCGAAGGGCTCGCGTCCCGCAAAGGCTGCACGTACGGATGGGCGATCTGCCGCAGCAACACCGATATGCTGATATTCGTATTGCCG
This sequence comes from Planctomycetota bacterium, assembly GCA_037147235.1. Taxonomy (GTDB): domain Bacteria; phylum Planctomycetota; class Planctomycetia; order Pirellulales; family Thermoguttaceae; genus JANXQG01. Next base: position 8,108 of record JBAWVO010000110.1, on the reverse strand, counting down.
TTCCGCTTCAAACAGGAGATCCTGGACAGCCGAGGGATCGTCATGGTCTAGTCCCTCCCTGCGCAGGGTCTCGATAGCCTTTCCGACAGACTCCGGGAAAAATGGCAAAGGCACGCGGCGGCTGATTCGGTAGAGTTGGACCAGTTTGCGCAATTCGCCCAGTGCAGTTTCGGGCGTAACTGGCGCTAGGGTGATCTTTGAATCCTTGGCACCGCGGCCGACCAGAACGGATGGGCCTAACGATTTCCCAGACATGGCCGTCGCGAGGAGATGGTCTAGCCAAAGCCTCGGAACTCGCTTCATGGCGATTTTGGAGTAGGTTGCCCGCTGTAGGCCGGACGGCGTGAAGCCCTCGACGCGGCCGATCAACACCATACCGTCCACTTCCAAACGAATCGGAAGGGAGACCTCGGTAGCCGCGATGCCCAAATCTTGGGCATTTTTTAAGACTACTTCCGCCTGCCGCCTCACTTTGCCGAGCGTAGCCTGCCCCAAGCTGCCACCCGGCAATTGCCCAGAACGGGATAACCGCCGGCCAAGCTGATCTTCCGATTCACCGGCCAGCCGCTGTTCGAGCCAGTGGTCACCGAGTTGCCACTGTTCCAGGGCGTTCAGAAGCAGCGGTTCCCGATCATCGGCAGCTTCCGTAGAGTCCGGGAGGTAGATGCCGAGACGTTGCAGAAAAAGCTCCCAAGGGCTTTCCATGACCTTGCGCAGATCGGTAACCCGTACCTGCTGGAGGTCGTCTTCCTCGGGCAGTGGGCCGGGAGCAAATACCGGCATGTCTTCTGCCCCGCCCAAGATCGCCTCGGCCGCCTTCAAGTAGCTTTTTTCATAGCTGAACAGCCTCGCGTCTCCGTCGTTGAAGTAGTTGGGGCTGAATACTTGCAAGGGATGACGCACGACGAGGGCTTTTCTTAGGACTTGCGAATCAATGCTGCTCTGTTCGATGACGTCCAATAATTCCTCCACGGAAACCGATGGTGGCCGATGCCGCTGGTCTTGAAGGTTCTGCCCCTGGTACGTGATCACCAGCCGCGATTGCGCGGAGAGCATCGCTTCCAAAAACAAGCGTTTGTCCTCGAAGCGGAGGCTGCGATCGCCTAGCTGGGGATAGTTTGCCATCAGGTCGAATCCCACGGGCCTATCGACTCGCGGGAAAATACCATCGTTGAGTCCCAGCAGTGCCACCACCTTAAATGGCAAGCTGCGCATGGCCGTGATCTCGCAAACCGTCATTCCGCCCAGTCGAAACGCCCAGCCGCCAGCCATCTGGTCAACCTGCTGGGTTAGCTCTCGCACTACGACCGAGAACGGCAGCGGGGTATCAAAGCCATTCTCTCCGCTCAGTTTCACCAACCGGTCAGCAGCCTCGAAAATCCGCTGTTCTCCGCCTTCATCCTGCTGGGAGGCCAGCATTTCTTCGGCCAGTTGGCAGAGCGGTTCTCGCCAGTCGGAAAGCGGGCGGGCGTCCTTTAAGCGACTACGCCACGCGCGCAGCCGGCCGAAGAATGCCCACAACTTGCCCAGAACGTCCCCTTTGAGTCCTTCAACCCGATCCAGGGCAAGGACTTCGCCCACGAGTTGCCCGCCGCCTGGAGGCATTGCGTAGCCGAGAAGCAATCTATCGAGCCCAAACTGCCATGTGTGCAGATCGGTCGAAGGGAGCGATTCCGCCTCGCGGTCCTTGGTGTCGGCTCCCCAGCGGATTCCGCTTTCCGTAACCCAATCGGTAATCGACTCGATTTCCTCGGTGTTCAGGTTTGCTGCTTCCCCGACGGCCGCCACATTGAGCAGGTCCAGAACCTCGCTGGCCCCAAGGCGTCCCTGCAATACATCCAGCAGACGGAAATATGCTTCGACGATCGGGCGAGTTCGGCGCGGTGAACGGCCTGCAATATGGTAGGGGATGTGGCCCGCTTGGCTTGGGTCCGACAGTCCGAACACGGCATGTACCAAAGGCGCGTAGGTTTCGATGTCCGGACAGAGTACCGCCACATCCTCGGGCTGGAGATGTGGGTCGGACTCGAACGCATCGCGGAGCTGCTCACGAAGGACTTCGACCTCACGAATCGCACTATGGCAACTGTGGATTCGCAGGCTCGCGTCCGCCTGCAAGGCTGACGGAACTGGCACACGTGCCTGTCTGATGCCCTGTTGCAGGCTTGCCAGGAGCGTTTCTTGAGCATCCGGCGAGTTTTGCGGCTCGTGATACCGCCACGGCTCTTCCTGGTACTCAGCCATCAGCAACTGCCGTTGGCGCGACAGTTCGCCCATCGACTCCCACAGCGGGGCCAAGTGGTTGGCTTCGCAAAACTCCCTCAGCAAGCCCCCACCTTCCCGCAGTTGACGGAAAAGTCGCCGTTGGGTGCCTTGATCCGTACCGAACGCATTCGAGGGAGAGAGTACATACAGGGCGATTTGCGTATGCCGTCCCACAATGTCCAGGAATTCCAGATGTGCCGGCGGCACTCCTCCACAGATCCAAACACTGACCCGTTCGGGCAAGCGGGGATCATTCCCCGAGAGGTTTTGGGCAAGATCTCGTATCATTGCCGAGACGGATTGCGTCGGACACGTCTGGCGAATGCTCTCCCATAGCTTGCGCTGCCAGGTTGCGTGTGGCTGCTTGGCAGTTCCTGTTTCGGGCCAATCAACACCGCGATTCCAGGCATCGATGAGATCGGGCCGGTAAAGCAAGTACTGGTCGAACAGCCCTGCGATGCGGCGAGCCAAGTCGATCAGTCGCTGCGGCTCGATGGCGCTGAGATCCGCTCCCAGGTAATTCCGCACCGCGGTGAAGGCATGGTCCTCAAGCAAGCCCGGCAATTTGCTCGCCACGGCCCAGGTTAGCGCGTCGGGATCCCGAACCGCGCAATTTTCGGCCGGCAGCACCTCATGAAACGTGGAGTTCATCCACCCGCTAAATGAAGTAAACCGGTATTGCGCCCAACAACCGCGCCGAGTCGCCAGTCTTCGGTTAAAGTAGCTTTCCCACCCGGTGGCTGGAACTGCGACAAGCTCACAAGCCAAGGGCGACGCCAGCGGCATGTCTAAAGTTTGCTCAAAGCGTTGCCAAAGCAGCTCGAAGTGATTGGATTCGATAACGTCAATGGGCATTGCATCACCCCCCGATAACGACTGGAACGCAAGTCCGTGGCACTGATTCTACCGCATTGAACCACAATCGCAACGATATGGGCTCCACGAAATCGTTCACGTCGAACTGACACCCATGCCAAAGTCTCTGGATGGATCGACGCTCTGTCTGCCATTATCCAATCCCCAGTTCCTCATCACCAAACGGAGGTTCTGGCTTGCCACCCCAATTCTTCCATTCACCGGAGATAAGAGACTGCGAAAACCACGAAATCGCATTCCGAACATTGATGCCGATTTTCATTCGCACTGTAGGAAATTCTCCATGTGGTCGGGCCAGCGAGTGGCCTTTGCAATGGCTGATTTCCACTGGCTGCCACCACCGTTACATCGGCACCTTAACGACAATCTTGCGGACCTCGCCCGTGCCGATCAGAGGTGCATGGGCGTCGTCTGGGAAGAAAACCACAAATTCACTCGGCAACACGGTGACGTAGCTGTCGGGCGTGTCGCCAAAGAACTCGATGTCCTGCTCGGCATCGTACTGATCGTGTGGCCGTTGGCAGCGGCTGCGCGGACTCCAGCCCATTTCCTCGACGCCTGAGATCACGAATTGGATGTCGATGTACTTGCGATGTGCTTCCAGGCGGGCCTCGGATCGCTGGCGTGTCGGCGACCGGAAAACCAGGGCGTATAGGGTTTCGGTAATCTCAATCCGTCCCTCGGGCAGGTCGGACAGCGACTGACTGCGTAGGAAGGCGATTGCGGCTGGGAAATCAGAATGGAGAGCCAAGTAACGGTCTGCTTGCTCCAGTCGAGCGAGGATCATGATTTTTCCCCAGGCGGAACACCGCTCGGCGCGTCGGCCGCCGAGGCATGTTTGCTCTTCGGCACGCTGAGCGCGGGAATCTTCATGACGGCGGAATTGAACTTCAGGGCGACCACCGTGTCGCCGGCATTGCGATGGGCGGGCGGAACGAAGATCTCAATTCCGCTTTCCGTCTGGCGAACGTCCGCCTTGCCGCCCTCGAGCAATTCCGCCTTGACCATCTTTGCTGCAATGTTAGGCAGCTTCACCGGGCCATCCGGCCATTTCACAATATGCACATAGATGGTATCGCCCTTCCGCGTGCTGGCACCGTAGTCCGCAGGCTTGAATGGCCCACCACGCGTGCCATAAATGCTCTGACCATTCTTCTCGACCCAGGTGCCGACCTGTTTCAACACCTCCACCTGGCGCGGTTCGATGCGCCCGTCCGGCATCGGGCCGACGTTGAGAAGCAAATTGCCATCGCCTCCAACGGTGTAGGCAAGGATGCGGATAACTTCACCGGCTGATTTGATCGTGTCCTTGGGCAACCATGACCACTGCGTGCCGAGCGTCATGCAGGTTTCCCACGGGCGCTGGTCGTCATAGCCGCCGATCCGCTGCTCCGGAGAGTAGTAGTCGGCCTGCGGGGTCAGCATCTCGGTGTTTTCGTTGCCGGTGCTGAGGTCGAGCCGGTTATCAATAACGATTTGTGGCTGGGCTTTCTTCACCAGCGCATAGGTGCCGGCCTGGTCATAGACCGCCTTGTGCCCGTCATGATCAAACCATAGCAAATCAACCTGCCCATAGTTAGTGAGCAACTCGCTCAACTGGCCCTGCATCCGGGTAATGAACGCGGCGTTGCGGACGGTACGAAAATCCGGGTCGCGCCAATCCATCGGAGAGAAATACCAGCCGAGTCGTAGGCCGTCCTTGCGCACCGCCTGCACCAGTTCCGCGCAGAGGTCACGCTTGAACGGCGTCGCGGTGATGTTGTAGGGGTCCACTTTGGAATCCCAAAGCAAAAAGCCATCGCAATGCTTTGCGGTCAGTACGACGTATTTCATGCCCGCCATTTTGGCGATGCCTGTCCAATCGGCGGCGTTGAACTTGGTTGGGTTGAATTTTTTGTAAAGGTTGTCGTAAACCAGGGCGGGCGTCGGACCTTTGTTCGGGCATTTTGGATTCGTATTGGCACGCGACCAACTGATTTCCTTTCCGGTGAGAGACACCGGACCGTAATGGATGAACATCCCAAAACGCGCCTCGCGCCACCACGCCATGCGGGTGTCGCGCTGTTCCTTGGTTTCCGCGCCGGAACAAAGGGTCGCCGTCAGGGCCATCACGGCGATAGTCAGGTTCATTGATTTTGATTTCATAGCGTCCAGCCTTTGGGGTATTCGTAGTGAAGGTATTGGTTTGTCCTGGGAACATGGGTAAGAGTCCGTCCGCCTTTGGAGTCGGTTTTGCGGCGGATCGCGGTGAAACTCGCCCTTTGCCCCGCGAAGAATGTTGCGGTCCTGCATCCGGTCCTGCATCCAGTGGCTATTATACCAGGAATACGCTTCAAATGGACGACGAAAAATAATCGCCTGCTGTCGGGTTGATTTCACCGGTCATCCTGGCCGCGAGAAATCTGCCGGTATTTTCCCGCAGGCACCACGTTGATCTTCTTGGTTGTGTGGTGTAATATGAGACGATGCTGAACTAGCCGGGACCGCTTCTCAGGGCGTTATTCAAACGGTGACGTCGTGCGGAGCGGTTCGCGAACCGTGCCAGGCAAGTTTGGAGCCATGGCATCCCCCATGCTCACCTATCTGGGAAAGTCACATTACGAAGGCCGACATTATCCTTGCCACGCTCAATGCCCGGTATGCGCACTGCGCTTTTGGTCTTCGTTACCTCTTCGCCAACCTCGGCGACCTTCAACCGCGTGCCCGTCTTCTCGAATTCGACATCAACCAACGCCCGCTCGACATCGCTGAAAATATCCTGGGGAACAATCCACGCATTCTCGGCCTTGGTCTCTACGTCTGGAACGCTTCACAGACCCTCGTCCTCGTCCGTCTTCTCAAACAACTCCGTCCCGACCTCATCCTTGTTCTCGGCGGCCCCGAAATCAGCCACGAAACCGACCAACAAGAAATCTCGCGATTTGCTGACCACATCATCCCCGGCGAGGCCGACCTTGCTTTCGCCCAGCTTTGCCGGCAACTCCTTTCCTCATCTGCCTCTCCTTTTACTCCCGCTCCGCCTCCCCGACCTCCGCTTCCCGACCTCGCCGCGCTCGCGTTGCCTTACGATTTCTACACCGACGACGACCTTGCGCATCGCGTCATTTACATCGAAGCCTCGCGCGGTTGTCCTTACGAATGCGAGTTCTGTCTCTCCGCCCTCGACGAAACGGTCCGTCAATTTCCGCTCGACCGATTTCTCGCTGCCATGCAGCGTCTTCTCGACCGCGGCTACCGCCAGTTCAAATTCGTCGACCGCACATTCAACCTCGACCTGAAAACCAGCGACGCGATCCTCCAGTTCTTCCTCGACCGTTATCAACCAGGGCTGTTCCTCCATTTCGAGATGATTCCCGACCGCCTTCCCGAATCGCTCCGTGTCCTCATCCAACAATTCCCGCCCGCCTCGCTCCAATTTGAAGTGGGCGTCCAAACCTTCAACGAGGAAGTCGCCCGACGGATCAGCCGCCGCCAAAACAACGCGAACGCCGAGGAGAATCTCCGTTGGCTCCGCGCGCGCACCGGCGTCCACATCCACGCCGACCTCATCGTTGGCCTGCCCGGCGAATCGCTCGACAGCTTTGCCGCCGGGTTCGACCGGCTCGTCGCGTTGCAGCCTCACGAAATCCAAGTCGGCATTCTGAAACGTCTTCGCGGCGCGCCCATTGCTCACCATACCGCCGAATGGCAGATGATTTACGATCCACATCCGCCTTACGAGATTCTCCAGAACCGCGATCTCGACTTTGCCACGATGCAACGCCTCCGCCGGTTCTCGCGCTACTGGGATTTGATTGCCAACAGCGGCCGCTTCGTCGAAACCGCACCGTTGATTTGGAAAAACGGTTCGCCGTTTCGCGAATTCCTTGCGTTCAGCGACTGGCTTTACACCGAGACGCGCAGCACGCACGGCATCGCATTGCAGCGACTGGCCCGTTTGCTGGAAAAATATCTCCGCGAGAAAAAAGGGTTTTCGGATATCTCTGAAGTCACAACCCACGCACAAGCTCGGGGCCCTCGCGCCCGGCAATCGCGTCACCTGGCCGATACGTCCGACGATGCCGGTTGATTCGTCGTCAAACCGGTGCTGACCGGTCTGTATTCCCAGGTTCCTTCTCCGCCGCCGACCCGTCTGCCGCGGCGGAGACGGTCGCCATGGCCAACGTGGTGGCAATGGCGAGGGACGCAATCGTGAACACACGCATCTTTTCGCTTCCTGTTGAATGTTTTTGAAATCGAATCGCGAAAGTTTGATTATCGGTAGATCTGGCGCCGAACCTGCTGCACGAACTTCACAAATGTGGCGATGTCGTTCCCGGCACTGCCGATGTCTAGCCCTATCCGGTCGGCTTGCGTACGGAACCGCGCGAAACGAATCCGACGATTGGGGTAGGTCAGGGACATAAACACGGCACCACAAATCGTGACGCCCAGGGCCACATAGCCCACTGCTTGCAGCACCATGTCCTGGGCATTGTAGTAGCACGCGGCGTACGCCAGCGCGCCGGTCGCCATGATCCAACCCGCGTAACGATACATGCGGTAGCGGATCGTGATTTCCTGGAACTCACCTTTGAGCGCGGCCAGTTTCACGACGTGCTCGAACCTCCGATTGGGAAACCAACGTGCCTGCACGACAACCTGGTCATTGTACAACGTGAAATCGCGGCGGACTTCCAGCAGACGCTCCGAATAAGTTGCGATAGGTTGTGTGTTCACGGCTTCCTGGTCGTTGGCGTGTCTCGATGTGTAAATTTCCAACCCCGACCCGGTGTGCTGGGGCGCCAAGGTCGTGCGTCCAGATCAGGGGCAGACCAGACTGACTCGAATTCTATCCGCGCCACGCCGGGGATGCAACGGTTGGCGGTCCGGATACCTACCATTCTTCTCATGTCACTCGTATCTTGCGATCTGGCCTTGATCATAACCTTGCCAACTGCTGTCATTGCTAGCTCGACGTAGGGTGC
>JBAWVO010000109.1:0-18566 GCA_037147235.1 Planctomycetota bacterium | reverse complement strand
ACGGAGTGTGCCTGCTACTTTTCTTGCGACACTTATTGATGCGCCGATCCTAAGCCGTGACAACTTAGAGCTTTTCCGTGACTTTCGCCGGCCCGACGAACTCGCGATTGCGCCATTGGGCCGTGGTGTCGGCGGGCACGCGGAGGGAAAGGATCCCCTTCTCTACCAGCACTTCAATTTCTCCGTGCGGCGTAGGCACGGTGGCGGCGGCCCACGTAAGGCGGCCAAGTTTCGGCTCGACCGCAAAACGCTTCCAGCCATCGGCCAGGGGACGGATGCCGAGGATTTCGCCGGGCAACAAGGCCGCTGGACCCGAACCCCAGGCATGGCAAAGGCTGTTGGCAAAAGGCCGGCCATACATTGAGTAAACGCTCCCGGTGCCGGCAGGGTTATAGGATTCCCAAAAGGTTGTCGCGCCCCGGTCGAGCATCGCGCCCCAGTACTTCTCGATCCGCGGAAGAATTGCCTCGCCGGCGCCGAGGCGGGAGATCGCCATGATCTCAAGCGACGTCATATACGGCGTGATCGCCGGCGGCAATTCGGAGCCTAGTAAATGCTTGCGGATGTCGGCATGCTGGTCCGGGAGGGCAAGGCCGGAGAGCACGGCCAGCAAGTTCGCATGGCGACTGAGCTTGCCGGACGTGCCGACGTACATTTGCCAGCCGCGTGCAGTACCATCCCAGGCCCGCTCCCGGAGCAATTTTGCCAGGGTGTTGGATCGCGAACGCCACGCCTCGGCGGCATCGTGATCGCCGACCCGATCCGCCAGCGCGGCGCCGGAGCCGAGTGCCCAATACCAAAGCACTTGCAGCGGCACGTTGGTAAGCGACGGGTTCTTCTCCACGCCCCAGTCGATGAACAACCACGTCTTGGTCTTGGTGCGCGGCATGAGGAAGCCGTCTCCATTGCAACTGCCTTCCATGTACCGGAGCAAAGCCTTGATGCGCAACCACTCGCTGCGCAGATAAGCCGGATCGTCGAAATAGCGTTGGAACAGATCCTGATCGATCACCCACCACAACGAATAATCGACGATACCGTTGATGTCTTTGTTTTCAATGCCGGCGCGGCCCAGGGCCGTACATGTGCGGCGAAATATCTCGGGTTCGGCAAAAGCGTAAGCATTGACGGCAAGATTCATCGCCTGATCGCCAATCCAAGGGAGCCGGTCTCGCTTCGGGCCGTCGAGCATGAGGTCGTTCATGCAGACGCGGAGCGTATAAGCGCTGTTCATCCAGATGCGAGTCAGCCGTTCGTCCGAACAAGCGAAGGCGCCACGGTACTGCACCGGATAAAAAACCGCTTCCGCCTTCACGTCCGTTGGCGTGCCGCCCGTAATGTTCAGGTAGCGGAACGCCAACAGGTGCTGACTGGTCCAGCGGGCGTCCGTCGTAGCTTGCAGGTCGGTGCGTTGTTCGTGCGCCCCCGGCCGTGTCTCACCTACCTCCGCAACCGACTCCCCCACGACGAGCAGGGGCGATCCATCGCAGCGGAAAGAAACGCGAGCCAGGATCGTCCGTCCAAAATCCATCCAACCCGCTTTGTCGACAGCCACGGGTTTGAGTTCAACGACCGGCAACTCGCAGCGATGCGGAGGAACGCCGGAAGCAGTTTGCGGAAAGCTACGGACCGGACCCCATATTTTCCCGTCGGCAGACCACTCCCAGCCGGCCTTGGCCGTCGAGGCAGGGCCGTCGGGGATGAGGATTCCGGGCGGTTCGCCGTTGGTGCTGGCAAGCTCGATGCGGAGTTGCATCGCGTCTCCGCCCGAGGGAGGAGCGAGCTTCATCGTGTGGGGCTGCGATTGATCTGCGGCCTTCAGCACCGGCATGCCATTCACGGAAACCAACACCGCGCCAACGGCCGTCAAGTGCAGCTCTTGCGGCCACTTCTCACCGGCCGGCAGAGTTCGGCGAAAGATGGCCGTGGCAGACGGTTCGTGAAACTCGCCCGGATAACCGACATGCCGGCAAACCGCCCTGCTCCGCAATCGCATCACGTGCAAACGCCATGTTTCCATCTCGCTGTCGCCATAGAGCCACGGCGCGCCATCCTGTAGATTGCGCGGCGGCACCACCTGCTTTGCGTCATAGACCGGGTCGATCTGGGCAAACATCGATCGGCGGTGAGCTTCAGAGGCTGGTTCCGATTGCAGTTCGGCACGAGGCTGCGAGTCGGGAAAAGCTTCCTCGAGTGTCGTCAGCAGAGCCAGCAGCAGGGTGGTCAGAGTGAGGATAGTACGGTGGGACATTGGGCGAAGGGTGCTTTGCACATCGGCTTAAATTTGATGTTTAGGAACGACTTTTCAGTATACCCTGCCGGCCGCTGCTAGGCTAGAGAGTCATCTGATTTTGGACCAACTCGATGGCCGCTAGCATGTTTTCCAGCGGCACGTCGCCTTCCACATCGTGGGCGGGGGCAAAGATATAGCCGCCTTCGCGCCCCAATTCCAGCAACCGCCGGACTTCGGACCGCACGTCCTCCACACTCCCGAAGGGAAGAATCCTCTGGGTCGAAAGGCCGCCGTGGAACGCCAGTCGGCCACGATAGCGGGGTAGTAGGCCGTAGACGTCCATCACCTCCGGCTGAAAGGGATTGAAGCAGTTCAGTCCCAGGGGCAGCAGGTCGTCGAATAGCTCATCAACGTCGCCGCAGGAATGAATCATCACGAACTTACCCGCCTCACGAACCACGGCATACATCCGCTTGAGTTGCGGTAGGATAAACTCCCGCCATAGGCGTGGGCCCATCTGCAAACCGTGCTGTTGGCCCCAGTCGTCGCCGAAATAGACGGCGTCGATGTCGCGCTTCAGCGCCTCGCGGACCTGGGCAATGTTGTAGTCGGCGATGCGACCCAGCAACTCGTGAACAAACTCGGGTTGGTCATGGAAGTCGGTCATCAACGGTTCCATGCCCCGCAGGGTCCACGCACGTTCGTACAACGAGAAGCCAATCTGGAACACGCGGAAACGATCAGGGAACCTGGCGATCTTGTCGGCGATGTCGGCAAAAAAACGGGGATCGAGCGGGTTAGGAAAGACGTAACCGGCCAAGGTCGGCTGGGCGAGCACCTGCCCTTCGACATTGCCGATGTCTCGGTCGACGCTGCGGTCCCAAACCACGCCGAAGACATCCTGCACGCGGTTATTGCCCAGATCGGAAAAGAAACCAATGTCGCTGCCGAGTTTCAGTAGGTGGTTTTGCAAGGGGCCTTCAACATCATCACAACCGTAATGCCGCTGAAGTTTCTCCTTGGCCTCTTTCGTGAACCCCATCGACCAGGGGACATACGGCGGTCGCTTGCCTTCGAGGACTAGGCGGATGACGTCACGTTTCTGCATGGCGGAGAGTAATTTGTGTTTGGAGGGGGGGAACGCGATTAGGCCGCCTGTAACATCGGTACGGCGCGGCCAATTATACGAAACGGCCGCTCGCGGGTGCTGGGATTCTTGAAGTTGTTTGCGAAACTCCATCGCTGATTATACATTGGAACCGCAGCAAGAACTACCTGCCAGCGGTAACGGTTTCGTAACGCTTTGTAGCGTAGGTATCCTGTCTGCGTCGATAATAGCTCGTATTGATCGACAATAATACTGAAGTATTACCTTAGGACACTGCCCTTGCCGCTGACCCCCGCCCATGCCGCTGCCGTGATTCCATTTTGTCGATGGAATCGCTATTTCTGGCTTTCGCCGTTGGTTATAGGCAGCATGGCACCGGATTTTGCCTATTTTGTCTTCCCACCCCTGTCGTTGCGGCAGTTTGGCCATACGCCCTTGGGACTAGTAATCTTCTGTATCCCTGCGGGGCTTGCGGTGCTATATGCGTTTCATCGGTTTTTCAAACGGCCGCTGGCACTGCTCCTGCCGCGGCCGATTCGCGCGAAGCTTTGGCCGCACTGCGGACACTATCCGCTTTTGCCCCTGCGACGTCTAGTTTGGATCGGCACACTCATCTTCCTGGGGGCTGTAACACACGTTGTCTGGGATGGCTTTACGCACGAAGACAGTTGGGCCGTGCATGACTATCCGCAAATGAAGGCGGTCGTCGTCACGATTGCAGGCGAGGAGGTCCACTGGGCCGGCTTCCTCCAATACGCAAGCAGCCTGTTCGGCCTTGGGCTGCTTGCGTGGTGGTCGTGGCAATGGTATCACTTGGCACCCGTAGGTCGCGAGTCGGCCGATTCCACGTTTCTGTGGCGAGCCGGCCCCGCAATCGCCACCGCCATGATCGCTTTCGGGGCCGGGGTGGGGATCGTCTGTGGTCTAGCCCACGCGGCTAATACTCCTGGCCCTTTTAGCGTCAGGGAATTCTTTACGGCCGCCTTCATCACCGGGATCGACGCATTCGGACTTGCACTGTTGGTTTTTGTCGCGGGGGTGAATATGCGCGTTGGGGGTGCGGCATGGGAAGCGAGTGAAGCAGGTCAGCAGCCACTTCTGCGCGATCTAGGAGACTATTCGAGAAGGCAGAAGCAGCCCGACTAGCAAAACTCCTCGGGCAGTGATTATAATGGGTTTTTCTGCCTGTTCCCCCCGAGTTACCAAGGAGTTCCGTATGTTGAAGCCGACATTCCGCCGCTACTGTCTGACAACATTACTAGCCCTGGCCTGCGTTTGGCCCACCCTTTCCGCCCTCGCCGCCGATACCCCGGCCGCTGTCACGCCCGTCGAAGGGCCTGGGCAGCGCGCCGCCCGGATGAAATGGTTCTCCGAGGCCCGCTTTGGACTTTTCATCCACTGGGGCCTCTACTCGGTGCCCGCAGGCGAGTGGAAAGGCAAGAAACATTACGGCGAGTGGTTCATGGAAGAAACGCACATACCGGTATCGCAGTACGAGAAGTTCGCCGAGCAATTCAATCCAGTGAAGTTCGACGGCAAGCAATGGGTGGCCCTAGCCAAGGAGGCCGGCGTGAAATATATCGTCATCACCAGCAAGCATCATGACGGTTTTGGCATGTACCCCTCCCAGGAGACTGACTGGTGTATCAAGACCACGCCATTCAAGCGCGACCCGCTCAAGGAGCTTTCCGAGGCATGTCATGAGGCAGGTATCAAGTTCTGCCTGTACCATTCGATCATGGATTGGCATCATCCCGACTGGGGCCAGCGCAGAGCTTGGAACGACAAGGCCAGCGGCAAGCCCGACATGGATCGCTATACGGCCTTTATGAAACGGCAACTCAAGGAACTGGTGACCAACTACGGCCCCGTGGGACTCCTCTGGTTCGATGGCGAATGGGAAAGCCCGTGGACTCATAATCGCGGCGTCGATCTTTATGCCTATTGCCGCAGTCTACAACCGGACATCATCGTCAACAACCGCGTGGGCAAGGCTCGCGCCGGCATGGACGGCATGGACAAGGGGAAGGGACTGGGCGACTATGGTACGCCCGAGCAGAATGTGCCGGCCAGCGGTTTTGGGCCAGGCGTCTATTGGGAATCGTGCATGACGATGAATGGCCACTGGGGCTATAACAAGAACGACAACCACTGGAAGTCGGCCGCCGAACTGATTCATATTCTGGTGGATTGCTCCAGCAAGGGCGGCAATTATCTGCTCAATGTCGGCCCCACCTCCGAAGGCCTGATCCCCGGGCCAAGCGTCGAGCGGCTCAAAGCCATCGGCCAGTGGATGAAGGTCAACAGCGAGAGCATTTATGGCACGACTGCCAGTTCGATCGGCAGCCCGAAATGGGGGCGTTCAACCACCAAGGGCGACACGATTTACCTGCACGTCTTTGACTGGCCCAAGGATGGCAGGCTGGTGGTCGGGCCGATGCCAACGTCGGTGAAGAAGGCTTGGCTTTTGTCGGACCCCGAAAAGAAGCCATTGAAGACGACTATCAACCCGAAGCTCCTCGTGATCGACGTTCCAATCCAGGCACCGGACGCTATCGATTCGGTGATAGCGATCGAGTTGTAAATTTGATTGCACAAAATGCACTAATAAGAAGGGATGTTTGCCCATGAAGAGCCCGTTTCCCGGGATGGACCCGTATCTTGAACGGCACTGGCGCGACGTGCATCATGCGCTGATCACGTACGCCAGTGATCAGCTTCGCCCGACATTGCCCCGCGACCTTCGACCCAGAATTAAAGAGCGAGTTTTCATCGAATCGGATGAAGGCGATCATCACGAAATTTATCCCGACGTACACATGGTGGAGTACCCCAAGACCCAAGCCGGCGAGGGGCAATCCGCAGAGGCTGGCGGCGTCGCCGTGGCAGAACCGATTCTCGTCCACGTTGATCGCGAGCCTTCGTCGCAAGGCTATATCGAAATCGTGGATGTAGGCTCCGGCAACCGCGTCGTCACGGTAATCGAGTTTGTGAGTCCCACGAACAAATTACCCGGCAAAGGCCAGAGGCTTTACCTCAAGAAGCAAAAAGACGTAATTGCCGCCGGGGCGAGCCTCGTCGAGATCGATCTGACGCGCTCCGGCAAGCGATTGCTGGCCGGGCCGATGAAATTGCTTCACCCCTGGCAGCGGACATCCTACATGGTGTGCATCACGCGCGGCTGGAAGCCAGACGTGGCCGAGCCTTATCCGCTGCCCTTGTCGGAGCAACTCCCCTCGTTGCGAATACCGTTACGGGAAAGCGATGCCGACGCAACATTGAATCTTCAGCCGCTGATCGACCAATGCTACGAGAATGGCGGCTACGATAATATCGACTACCATCAACCGCCGGCCCCGCCGTTGGACCTCGACGGTGCGGCCTGGGCCGAAAAGTGGCTCCGCGCGAAAGGCGTGCTATAGCAGTGAAACGGTATTTTCCGATCTATCGCAAGCATAGTTGAAGGCCGTGGCAATATGCTTTACGAGACCGCGAACTCGGAAACAGAAATTCATCCCCGTTCCATCACCCAACCCCAATGTACACCCACTTACGTCGAGCCAATGGCCATATCTATCCACAACTTCCGCGCTGAGTCTACCTGGCCCCGTGATGATCAGGTCGTCCGGCTTTGGGATGATGATGGGCTTGGCAGAAAACCAGATTTCGTCGAATCCAAAAAATATACGTCCATGCCGTTCAGCATCCAGAAGCTTTCGAGTGGTCAGTATAAGGCCCTTGCCCACAAACTTTGGTTTTGTCCTAATGCCGTTCAAATGCTTGCTAGTGCTGGCAAGTGACCTGATGTCAGGGTTACTATCGAGACATGTAATCAGGGCATACGCCATGCTCGACGGCGGCACTTCAATGGCTGACAAAAAGTCATGGATACTCGTATCAACCCAGCCGCTCATGTACTCAGTTTGCTTGTGCATTGTCACTCCCCTGGCTGGATTGGACGCGCCCCCTGCCTTGGGCGTTTTCTTGACCAGTCCCAGTCATGCGCGTGAGGTCGCCTACACTGCTGTGGTCGTGGCCGAAGTCAATGTTTTTTGTCGCGCAGCCATCGGGACCGTAGTGCCTGATCTGTATTGTCTTTTCATTCACCACCTTCTTTTGGGTTCCATTTGGCAAGCCATTTGTAGGAAGGTCTTTCGAGCCTCTTGACATTTTACGTTCCTGAATGAGACTGGACAATGTCCACATCACATCATACCAAACCTTACGGATCGAATCCACGGGGCACAATGTAACATTTCTGCGCCACACGCCTACAAACTCGGTGCCGAACCCCCTCCACTGGAAATCTCTCGGCCATTCGCCTAAACTCTATGGATGCACGAACTACAAACCTTCATGACCTGCTTACCCGCCGCATCGCCATTCTCGACGGTGCGATGGGAACCATGATCCAGCAGTTCCATTTCAGCGAGGCCGACTACCGTGGTACTCAGTTTGCCGCCTACCGTCGCGACCTCAAGGGTTGTAACGACCTGCTGGCGATCACCCAGCCTGAGGCCATTACCGGCGTCCATCGCGGCTATCTGGAGGCGGGGGCGGACATTATCTGCACCAACACCTTCAACGCCAACAGCGTCTCGATGGCCGATTACGACTTGGTCAACCAAGTCCGGGCCATCAACCTTGCCGGGGTGGCCTGCGCGCGAAGAGCTGTCGATGATTTCCACGCGGCGCGGGTTGCCGTGGACACAACCGGCCCGCTGATTGGGCGGACTGAAGTCCGCCCTACGGACGACGGTCCCTATGTCGCCGGTTCGATTGGTCCGACGAACCGCACGGCCTCGCTCTCACCGGACGTTAACAACCCTGGCTATCGGGTGGTCTATTTTGACCAGCTTGTGGCAACCTATTACGAGCAGGCCGAGGCCCTAGTCGATGGCGGTGCCGACATCCTTCTGGCCGAGACGGTCTTTGATACGCTCAACCTCAAGGCATGTCTGTTCGCCATTGAGGAATTGTTCACGAAGCGGCAGATCAAGCTGCCGGTGATGGTCTCGGTGACGATCACGGATCTCAGCGGGCGGACGCTCTCCGGCCAGACGCTCGCGGCGTTTCTGGCCTCGATCGAACATGCCGATCTGCTGAGCGTGGGCATTAACTGTGCGCTTGGCCCATCGCTGATGCGGCCCTATATCGAAGAACTTTCGCAGCTTTGCCCGACATGGACCAGTTGCCACCCCAATGCCGGTTTGCCCAACGAGTTTGGCGGTTACGACGAAGCGCCGGCGCAGATGGCCGCCGTACTCGGAGAATTTGCCGATCGTGGTTGGGTGAATATTGTCGGCGGCTGCTGCGGCACGACACCGGCCCACATCCGCGCGATTGCCGACACCCTGCGCGGCAAGCCGCCCCGCCGGCCACCTCCGCCCAGCCGCAATACGACCCTCAGCGGCCTCGAACCGCTGGTGATCCGCCCCGACAGCACCTTCACCATGATCGGCGAGCGGACCAATGTCTCCGGTTCAAAGAAGTTCGCCCGGCTCATCCGCGAAGGCAATCTGGCCGAGGCCGTTTCCGTCGCCCGGCAGCAGGTCGAGGGCGGGGCGAACATCATCGACATCAACATGGACGAGGGTCTGCTGGACGGGCCAAAGGTGATGACCGAGTTTCTGAACCTGCTCGCCGCCGAGCCAGACGTTGCCCGCGTACCCGTGATGATCGACAGCTCGAACTGGGCCGTGCTTGAAGCGGGCCTTAAATGTGTACAAGGCAAGTCGATCGTCAACTCGATCAGCCTCAAGGAAGGCGAAGAGCAGTTCTTGGCCCACGCCCGACTGGTGCGAAAATATGGCGCGGCCTGCGTGGTGATGATGTTCGACGAAGAAGGCCAGGCGGTCGCTGTGGAACACAAGCTCCACATCGCCCGGCGTGCCTATAAGCTGCTGACGGAAAAGGCCGGTATGAAACCGTCCGACATCATTTTCGACCCGAACATTCTGACAATCGGCACCGGCATGGAAGAACATGCCCGCTACGGTCTGAATTTCATCGAGGCCGCGCGGAAGATCAAGGAACTCCTGCCGGACGTAAAAATCTCTGGGGGCGTGAGCAACGTCTCGTTTAGCTTCCGCGGCAACGACACGGTCCGCGAGGCGTTCAATGCCGCGTTTCTCTACCACGCCATCCACGCCGGACTCGACATGGGCATTGTCAACGCCGGGCAGTTGGCCGTCTATGAGGACATCGAGCCGGTGCTTCGGGAACGCGTGGAAGACGTTATCCTCGATCGCCGGCCTGATGCTACCGAGCGGCTGGTCACCTACGGGGCCACGCTTCAAGGCAAAGCCACCCAGGAAGACAAGGCCGATCCGGCCTGGCGGCATGGCACGGTCGAAGAGCGGCTCAAACATTCGCTCGTACACGGCATCCTCGATTATATCGACACGGACGTTGAGGAGGCCCGGCAGAAGTACGCTACCGGCCTGAATATCATCGAAGGGCCGCTCATGGTCGGCATCCAGGTCGTCGGCGATTTGTTTGGCGACGGCAAGATGTTCCTGCCACAGGTCGTGAAAAGTGCCCGCGTGATGAAAAAGGCCGTGGCCTATCTCATGCCGTTCATGGAAGCCGAGAAACTGGCCGCTGGCAACGATAAAACCAGCGACGAGCCATCGACCCGCGGCACGATCGTGATGGCCACGGTCAAGGGCGATGTTCACGACATTGGCAAGAACATCGTCGGCATCGTGTTGGGCTGCAATAACTACAAGATCGTCGATCTGGGCGTGATGGTCCCCTGCGAGAAGATCCTGCAAGCGGCCCGCGAAAGCAACGCCGATATGATCGGACTCAGTGGGCTGATTACGCCGAGCCTCGAAGAGATGGTCCACGTTGCCCGCGAGATGCAGCGGCTGGGCATGGATATTCCGCTCCTGATTGGCGGTGCCACGACAAGCCCCAAGCATACGGCCGTGAAGATCGCCCCGGGCTATTCGCATGAGGTGGTCCATGTGAAGGACGCCTCGCGGTCTGCCCCGGTTTGCGAGCGACTCCTCTCGGTGGAAAAGCGGCCGCAATTTGATGCCGAGAACCGCGCCTTCCAGGTCCAGATGGTCGCGGCATACCAGCGGAAACAGGAATTGAAGCTGGTATCCTATCGCGAAGCCGTCGAGGGCCGTTTCCAGACCGATTGGGCCACGCACGAGATCCCCGTGCCCTCGTTCCTTGGCGTGCGGACGATGGCCGAATATCCGCTGGTGGAGTTGCTGCCCTACATCGATTGGGCGCAGTTTTTCGCGGCTTGGGAAATGCGGGGTAAGTTTCCGGACATTTTGGAGCATCCTGGTCGTGGTCCCGAGGCGAGAAAACTTTACGACGACGCGAGGAAGTTCCTCGATCGCATCATCCAGAATCGCTGGCTGCGGGCAAGTGGCGTCTATGGTTTCTGGCCGGTGGCCTCGTCGGGCGATGACATCATTCTTTATGAAAACGATACTCGCACCGAGGAAAAGGCTCGGCTGCACAACCTGCGGCAGCAGTGGCTAAGCGAGACGCGAAGGTGTTACTACTGCAACGCCGACTTCATCGCCCCGATCGGCAGCGGCCGCAAGGACTACCTGGGCGGTTTCGCCGTGACCGGCGGCCTTGGTGCCGACGAACTGGTGCAGCGCTGCGAGGCCGACAACGATGACTATAGCGCAATCATGGCCAAGGTCTTTGCCGACCGTCTAGCCGAGGCATTTGCCGAGCGGATGCATGAAATCGCGCGGCATGACTGGGGCTATGGCCAAAACGAGAATCTGTCCATTCTCGACATGCTAGCCGAGAAATATCGCGGTGTTCGGCCAGCACCCGGGTATCCGTCGCTTCCCGATCATACGGAGAAGCGGATCCTCTTCGATCTGCTTGGGGCCGATCGATCCGCGGGCATCACCCTGACCGAGAGTTTCATGATGCTGCCGGCCGGATCGGTGAGCGGTTTCTACTTTGCGCATCCCGGCTCACGTTACTTCGCCATCGATCGGGTCACACGCGAGCAGGTCGAGGACTATGCCCGCCGCAAGGGCTGGAAGTTCAAAGAGGCCGAAAAGTGGCTAGCCCCCGTGCTGGCCTATGATCCCGAGTAACCTTTAGAGAGACCAAACCATGAAGAAAGCTGTTTTTTGCTTCGGCACCGTTGTCCTTGTCCTGCTTTTTGCCGCCTGTCCGTGGTGCAGCAGCCCGCAACAAATCTCTGCGGCGGAGTCCGCGGCCGTTACCGCTGCCAACACGACTGCCCCGGTGATTCCTTCCATCAGCAATTCGCTCGGTATGAAGCTGGTCAAGATTCCCGCAGGCGAGTTCACGATGGGAAACCTGGAAGCGATCGAACGGTTGCGAAAGGATTATCCGCAATACGACGACTATCGCTTCAGCCTCGAAGACGAAGGCCCCGCGCATAGGGTTCGCATTACCAATCCGTTCTATATGGGCGCGCATACCGTGACGCTCGGGCAGTTTCGCCAGTTCGTCGAAGCTACGCATTATGCCACCGATGCTGAACGGAACGACGCAATCTCCAGTCCGTCAAGCAGCAGCCGCCAAGGCCCGGGTGGATACGGATACAATGTGGAGAATCACACGTTGGACACCGATCGCAATCCAAAGCATAGCTGGCGCAATGTGGGTTTTCCGCAGACGGACAATCATCCGACAACCAACGTCAGTTGGAACGACGCCGTAAAGTTTTGCAAGTGGCTGAGCGAAAAGGAGCATAAGATTTATCGCCTGCCTACCGAGGCCGAATGGGAATATGCCTGTCGTGCTGGAACGAAGACCCGATTCTGGTCGGGCAACGATCCCGAGTCGCTGGTGAAGATTGCCAACACCTACGACAAGTCGACGGCCCGGGTCCAGCCCGAGTGGGCTAAGTTCGCCTTGAAGGGCGACGATGGTTTCGAGTTCACGGCACCTGTCGGCAGTTTTCAGCCCAATGCCTTTGGGCTGTACGATATGCACGGCAACGTCTGGCAGTGGGTCTCCGATTTCTACGGTGCGGACTCTTACGCCAAATCACCGGTCGACGATCCTCAAGGTCCGCCGTCCGGTAGAAAACACGTTCGCCGCGGCGGCGGCTGGGCCACTTGGTCATTCTACTGTCGCGCCTCCTACCGCAACTACAACACGCCGCAGAGCCGCTACTTCAATCTCGGCTTTCGAGTGGTGATGGAAGAGAAATAGGGTTCAGTTTATCTTATCTTTCTCTGTTACCAATCGTGGCAAGCCGGTCGGCTCGATCTTCACGACAGTCGTCTTCATCTCGATGTCGCCAGCCTTGCCGATCGTCAATCGGACGATCCAGCCAAAATAGGTTGGTGGGTCGTAGGGGTAGTAGTTGAAGACAAAATTGCCGAGGCTGTAAACGATCGGCTTGCCGCGATACCAATCGACCGTCTGCGGAATGTGTGGATGAGTGCCGATCACGGCGTCGGCCCCAGCATCGATCATCTTTCTCGCGAGTTTGACCTGATAATCCTCCGGCATCGGCACATGCTCGGTGCCCCAGTGCAGAAAAGGGATGACTGTGTCGGCTTTGTAATGTGTTCGCGCGGTGCGGATGTCGGCCAGCACATCGTTTTCAATCAGCCAGGCAGTGCCGGGGGTGTTGGGGCTAGCCGCATAACGCCGAGGCGGATAATCGCAGTAGCCCAACAGCGCAATCCGTCGGCCGTGCGAGGTGAGAATCACCGGTCGCCGTGCCTGCTCGAGGTTTCGCCCACCGCCGAAATAGGGTAGCTTTTCCCGTTCCAGCACATCCAACTCGCTGGCAAACCCCTCCTTGCCCCAGTCGCCCGCGTGATTGTTGGCCACGTTCACGGCCGAGAAGTATCGCTTGAGCACGGGCACGCATTCTGTCGGTGCTTTGAACGAGAATCGATTTGGACTTCTTTCACCTGCAGTAGGAACCGCACATTCAAGGTTAGCCACCGCTAGGTCAGTATCCTTGAGCACGCTGGCGACGGCGGCGAAGGGATCCTCGCCACGGGTCACCGAATGGCCCGGGTTACCGTCGAAACAGACGTCGCCGACAAATGTGATCCGCACGACGCAGTCGTCTCGCAGGGCATCGGCCGCCGAGAGTTGTGCTTGGCTAAGCAAAAAACAGATTGCGGCAATAATCACCGTAGAAAAATACTTCGTCATGAGCGAACACTCCCGTGAGAGGACCGTGATATAATCATCCTACAAAATTGATCTTCAACCCGTGCTTTTCCTTGATCTGCAACAATGCCTCGGCATTGCCGCGGGCGTCGTCTACTGGGTTGTGCGTGTGCCGGGTTTTGCGCAGATACTTGAATGTGGCAAACATATCCTTCGCCACGCCCTTGTAGAGCGAGCCGAGATTATGCGAACTATGCCCAAAGGGGTTTTGACCGAGAAAATGATGGAAATACCAGTTGATGAACTGCCAGTCGAAACCGTTGTTGTCGGAGATGAACATCGGCCGATGTACCTCGTTGACCTTTACAACCCAATCGGCGAACTGTTGCATTACGGTCTTGGGATCGTCGAACTCCAGCGTCTCGTTGTGGCTGAAGCCCGCGACCTGCAATGCCTCCGGTAGCCAGCGGTCGGAGATCGGTTTGAGCTTGCCGTAAAATGTTCTATTCAAGGTTGGCTCGACAACGATGGCCCCGAAGCAGACCATCGAGTAGTCGCCCGGGATCGGACCGTTGGCTTCAATATCGACCATGATGTAAGTCATATTCTCTCTTTCCTGCTAATTCCTTTCGTATCGTAAAACACGATGTATTGACTCGTTTTTAGACTGACGATACGATAGGCCATAATCTGCTTTGACACCCGTTATGACTCCACTATTGTGGGTGGAATGACGGGAAGAAGCAAAATATCCCCGCGTGATTGGAGTCACCGAGGGCTTGGTCACCAACCTTTACTGGAGGCAGCGACATGCTCAATTCTACCACGAAGCCGAAGAAACCCTATCCCGACTTCCCACTTTTCGCCCACAACAATGGCCGATGGGCCAAGAAGATTTGGCAGAAGCTCGTCTACTTTGGGAAGTGGGAAGACCCAGATGCCGCCCTGACCAAGTGGTTAGAGCAGAAGGACGAACTGCTGGCTGGTAGAACGCCACGGCCGAAGACTGAGGGCTTGACCGTCGTGGCTCTAGCGAATCGCTTCCTGGCCGCCAAGAAAACACTAGAGAACTGCGGTGAGTTGTCTCCTCGCACATTCTATGGTTATTATCACACATGCGAGATGCTTCTTCGCGTGTTCGGCAAGCAGCGGGTTGTGAATGACCTGCGAACCGAAGACTTCGAGACCGTTCGCGCCGTGGCGTTCAAGGGGCTTGGCATGGAGTCGCGTAGTGGCGTAACACGGCGCGTGCGTGCCCTGTTTAACTTCGCCTACAATGAGGGCCTGATCGACCGTCCTGTTCGCTTTGGTAGTGCGTTAAAGGCCCCCAGCGCGAAGAACCAGCAAAAGGACCGCAACGCCAAAAAAGAGGCCCGACTGCTCACCGCCAAGCAGATTCATGCATTGCTCGCCGAGGCCAGCGTTTATCTGAAGGCAATGATTTTGCTGGGTATCAACTGTGGGTTTGGAAACAACGACTGCGCGACTCTTAGCTTTCAAGCTATTGACCTGGAAAGCGGCTGGCACAACCACCCACGTCCCAAAACGGGCGTGCCCCGTCGCGGCAAGCTATGGCCGGAGACAGTGGAGGCCCTGCGAGAGGCGATCGCCGTCCGACGCACGCCTAATGATGCAGCGAACGCCGATCTGGTGTTTCTGACCAAGTGTGGCGAACCCTGGGTGCGATGGAAAAAACAGGAGATCCCCGATCCGTCGAAAAGCGCATTGCGCGATGCCGTGTCTATCCTATCCAGGCTTTTGTTCAGAAAGATCGGGATCACCGGCGGTGCCAGCTTCTATTCGCTGCGCAGAATGACCGAGACCATCGGCGGTGCCTGCAAAGACCAAGTGGCTGTCGATGCCGTCATGGGTCACTCACGGGGCGATATGGCATCCGTTTACCGCCTGGACATCGAAGACGCACGCCTGGAGGCTGTGGCGGATACGATCCATGTTTGGCTCTGGCCCGTGGCGAAGGAGGCAGTGGCATGAGCGAAGACATTGACAACGACGCGAAATTATTGCGAGCATGTGGCCTACCTGCCGAGCCGGCGGCCGATGTGCGAGAGTATTTTGATATGGCCGTGCGGCTGATTCGGATTAAGAGTGACTACGGCCCTAGCCCTGTAACGAGGGCCGTAGCACTGGCGGCCGTAGCACTGGCGGAGGCAGTTATCCGGGCTGGTGGGCAGAGCGTGGAAAGTCTGCCCTTCGGCTATGAAGGCCCCCGCAAAAAACATGAAAGCTGGTTGCGTCGCGAAGATCTAACGCGATGGTTGGCGCAATTGGGCGGACTGATCACGAGCGACAGTTTAATGCCGCTTCGGCCTGGCGGGTGGTGGAATATGCCTTAACCGAATACTGGTTGCAGGTTGAGCCGTTTGATGCCTGGCGGCCGGGGATGCGAAGCGGATCAGGTTGGATTGAGGTAATTCAGCCCCAAGCGGTCGGCATTGCCCGGGCGGCCCAAATGGCGGCCGAGTCGGTAATGCCTAAGATTCCGGCGCAACCGGCCGACATGTCATGCCCGTGGGGCATCGCACCGTGCCCCCCGACCAACAATTTAGCTCCGTTGGATGTCGTATCGTTGCCCCCGATTGGCGACGAGGCGGATGGAGAGGAAATGTCTAAGCACCAACTGCGGGTGCTGTTGGCGTGGGCCAAGGCGGCAGCGGCTTCCGAGAAGCCCCCTGGCAGTAAAGAACCAACCGAGGCAACGGAAGCGGCATTGCCCCGAGAGATGCTTGGTTCTTGCAACAATACGAAGCGATTGGCACCGACACCTACCACAAGCCCGCAAAGATCTATGCAGCGTGGAGGGCGATGCAAACGGCCGATCGGGCAGCAATCTGCCCCGATAGTCCAAACGTAATTGCGAAGGCTTCGGTTGCGATGGCAATCAAACGGCAGTTGAAAAAGCGTACCCCGCAAAACCCCGTCAAACCCGTGCGGAAGTGCCGAAAAAAGAAGTAGTGAAAAAAATGTCCCCCGTTGTACCCACGTTTCCCGACCTTGTCCTGCGTTTCTGTACCCAATTATTTTGCAACAATTAGGTCATGGAAACAACACTTCTTACCGACTGTGAAGCGGCGGAACTTTTAAGCTTGACCCCAAGGCAAGTCATGAGACTTGCCAACAAGGGGATTCTTCCAAGCGTTAAATTCCCTGGCAACGAGACCCGCTTTGACGCTAGCGACCTTCGTCATTGGGTCGAATCTCTGAAGCGACCGGCGACGGCAGGAGGTGCCAAATGAAGCCTCGCATGCCTCACAAGCCCGCCGATCACGCTTGTCGTGACCATCTCATTGGATGTGGTCCCATGCAAATTGAGATCGAACGGGACTTCACGCCCCCAGAACTGGCCCGAGTCAAGGGTATCGAGTCGGAAAAGATCCTGACTTGGATTCGCAACGGCGAACTGCGCGCCGTCAACTATGCCACTCGACCCACCGGCCGCCCGCGATGGAGGATCAAGGCCGAGGACTGGCTTGCCTTCGAGGAATCGCGCACTTCAAAGCCGCCAGTGAAGGCGATCCGCAAGACTCGGAAATCTTCCAGCCACGTCACCGAGTTTTTTACCTAACCCAACAACAAGGCCGGTCCCCGCGAAGACACTGGCCTAAATAGAAAGGAAACAACTGTGACAGATTGTAAGCTAAAACCAGCCCCTAAGCAACCCCGGACGGCTAAGACCGTGTTGTCAACCAATAGAAATGTCCCCTGTTTCGCGCCAATAGAAACGTCCCATTACTGTAGTGACATGTATTTAACCTAAAAGTGGCCCCCTCCACAAGGCGAGCGCTAGCGAGCCGCAGTGGAGGGGGCCACTTTTTTCGACTCCGGAGGGGGGGGACTGATGGTTCCGATGGTGCTGATACTCTTCGCTGGCCACGCCAAGGATGGTTGGCGGCAGGCTTCTGCCCCTGGCTTGAACCCGTCGGACCATTTCGCTTGAGCGGCTTCGGCTGCGGTGGGTTCAGGATCGGCGACCAGGACACTTCGCGATCGCCAGCAAACACACGCAGTACGCCATCCAGCGGCTCGCAGACTATCACTCGCTGACCGCTCCGAATAAACTCGGCCGTCTCACGCGGCAATTGCATCACGCGATTCCGCCAACGCAAAGTCCAGTCCTTGGCTACCACACGCGACTCCTGAATCGAGACGATACGCGGCAAGTCCGTGGCAGCCGACAACGGGCGATGCCAGTCCTCGGCCGCCGCCGGTACGCCGAAGCGTGCGTTGAAATCCACGAGAAATGCGTCGTCCAAAAATTGGTTCGCCGCCTCCAATTCACCGATCTTCGCACGCCGTAATGCCTTCACCAACCGATCCTGAAGTGTTCTGTTCATGCGCTCCACGCGACCCTTCGCCTGCGGACTCCGAGCCAATATCATTTGGGGTCTCAATTGGTCACCAGATAACATTCAAGTGGATCGGGAAACTATCCAAAAGGCCCTTGAGCTTGCACACGACCGATGGAACGCATTCTTGGACGGCAGTAATCCAGAAACCGATGCTAGCGGCGGCTGGCCTATTAGCGAGTTGGTCGAAGAGCTTGAATCAGCACTCGATGAACCAAACGAGGAGGTATGAACGTGGCCAACCCCACCCAGCAGCAAGACGCAGACGAGCTTCGATATTGCTATATCGAACGCGCCCGCTGTCCGGTATGCGGTAGCACGGACCTGGAAACCAAGCGGTCGCAGGACCAGCACGACGGCACGACTTCACGCCGAACATGGTGCAAGGAGTGTAATCACAGATTTTTCGTAATTGTCGAATAGCTTGCCATATTCTGGCAAGACGCAGATGGACATTGATAAAATTCAAACATGACAGCAACCAAACATCTTGAGTCGGTCGGCCACCTCTGCCAGGTCTTTCAGCGGCCCTACGCGGCCGTCAGACGGGCACTTGATGAGATCGGCGCACAACCCGCCTTGGTAATCAATGGCGTGGCACACTACGCCGAGGGCGACGTAGAACGAGTCGGCGAGCGGTTGCAGCCAGGCAAGCTGCTAGGCGGCAACGAAAAACTGGTCCGAAAATAAGGAGTTACGTCATGGGTGTGCCAAGATAAGCTGATGTAGATCAGTTGGACAATCCAACCTGGCTAAAGGC
>JBAWVO010000108.1:0-18782 GCA_037147235.1 Planctomycetota bacterium | reverse complement strand
GGGGAGGGGTGGATGATTTAGATCGGACCAAGCAGAAAAAAGGCGAGGCTGCAAAACCCGCCTAAAAACCATCGTACTGGTCGGGTCTTAGTTAGCACTCTGCCCCGGTCAGCTTTCTAGTTTCAATGGGATTCAACAGCCCCGCCGCACAAACTATGCGCAATTGTACGCGAGTTGACGGGGCCGTCAAGCTTATAGGATTTTGCAAGATGTCACAGACAGCAATATTTCGAGAATTTTCCGCGACCGAAGTCTACACCCTGGATCAGGTGGCGGCCAAAATGAACCGGCCCCGCAAGTGGGTCTACGACACGCTTATCCGCCCGGTCGATCCAATCACCAGAAAGCGATTAGTGGATGCCGATGGCATCCCCATTCCGGGGATATTTCATTACAAGCGGGGATCGCTTTATCTAATCCCGGGCCAAACCATGATTGCCTGGGTCATGGAACACGGAGAGCGGATTGAGGACTGACAAGCGGGTGGAAAACAGCGGGTGTACGTACACCCGTACCCACACATTTTTGCCCTTTTGTACAGTTAAACGGCCAACCACAGAAAGCAAAGAAAAGCCCGTAATTTACGGGCTTTTCTCGATGTTTACAGCCCGTGTTTGGGATGGTGGTTTTTGCTTTTGAAGACCAGGGGCACCACCAGATACCAATCACCTCCAAGTGCCGTAATTTACGGCGTTTTATCGTATTTAAGCCTGTTTCAGCAATCCGCTTGACACCCGCTAGAATACTCGCATGGTAAATAACACCCGCACAAGCCAACAGGCGGGTTTCCGTGGCACCACCAGCCTTTTACCGAAAGGGGGCACCTGCGCTAAATTCTAGCACACGCCAGACCGTATCGAAACCCCGCCCTGATTTTCCGCGCGCGTCGTTTTCCACGAACCTCTTGCCCACCTTGGCCACGGCCGGCAGCTTGATCCACCGACCCTAATTCCCCGACAAGTATAGTGCGTGTATAATCTAGGTATGGAACTGCCCCACTACCCCCCCATGCAGCGGTCCGATATCGTCGCCTGGCTTCGCGAAACCAACGAGGCCCGGCTGGAAGAGCTTTGGAGACGCGCGGACCTAGTCCGGCAGCAGTCCGTCGGGGGGGAAGTGCATCTGCGGGGCCTGATCGAGATTTCCAACCACTGCATCCGTCTTTGCGGCTACTGCGGTTTGAGGGTTGATCATCGCGAATTGCCTCGCTACCGCATGACGGCCGACGAGATCCTGGCCTGCGTCCAGGAAGGCGTGGCCTTCGGCTACGGCAGCGTGGTCCTTCAGGCCGGCGAGGATCCGGGCATTCGCGCCGACTGGATGGCCGATGTTGTCCGCCACATCAAGGCTGATTCGCCGATGGCGGTGACCTTGAGCCTCGGCGAACGGGATTACGACGAACTGGCACTCTGGCGAGCAGTTGGTGCGGACCGCTACCTGCTTCGCTTCGAGACCTCCAATCGCGAGTTGTTCGAGCGAATCCATCCACCCCACCCGGGCCGAGTTTCCGATCGCATTGCCATCCTGGGTATATTGCGCAGGCTGGGCTATGAAGTGGGCAGTGGCGTGATGATCGGCATTCCGGGGCAGAGCTACGACGATCTGGCCGGCGACCTGGAACTGTTCCGCGAGTTGAATCTCGACATGATCGGCGTTGGCCCGTTCCTCATGCATCCCGAGACGCCGCTGGCCGATCCCGAGCAGCAGCCGGTTGCCGCGCCGGGCGAGCAGGTGCCCGCCTCGGAATTGATGACCTATAAGGTGATCGCCCTGGCCCGTTTGCTTTGCCCGCGGGCGAATATCCCCAGCACCACGGCGTTGGCCACGCTGAACAAGCGCAATGGCCGCGAGTTGGGGCTGGTCCGCGGGGCGAATATTGTGATGCCCAATCTCACGCCGCCCAAGTATCGCGTCCACTACGAGATCTATCCGAACAAGGCATGTATCCAGGAATCGGCGGGCCTGTGTCACCGTTGCATGGAAGTCCGCATCGAGAGCATCGGCCGCACGCGGGGCAGCGGCCGGGGGGACTCGCCCAACTATGTTGCCCGATAAGAGTAGGTCAGGCTTTTCAGCCTGACAGAAAAAATGGTGGGGCTCATTTCACTCGTCCCGCCCTACGCTTTCCATCGACCCTTTTCGCAACAGAAACTAAGTAGGTCAGGCTTTTCAGCCTGACCGTGAACCGCATAAGGTCAGGCTGGAAAGCCTGACGTACGAGAGAATCACATGTCCACCATGACCGAACCCGTCAAGCTCAGCGAAAGCGCACACGACTTCATCGATGAGGCCCAATTGCACGGTCTGCTTGATCGCCGGACCGCGCGGGAAGAGCTTTCCGCAGTGATCGCCAAAAGCATGGCCAAGGAGCCGCTGTCGCTGGCCGAGACCGCCGTGCTGCTGGCGGCCGATGACGAGGAAAGCTGCCAGCAGATCTTCGAGGCGGCCCGGCAGTTGAAACGCGACGTATACGGCAACCGCATCGTGCTTTTTGCGCCGCTCTATGTGGGCAGCAGTTGCACGAATGATTGTCTCTACTGCGCTTTTCGCCGTTCCAATCCCGATGTCGTCCGCCGCACGCTTAGCCCGGACGACTTGCGGGCACAGGTCGAAGCCTTGGAGCGAAAGGGGCACAAGCGGACGATCCTGGTCTTCGGCGAGCATCCATCCTATAGCCCCGAATTCATCGCTGAGTGCGTGAATACTGTCTATTCGGTCAAGGTCGATCATGGCGAGATCCGCCGCGTGAACGTGAACGCCGCCCCGATGGATCACGCCGGGTTTGCCACCGTTCGAGCGGCGGGAATCGGCACTTTTCAGATATTCCAAGAAACGTATCATCACGAGACCTATTCCCAGGTCCATCCGCGGAAAACGCGGAAGGGCGATTATCTCTGGCGGCTCGATGCCCTGGCCCGAGCGATGGAGGCCGGCTGCGACGACGTGGGTATCGGTGCCTTGTTCGGATTGTACAACTGGAAGTTCGAGGTACTCGGACTGGTGGCCCATGCCTTGCACTTGCAGAAGCATTACCATGTCGGGCCGCACACGATCAGCTTTCCGCGGCTGCGCCCGGCCCAAGGCGTGAATATCAACGAGAAGCATTTGGTCGACAATCGCGATTTCAAGCGGCTGGTGGCCATCTTGCGGCTGTCGGTTCCGTATACCGGTTTGATTCTCACCGCCCGCGAGCCGGCCGAGTTGCGGCGCGAGGTGCTGGCCTTCGGCGTATCGCAGATTGACGCCGGCAGCCGCATCGAGTTGGGCGGCTACACCGAGGTCGGCGATGCCCAAGTGATGGAGCGCGAGCAGTTCCAGTTGGGCGACATCCGCTCGTTGGATGAAGTCATGAAGGAACTGATGGTCGATGGTTATGTACCCAGCTTCTGCACGGCCTGTTACCGCCTTGGTCGCACGGGTGAGCATTTCATGGAGTTCGCCATCCCCGGGTTCATTCAGAATCTCTGCACGCCCAACGCCTTGTCGACGTTGACGGAGTACCTCGTCGATTACGCCGGTGAGGAAACCCGCACCGCCGGCATGTTGCTGGTCGAACAGGAATTGCAGCGGCTGCCGGAAGGCACGCGGAAGGCCGATCTGACCGAGCGGCTGCGGAAGATCCGAGAGACCGGAGCAAGGGATTTGTATTTCTGAACAACTGGCTTTACTGGCAAGGAAAACAACTATGTCCATTGTTGAAGTTGGTGATGACGGCGTACTCCACGTGCCGGCCGATTTGCTGACGGGAGCAACGCCACATACAAAGTACGTGCTGGATGTCTGTGGCAATCTGATCGTCTTGCGTCCGGCTGATGATCCGGAGCCCATCTGGAAGAATCCTGATCCGGTTCAGCGGGCCGAGTCTTTTATCCGCTGGGCGGAAACGCCGCGGCCGCCGGCACCTGACATTCCGATCGAGTTGCTTCGCCGAGAACATTTGTACGACTAACAAAATATATCTGGAAGGCGGACCCATGATACGCGACTTGTCGCGATCATGAGGATCCATCAGATGCGTAATTTGCTTACGTTTAATTTAGGCGACTTCAAGTCCTTCGACCTGACGGTCGTGTCACCTGATGAAGTCGCGGCAGGCTGAGCCATACCTGATAAGTAAAGATGATCTCTTTCCGCCACGAAACCGACCTCCTGGGCACCCGCGAAGTTCCCGCCAATGCTCTTTGGGGAATCCATACGCTCCGGGCGATCGAGAATTTTCCGATCGCGGGCCGGCCGGTGCATCGTGGGTTGGTGCATGGTTTTGGTGCGGTCAAGCTAGCGGCGGCGCGGACCAATCACGAACTCGGCTGGGCCGACGAAGCAAAGTTTGCCGCGATTCGTTCCGCTTGCGAAGAGATGATCGTGGGCCAGCTCGACGAGTACGTGGTCGTCGATGCCTTGCAAGGCGGAGCGGGCACTTCGACCAATATGAATGTGAACGAGGTACTCGCCAATCGGGCCTTGCAACTCCTCGGCCAACCGCTGGGTAACTATCAATGCGTCAATCCGCACGACGACCTCAACCGCCACCAATCGACCAATGACGCCTATCCCACCGCTCTGCGCGTTGCGGCGATTAACGGCCTTCGCGAGTTGCAATGGAAGGTGGTCGGGCTGATGGAGGCATTTCAGCAGAAGGAGAAGGAATTTGCCGACATTGTGAAGATTGGCCGCACCGAGTTGCAGGACGCCGTGCTCATGACGCTGGGCCACGAGATGTCGGCCTATGCGGAGGCTTTTTCCCGCGACCGCTGGCGGATCTACAAGTGCGAAGAGCGGCTCCGCGTGGTGAACTTGGGCGGCACGGCCATCGGCACCACGCTCGGCGCGCCGCGAAAGTATGTCTTCCGCGTCGTCGAGCACTTGCGGCAGATCACCGGCCTGGGCCTGGCCCGAGCGGAGAACCTCGTCGAGGCGACGCAGAACACCGACGTATTCATTGAAGTCAGTGGCATCCTCCGTGCGCTGGCCGGCAACTTGCTGAAGTGCTCGAACGATCTGCGTTTGCTCTCTTCCGGCCCGTACGCAGGGTTGGGAGAAATCAAGCTGCCGCCCCGTCAAGCCGGCTCTTCGATCATGCCCGGCAAGGTCAACCCGGTGATTCCCGAGGCCGTAGCCCAGGTGGCGATGGCCGTGATGGGGCACGATCTGATGATCGTGCAAGCAGCCTCCGCGGGCAATCTGGAACTGAACCCGTTCCTGCCGCTGGTGGCCGACAGTCTTTTGACGATGCTTGATCTGCTGGCCCACGCCTGCGACATTTTCGCCCGGCATTGCGTTGTCGGCATCGTGGCCGATCGCGCGCAATGTTTGCTTCACGTCCACAACAGCACGGCTACGTTGACCGCGCTGGTCGAGCGGATCGGCTACGACAAGGCCGAGCACCTCGCCGAGCATCTCCAGCAGACCAAGGGCGATACCACGCAGACGCTGTGCAAGTTCGTCGCCGAGCATGGTTGGCTTTCAGCCAAAGAGTTTGAGGAATTAACCTCTCCCGAGCGGGTCACGCGATTGGGCTCCCCCGATGAAGGAAGCGGTGCCAGTTCGTTGTCGCCGGGGTAAGGACGGGAGGATCAATAACTGTCGCAAGAAAAGTAGCAGGCATACTCCGTGTGCCGTCTGCCCCCGCCCGGCCAATGTCCTAAGGACTGGAGGATCAATAACTGTCGTGTTTCTGTTGCGGAAGGAGTTAACGGGGATGTGTAGGGCAGGCAGATCGCAGCGAATCCCACCATTTTTCAAGCGAATTCTCATGGTGGGGCTCGTTGCGCTCGTCCCCATACGAACCAACTTAAAGATTTTGGGCTCTCCGCCGGGTTTGCGGATAATTGTGGTGCGGGCGTGTCGCCTGCCCAAGATGTTGTAGGGGACATAACGCCATTGGCGTAGGGAATGAATTATTCGCCTTCCACACCAGAACCGGAAGAGCCTATTTTCTGCCCATTCTCTACTTCGCGGGGCGGCAGTAGGAAAGGGTCAACAGCACGTAGCCGGTTACCAGATTCGGATCGCCTTCCAGCCAGCGGCTCTTGGAATTTGTCCAGGAACCGTTGGCTTGCTGCTTGGATGCCAGTTCTGCCACAAGCTCTTTCCGCCAGTTATGCTTCACGCCTTTGGCGTCTTCCAGGGTGTCGCCGCCAAAGGCGGACAGGGCCTTGGCGAAAACGTGATAATAGTAGTAAAGACCATCCGGCCCGATGCCCGGGTTGGTCTTCAGGTCGTAGTTCTCCTGGATCCATTTGGTGGCCGCCTTAACGCGCGGATCGTCGGCTTTCACGCCGCAGTAGATCATGCTCTTCAGGCCGGAGTAGGTCATCGATGCGTAGCTTCGCAGACCGCCGTTGGGCAACTTGCCGGCCTCGCTTTCACCGTCATTCGCCGGCGTGTAGTAGAAACCGCCGTCAGGGTTCTTGGCCGCAACCGGCGTCGTGTTATGTTCGCTTTCCAAGTTCTGGCAGCGAGAGACAAAGACCAATGCCTTCTTCATGGCTTCATCATCCGGACCGTTGCCGGCCTCCTTCAAGGCATCAATCATGAAGGCCGTGTTCGACAGGTCCGGCCGCTTGTGACGGCCATAGCCGGCACCGCCGTAGAACGGGTCGGATTTGTCGATCTTCTTCGTCTTGTCGTTCTCGTTCGGATCCTCGGTCCACTGGGTTGCCTTGAGATACTTCTCCGCATTGCGAATGATCTTCTCATAACGCTTGTCAG
Source organism: Planctomycetota bacterium (assembly GCA_037147235.1). Taxonomy (GTDB): domain Bacteria; phylum Planctomycetota; class Planctomycetia; order Pirellulales; family Thermoguttaceae; genus JANXQG01. The sequence goes on along the minus strand of JBAWVO010000108.1, from coordinate 12,071 downwards.
CGTTGGCTTCGACAAAGCAAGTCAAGCCAATGCACGTCTCGTAGTTCTTGTAGCCGAGCTTTGGGCTATAGATGCCGCCGTCGGCCTGGACCGAGCTTTCCAGAAGCTTCAGGCTGCGAGCCACCAGCGGGTCGTCCGGCGAGCGGCCGTTCCGCAGTAACCCGGTGGTCACCAGGGCTGTCACGCCAATGCCCGCCTGGGGTGAGAACTCGCCAGCGGGAGACTGGTTTTTGGCCAGATACTCAATCGCCTTGGTCACCAGGGCATCGATCTTGGGATCGGCCACAACGGCTGCGCCCAGGTTGCCCAGGTAGAGCAGTCCGGTCGCTGAAAAGGTCGTAACGGCGGTCGCCGCGGCGAGAAAACGGCGGCGAGAGACGGAATGTTGTTTGGTTCGAGTGTTCATTATGGGAGGACTCCAAGAAAACCGGGATAGGAAGGATGCGGGGCACGGACAATACAGTGCATTCTACGTGCCGGAGCAGAACTAGGGGCAGAAAAATGCACTATTCCCTATACTATAGCATGATTTCCGGCGATTCAGATCCTTTTAATCGTACGCTCGGGTGTCGAACGGATCGTCAGTCGTGTCGAAAAGACCGACATTGCGGAGGTTTTATGTTAGACTTTTTGGCCGTTTGGGGGCTTGACGAGCTGAAATTCGCCGATTAAAATCAAGGTTATTGACCTGCTTTAGAGGGGTTCCGGCATGTAGGATGAGGGTAAGAACCCTGTACACAATCACAAGAAGAGGAAGCCCATGTCCGAAGAAATAGATCGCCGCACATTTGTTACAGGATCGCTTCTTTCCTCCGCAGGCATGGTAATCGCGGGGGCTTCGCACGGAGCGGACGGTTCGCAAGCGGCCACCCCGCCCGCGCCGCAGGCCGGTCTGCCCCGAGGCAGGATCGGAAAGCTCGAAATCAGCCGCCTGATTCTCGGCGGCAACCTGCTGACGCATTTCACGCACAGCCGTGACTTACGCTACGTCTACAATCTTGCCGCCCGCTACAACACGGACGAGAAGATCCTGGAAACACTCGCGACTGCCGAGTCGCATGGCATCAATGCCTTGACCATGCACAATCCGCCGCATCCGATGTCGCTCTTGCGTCGCTACCGCAAGGAGCGGGGTGGCAAGATCCAGTGGATCATCTGCCCCACGGCAGCAGTCGAGCCGGGCCTAGCCCAGTATCGCCAACATGTCGAGGAGTTGATCAAGGACGGCTGTGAAGCGATTTACCTATGGGGCGTGCATGCGGACTCGCTGGTGGCGCAGGGAAAAATCGACCTGGTTGCGGAGGCGGTCGAGTTGCCGAAAAAATATGGCGTGCCGTCGGGGGTGGGCGGCCACGCGCTGGAGGTTGTCCAGGCCTGTGAGCGGCACGGCGTAAAAGCCGACTTCTACATCAAGACGTTCCACAACCACAGCTACCCGACGGCGCCCAAGCCCGAGCAGATCAAAGGGCCGTTGAACGAGTATCCCGGTTACTGGTGCTCCAATCCGCAGGAGACGGCGGATTTTATGAAGGGCGTTCAGAAACCGTGGATTGCCTTCAAGACGATGGCGGCGGGCGCGATTCCGCCCCGGCAAGCCTTCCGCCGTGCCTTTGGGAGCGGTGCTGACTTCGTGCTGGCCGGCATGTTCGACTTCGAGATTGCCGAAGACTCGCAAATCGCCCAGGAGGCGGTGGCTACCCATCGCAACCGTGAGCGGCCCTGGCGGGCTTGAAGCCCAAAGCCAAGCAAAAGCAATCGACAACTCTGAAAGGGACTTTTCATGTCTCCGAAGAATTTTTGGCTGCGCATCGTGAAGCAGATGGTTCTCACCTTGGCTGCGGCCCTCACATTCTGGGCCGGCACGGTACACGCGGACGCCCCCTACACGTGGAAGGGTGCGGTCACTGGTGGAACCTGGTCTACCGATGCCACCAACTGGAAGGAAGCGACGGGGACTCCTTGGGATGACACATGCGGCACTAGCAATATCGCCAACTTCAACACCGCATCCCTGAACGCCACGGTCAGCGACACGGTCTACACCAACGGCATCATCTTTAGTGCCGCCGGCACCCTGAGTGGCGGCACCATTAACCTCGTCGGCACGACACCCACCATCACGGCGAATGCCAACGGGACAATTTCCTCCCAAATTTCAGGTATCGCTGGACTGATCAAGACTGGCACCGGCACTCTGACGCTGACCGCCTCGCAGAGCTACAGTGGTCCCACCACCATCACCAGCGGAACGCTCAAATATCAGCCAGCAAGTTGGGGGCTCGGGGTCCAGTTTCGAGGTGGAGGATATGGAAACCCTGGCCCTGCGATTGGGGTGAATGACACGGCCGGCGTATTTCCCATGAGCCATTGGAACTCGTTTGCGGGGAACATTAGTACCTCAGCCTCCCTGAACGATTCGAGCGGCAATACCGTGGGGGCCGTCCTCACCAGTTTCACGGCACCCGATGTTTACTATACAGACTCCAAGAATCCACTCTTAAAAGGATACCTCGACAACACGTGCGCTGGCGGGATAGAAAATGTTACGATTTCCAACATTCCCTACTCCAGCTACGATGTCTACGCCTACTTTGGCTCGAACGATCCTGGCCGTACCGGCAGTGTGCGACTCGACCCGATCTCAGGCTTGAGCGTCAAATACTACTACACGACACGAGGGGTAGTGGACGACTACCTTCAAACTCAAACAAGTGACGAGAGCGCGACCTATCCTTCGGCGAATTATGCCGTTTGGAGTGGTGTCCATGGGACCAGTTTCACCGTCAACCAATACCGCGGCTCCAACAGCAGCGGCCTGCACGGCATCGAGATCGTCAATACCACCCCGATCTCTACTCCTGCCATCAACTTCCTACCCACCACCACGGCCCTGTCCATCAATGCCAGCGCGACGCTGGACCTGAGTGGCGGCAGCCAGCAGGTGGCCTCGCTGAGCGACTCCAGTGTGGGTAATGGCAGCAGCAGCATCATCAACAGCAATATGGGCACTACCTCGGTCCTGACCCTCAGTCCCACCAGCGGCTCGACCACCTTCCGCGGCGGGATCCTCAGTGGCGGCAGCAACGGCACGATCGGCCTCGTCAAGACCGGCGATGGCACGCAGGTACTCACTGGCAGCAATACCTACACCGGCAGCACGACAATCCGCGGCGGCACACTCTCGATCGGCAATGGCGGCAGCGGCGCATCGATCGGAACGACTAGCGGCATTGTCCTCTCGAATAACGCGAACCTCACCTTCAACCATGCCGATCAGGTCACCTGGAGCAAGCCGATTACCGGCACCGGATCGTTGACGAAGGCCGGCACGGGCACGCTGACGCTGACCGCCTCGCAGAGTTACAGCGGCCCCACCACCATTACCGGCGGAACGCTCAAATATCAGCCAGCAAGTTGGGGGCTCGGGGTCCAGTTTCGAGGTGGAGGATATGGAAACCCTGGCCCTGCGATTGGGGTGAATGACACGGCCGGCGTATTTCCCATGAGCCATTGGAACTCGTTTGCGGGGAACATTAGTACCTCAGCCTCCCTGAACGATTCGAGCGGCAATACCGTGGGGGCCGTCCTCACCAGTTTCACGGCACCCGATGTTTACTATACAGACTCCAAGAATCCACTCTTAAAAGGATACCTCGACAACACGTGCGCTGGCGGGATAGAAAATGTTACGATTTCCAACATTCCCTACTCCAGCTACGATGTCTACGCCTACTTTGGCTCGAACGATCCTGGCCGTACCGGCAGTGTGCGACTCGACCCGATCTCAGGCTTGAGCGTCAAATACTACTACACGACACGAGGGGTAGTGGACGACTACCTTCAAACTCAAACAAGTGACGAGAGCGCGACCTATCCTTCGGCGAATTATGCCGTTTGGAGTGGTGTCCATGGGACCAGTTTCACCGTCAACCAATACCGCGGCTCCAACAGCAGCGGCCTGCACGGCATCGAGATCGTCAATACCACCCCGATCTTTGTCCCTGCCACCAACTTCCTACCCACCATCACGGCCCTGTCCATCGACGCCAACGCGACACTGGACCTCAGTGGCGGCAGCCAGCAGGTGGCCTCGCTGAGCGACTCGAGTCTGGGTGGCGGCAGCATCATTAACAGCAATACGGGCACCACCGCGGTCCTGACCCTCAGCCCCACCGGCGGCTCGACCACCTTCAGTGGCGGAATCCTCAGTGGCGGCAGCAACGGCACGATCAGCCTCGTCAAGACCGGCGATGGCACGCAGGTACTCGCCGGCAGCAATACCTACACCGGCGGCACGACGATCAGCGGCGGCGTACTCCGCGTTGGCGTGCTGGCCAACGGCGGCTCGGCCAGCGGTATCGGTGCTTCCGACGCAAATCCGGCCAATCTACTGCTCAGCGGCGGCACACTGAAGTATACCGGCGCAACTGCCAGCACGGATCGGTGCTTCATGCTCGGTACGGGTACAAGCGGAATTGACGCCTCGGGAACTGGACTGCTGAGCCTCACCGGTGGTACCCTCGGTCACGAAGTCGCCTATAGCGGCACCGGTGCCCGGACTCTTGTGCTGACGGGCAGCAATACCAACAAAAACACATTTTCTCTGATTTTGGACGATGGCGCAGGTGGGGCGACGTCGCTGTGGAAAGAGGGCATCGGATCCTGGACTCTCTCCGGGACAAACCACTACACCGGCGGCACGACCGTTGCGGCCGGCACGTTGTTCGTGACCTCGAACACTGCCATACTCGAAGGGACAAGCTTGACCATCGGTGCCGGCGGCGTGTTGCTCTTTGCTCCACCAGCTTCCGGCGGCTCCCTGATGGTCGGAAGGATCCAGGAAGCAATCTCAGTGCCGGAGCCGGGGACACTGGCCCTGTTGATTGCAGGACTTGCGGTAGGATTTGGCCTTTGGCGACGGAGGCAAGGCGGGTAAATTGCCGGGCAGTTCTTAATAATAGGTATAGCATGACGCTCACAGCTTTTCTTCTTGCGCTCGGTGCCGCACTAGGGATGGGTCTACTCATCGGCCTGGAACGGCAGATTGGCCAACATCCGGCCGGACTGCGAACCAACGCCTTGGTATGCGCGGGTGCTGCGCTCTATGTTCTGCTGGCGAGATCGCTCGATCACGGCAGTGAGACGGCCCGGGTGGTGGCGCAGGTTGTCAGCGGCGTCGGCTTTCTCGGCGGCGGCGTGATTTTGCGAGAAGGGTTGACGGTTCGAGGATTGACCACCGCAGCCACACTCTGGTGCAGTGCTGCCGTCGGCAGCCTGTGTGGGGCCGACTTGATCTATCAGGCAGGGATCGCCACGGGTGCCATTCTGGCCACCAACTGCTTCCTCAATCCAGTCAGCCGCTGGATCGACCGAAAGGCCGCGAAACGAGTCTATGTCGACACAAGTTATCGTCTAAAAATTGTTTGTGCCATGGCCGAAGAACGCCATATCCGCCGTATGCTTGCCGACCAGATTGCTGCCCAGCGCAACATGACCCTGCACGGGATCGGCATCCACGCCACGGACCATTCCGACCGTGGGCTGGTAGTAGCCGACGTGGAAATGCATGTCCGCGACGAGCATGTCCTGCAAGAGGTCATTGCTCAGCTCAACGCCGATCCCAGCACATCTTCGGTAAGCTGGGAGAGACATTCGTAGGGTACCGTCAAGCAAAATCCTGATTGACATTGCCACGCATCACCAGTTTTAGTATCTTCTGGCCATGAATATTGCAATCTTCCTCCCTAATTGGGTGGGAGACTTAGTCATGGCTACTCCCACACTGCGCGCCGTGCGGCGGCATTTCGGCCCGTCGGCGCGAATTGTGGGCATTCTACGCCCACAATTGGCCAAACTGCTGCATGGTAGCGATTGGCTCGATGAGCAGCTTCCTTTCGATCCCAAGTCAGGTAAAAAGGAATTCGGCCGTTTGGCCCTGGTCGGCCACATGCGGCGACAGCGGTTCGATGTGGCCCTGCTGCTGACCAACTCGCTGCACACTGCGGCACTGGCCTGGCTGGGCGGAGCGAGGCAGCGCGTCGGTTACGCCCGGGATGGACGATCACTCCTGTTGACCAATCCAGTCCAAGCGGCCCGCGATGGTCGGCAGTTCCGACCGGTGCCGATGGTCGAAAGCTACTTGGCCCTTGCCCGGGCGATCGGCTGTCAGGAGGAGTCACTGCAGTTGGAATTGAACGTCACCGCGGCCGAAAGGACACAGGCCGAGCGGGTGTGGCATGATTTAGGGCTGCGAACCGATGGGCGGGTCGTAGTCCTCAATTCGAGCGGGGCCTACGGTGCGGCAAAACTATGGCCGGCCGAACATTGTGCCACACTGGCACGACAAATCGTCGAACAACTCAATCACGACGTACTCGTACTCTGTGGACCAGGCGAGCGCGACACCGCCTGCCAGATTGTTGCCCGTGCCGGCTCGTCTCGGGTTTTTTCCTTGGCCGCCCAGGCCGTCAGTCTCGGTCTGACCAAAGGCTGCTTGGCCCGTTGCCGGCTCATGGTTTCGACCGATAGTGGTCCGCGGCACATTGCGGCCGCCTTGGGTAAGCCGGTCGTTACGCTGCTGGGACCGACGCTGCCGGTTTGGATCGAGAACCCCAGCGTCCGCGGCCCGATGCTTCGCGCCGAACTGGACTGCCTGGGCTGCGGCAAGCGAACCTGCCCGCTGGGGCATCACCGCTGCATGCAAGAACTGACTCCCGAGCGGGTTCTGAGAGAAGTGGCTGCGCTGGTGTATACAACAACGATCGAGGCGGCGCAGGAGGAAATGGCATGGCAGCGATGATTGGGATACAAAGTAATCAAAGTAGCAGGCAGACTCCGTCTGCCGTCCGCCCTGCTGGCCCGGTCACAGGTTGTTTCAGATGCCAGAGGCTTCTGGCGGACGGCACAGGGACTGTGCCTGCTACTTTGATGTGGATCGCGGAACATTACCGCGAAACATTGGAAAACGGAGGGTTAGCGGAGTTTGACGCGGTCATGAATACGACAGCCGGCCGTTGCTTGCGCGTGCTGCCTGACCGCGAGAACTGGTATCTGCAAGGTAAATTAGTACCTGTCCAAGCTACCCTCACCCCCTGCCCCTCTCCCGGTTACGGGCGAGGGGAGTCGTTCTTAGGTATGTACTTGAAGAAACATCGCGACTGCACCTGGGCGACGCGGATCGCCGCCGCTCTAGGTGCGGCCTCTCCGCCAAGCCCCGGCCAAGTCGAGGCCGAAAACGCAATGGCCTTGCAGTCGCTCGGCATCGATGTTATGCCGTTGATGGCTTACGGCGAAAAGCTGCACGCGGACGGTCGGCTGGAATCGTTCCTGCTGACGGAGGAACTTACAGGATATTGCGAACTACAGGAGTTCATTCAGAGACGGTTCCTCCTGCGAAGCGATGAATCGCCGCTCCCCGCCGACCTGCGGCGGTTGGTCATTCAGGTGGCCGACATCGCCCGGCGGTTCCACGCAGCCGGTTTCAATCATCGCGATTTCTACTGCTGCCACTTCCTGGTCAAAGAAACGTCGCCTGGCCGGTTTGACGTCCGCCTGATCGACCTACAGCGGGTTCAACAGCGGCAGTGGTTCCGGCGGAGATGGATCGTCAAGGATCTGGCTCAATTGGCAAGCATGTCGCCCGATGATCAAGTTGGGTGCCGAGCGAAGATACTCTTTCTACGGACCTACCTGGGTGTGCGAAAGCTGCGACCGCAGGACAAGCGGTTCGTACGCGATATTCTTTGGAAACTATCGCTGATCCGCCGTCACGCGAGGCACAAGTCATGAGAATCGGGCTGGTACTGGAACAATTTGATCCGGCCCGCGGTGGCCGCGAACAGTGGACCTGGTCGTTTACCCAGCGGTTGCTGGAGTTGGGCCACGAGGTACATGTTGCGGCGCGAAATTGCTCTTCCAAGGCCCTCCGACTGCCGATCACTTACCACCCGATCCAGTGTGATCCTTCGCCGATCACGTTTGCCGGCGCGGTCAAGACCGTGCTCGAACCGTTGTCACTAGATATCGTCCACGACATGGGCATGGGCTGGTACTGCGATGTCTTCCATCCACACGGTGGATCGATGGATTCCTGCACCGAGCGCAAGCTGCTCTTCCTACCGGCATGGCTGCGGGGGCTGAAGCGGATGGCAAACCGAATGCTACCGCGGCATCGCACGTTTCAGACGCTCATGCAGCGGCAGTACGCCGACCATGGACAGATCGTGCTGGCTTTGTCGCGGGCGTCGGCCACCGACTTCCGGCGGTTTCATGGCGTGGCCCCGGAACGGATTCGCATTGTCTACAACGGCGTCGATACCGAGCGTTTCTCGCCCCAGCAGTGCCGGTCCCATCGCGAAACAATGCGACTCCGCCTGGGCCTGTCGGCCGACACGCTGATGGTGCTGATCGTGGCTCACAATTTCCGCCTCAAGGGCGTGGCCACGCTGCTCCGCGCGATGCGGCGTTTGCAGGCCATCGGGCGCGAAGTACGCATGGTGATCGTCGGCGGCAAACACGTCGATTCCTGGCGGCGTTACGTTACCCGCCTTGGATTGAGCGGGCAAGTCACTTTTGCAGGGCGAGTCGACGATCCGCTCCCCTACTATGCCGCAGCCGACTGCTACATCCATCCAACCTACTATGATCCATGCAGCCTCGTCGTGCTCGAAGCGGCCGCCTGCGGTCTGCCGTTGATCACGAGCCGTTACAATGGGGCGAGCGAGATGTTCCGCGACGGTGAAGACGTGCTCCTGGTCAACGACCCGGCCGACGACGCGGAGTTGGCCGGCGCGATGCGGATCCTGTTGGACGACTCAACCCGTCAACGACTGGGAGAGGCGGCTCGATCGACAATTTTGCAACATTCGTTCCATCGGAACGTAAACCAGATTCTGAAAATCTATCAAGAGATCCTCGACCGGCGTGGCGGATTGCCGCATGGCTACTCGGTGCTCAGTGCCAGAATCCACAGCTCTTGTGGTACCTCTGCAATAGCCGCAAAAACAGGCGGGACGCCCGCACAAGTTGTTTCTGCTCAAGCACTTGAAAGATTGTCTCACGAACCGACCGATCACGAGTTAGGAGTCCTGCCATGAGAATCGGACTCGTCATCGATCATCTCGACCCTCGCCGCGGTGGTGCGGAACTGTGGACCTGCCAACATGCCGAGCAACTGTTGGCGCGCGGACATGAAGTGCATGTCGTGACCCAGGACGTGTCGGGATCTGCGAAGCAACTCGGAATCGTTCCCCATTGCCTGGGTCCCATCCGGTCGGTACTCAGCCGGGCCGCAGCCGCCGAGCAGAAGCTCCGCACGTTGGGACTCGACGTGATCCACGACTTTGGCACCGGCTGGTACAACGATATCCTGCAATCGCCCAACGGATCGCGGATCGCGCAATGGGAATCCATGCTACAGCTCCTTCCGGCGTGGGTTCGTCCCTGGAAACGTGCCATGATCGGGGTCTTACCTCGCTACCACGACTTCCGCAGGCTCATGGCTAGACAGTTCGGAGACTCCGGGCGAATCGTGCTAGCCATTTCGCAGATGTGTGCCCGTGACTACCAACATTACCATGGCGTGCCCCCCGAACGGATCCGCCTCGTCTATCACGGCGTGGACAGCAAACAGTTTTCGTCGGACAAGTGCGAGCATCTGCGCGAACCGGTCCGCGATCGGCTGGGAATTCGCGAGAATGAAACCGTCTTCCTGTTCGTCGGCCACAATTTCCGCCTCAAGGGACTGGCCACGGCGGTTCGGGCGATCGACCGCCTAGCTGCGGAAGGCCACATGGTCCGCCTCTTGGTGGTAGGCGGAAAACGGCACAATAAGGTTCCTCATCCGGCCCATCGTGCTGCCGTAACGATGGTCGGCGCGATCGACGACCCCATGCCTTACTACGCAGCGGCCGATGCCGTCGTGCTGCCGACCTTCTACGATTCGTTTGGGCTGGTCGTGCTGGAAGCTGCGGCCTGTGGCCTGCCGATCGTCACGACCCGGATGGCCGGCGCGAGCGAACTGCTCAGCAACGGCCGCGACGGCTACGTGATTTCCAATCCGGCGGACGAGGAAGAATTAGCTGTGTGTCTGCGGAGGCTGCTCGACCCGGCCCTCCGACGCCGGATGGGTATAGCGGCGAGGAAACTTGCCGTCGCACACAGTGCGGATCGCAGTTGTAACGAGATTATTTCGATCTATCAGCAAATCGCTGGACGGACACTACGCCGCGCAGCGTAGCGAGTAAGGAAAAGAAGGCTCTCCGCCGGGTTTGCGGATAATTGTGGTGCGGGCGTCTCGCCTGCCCAAGATGTTGTGGTTGAACTAGGCAGGCGAGATGCCCGCACCACAAACTTGGCGGTGAGCCGAAAAGAAAAACCGACAGACCAAATATATTGGCCTTTGGCTACACTGCGGTAGATTGTAAACTTAGTCCTGTTCATTAGCCCAGGACGGGCTAAAACTTCACAAGGAGGTGACAGATCATGAGGACGGATCCTCACGCGGACGAAGTTCGCAGCATCGTGGAACGTGTTTTTTCAGGATTTTTTCAAAAACGCAGGATGCAAGAAAGCGATTCCAGCCCCCTATACGGGGGATTGCTCTCGGGACGTCTGCGCTTTGAAGAACGGAAGTCGATCGCCGGCATGCGATGTAATGAGCGGGGTTTAGCGGGAAAGTTTCCCCGCTTGTACTGTCCGGCAGAAGAGGATGAGGATATCGATCCGGTCTTGCCGGAGATCGACGAGACCATCCTGATCGACCAGGGGCAGTACGTGGCGCGGAGTTACCGCATGGAAGGCTACATGGCAATGTGGCTGGTGCCGGTGGGACTCGTGCAGTTCTATGATGATGAGGGGCGGATGCTGGCAACGATCAGTCTCTTTGAATCGCTGCGGCCGCAGAGAATGGCGGCCTGAGGCAGGGAACTCAAAATTGCAAATTGAGAATTGCAAATTGCAAATTGTGCGCAAATTGTGCGCCGGGTTGCAATTCCTGCTGCAGCGGTTTACCATGGTGCTAACCATTTTTCTCACAACCTATCGCAGGAGCCAAGCCATGTTCTCGATGCCCGACCACAACGATTTCCGCCCTCGCTTCCAGACCCGCCGCCGGATGCTGCAAACGGTTGCCGGCGCGGCGGCACTCACCGCCGCCGGGCCGCTCCTTTCGCAATCGTGGGCGGCCGAACTGAAAGGGAAGATCAACCACTCGGTCTGCCTCTGGTGCTATGGCGGTTTTCTCGTGCAGGCGAAGATGAGCCTCGACCAGTTCGCCGCGGCTTGTGCCAAATTGGGGCTGAAGTCGATCGAACTGACCACGCCCGACCAGTGGCCGACCCTGAAAAAGCATAACCTGATCTGCGCTATGACCTCCAGCCACTCGATCCCCAAGGGCTTCAATCGTATCGAGAATCATGCGGAGTGCATTGATAAGGTCAAAAAAGGCATCGACGATTCGGCGGCCGCCGGATATCCCAATGTGATCTGCTTCTCCGGCAACCGGGCCGGCATGGACGACCAGCAAGGCCTGGCCAACAGCATTGCCGGACTGAAGAAGGTGGCTTCTTACGCGGAAAAGAAGAAGGTTACCATCTGTATGGAGTTCCTTAACTCGCACGATCACAGGGACTACATGGCCGACTCGACGAAGTGGTGTGCCGGCATGGTGCAGGGCGTTGGCTCGCCGCGGGTTAAGGTACTCTACGACATCTATCACGCCGGCATGATGAAGGAAGACGTCCTTGCCGATATCAAGGAACATCACGACTGCTGGGGCCACTACCACACCGGCGGCCTGCCCGGCCGCAACGAGATCGACAACACGCAGAAGCTCGATTACGCCAAGATTCTCAAGGCCATCGCCGATACGGGTTTCCAGGGCTACGTGGCCCAAGAGTTCATTCCCAAACGGAAAGATGCTCTCAAAAGCCTGGAACAGGCGGTGGGGATTTGCGACGTGTGAGTGGTTTACAATCGCAACTCGATCGGTTCTTTGTTGATTTTTGGCAGGCATATCGTGTCCTTCCGGCAAGCGTGTGTGAATCGTTTTGGGGATTGTGGTATTGTAGGCT
>JBAWVO010000107.1:0-18817 GCA_037147235.1 Planctomycetota bacterium | reverse complement strand
AACACGGAAACCGATATTGTTGTTCTCGTTCGTGGGGTTGTTGTTGTTGCGGTTGCCTGCCCAAAGCTCTTCGTGCAGCAAAACGACTTCCTTCTCAAAGTCCGCCAGGAACGCCGCGCCCGGCATCCGCATCCGCTTGCCGCGCAACGCGGCATGCGCCGCCGCGATCAGGTTTTCCAGTGTGGCGATCTTCTCAAAAAGGTGGTGGTGGCTGTGCATGGGAAGTCCGTTCCTTAGTCGCGTAGCGACGCCATGATGGTAGCGTTTTCCCCGTCGCGTAGCGACGCCATGATGGTAGCCGTGGGTTTCAACCCACGGTTTGCGATCCGCCCAAATCCCCGTTTGTCGCGTAGCGACAATTGAGAATTCAATCGTCGCTACGCGACAAAATGCGGACGTTGGACGACATATTCCGTGGGTTAAAACCCACGGCTAGCCGTCAAACCCGGTGGAGCACCTTTTGCCGCTCGACGCGAAGCCTTGCCACCCGGATAGGCTGCGGCAGCGAGGGCTTCGCCCTGGACCCAGGAGCACCTTAGGACCGGCGCACCAATAACTGTCGTGTTTTGCGCGTTCGCCGAGCGGGGGCAGACGGCACACGGAGTGTGCCTGCTACTTTCTTGCGACACTTTTGATGCGCCGGTCCTTAGCTCGTGGCTCGCTCGCTACGCCTGTGCTTGCCCGGCTACGCTCGCTTACCTTGACTTGACTAGTCCGCCGGAACTCGGGAGACACGGAAGCCCAGGTTGTTGCGCCGGTACTCAGGCGCGGCCCTGATACGGTACGCCGACCGGCAGAACCCGGCGTCGTCGTCCCAGCCACCGCCGCGAAACACGCGGTACGAGCCCGTTGTAGGACCACTAGGATCGTCCACCGGTGACTTTGCATAGTATTCCGCCCCGTACCAATCCGCGCACCACTGCCAGGCATTGCCGTGCATGTCGTATAGACCGAGGGCATTCGGTTGGAATGAACCCACCGGCGACGTAAACACATAGCCATCGCTGGCTTTAATCGCCCATGTCCAGTCAGGGAACTGCGCCTTGGCCGTCGCGTCGGCCACGTTGCCGACCTTGGCCAGTGTCTCAGGGTCATCGCCGCTGGAATACCGCGTGGTCGTCCCGGCACGGCAGGCATATTCCCACTCGGCCTCCGTGGGCAGTCGGTAAGTCTTCTTCTCCTTCTTGCTCAGCCACTCGCAGAATGCCTTCGCGTCGTTCCAACTTACGTTAACCACCGGATGTTCGTCGGTCTGCTCAAAACCCACGTTCCGCCAGGAGTATTTTTCGTTGAAGTCAAACTCCTTCTTATCAGGGTCCCAGCCGAAAGCCCCCGGCTCCTCGCCCTTTTCCGCATCGGTCTTGTACCCCGTGTCGGCGACAAACTGCCGAAACTGGCCCCGCGTGACGTGGTAAGTGCCCAGGTAAAACGGCTTGGTGATCCGAACCCGGTGCTGCGGATACTCGCTCTTGAGGGCCTTGATCATAACCTTGCCAACTGCCAGCAGTGACGGCAACCCGTAGGGTGCGTGAAGCGAACCAACACCCGGGAAATGGTGCGTTGCGCACGGACTCAATACTTCGAGAACGTCTACCCTGAAATAGACCGGTTCGCGTAACGCACCATTTCGCGGGCATCCGTGCTCCACGCACCCTACTTCGAGCTAGCAGTGACAGCAGTTGGCAAGGTTATGATCAAGGCCCTCTTGAGAAAGTCAGCGGTTAGATAATCCTCGCCGTAGGTCTTCTTGAAGAAAGCAGCCGTGGCCTCTGCTGACTCTCCGCTCCCCATCTTGAACTCGCCCGCCGGAATGAGCGTCATCTTCAGCTTCACCCCACCGCCCAAGTCCACCGCCAATCCCTTCGGCGGCTCTTTCGTCTCGCTCAAAGCAGGCCCCGCCATTGCGAAAAGCACCAAGCAACCAATCACGAAGTTTCTCATAACGTGTCTTTCTGTAAAAGATTTTACCGGCTAGGCGATGCTTGCGGCGGACCCATAACGGCTAATATACCGTGCCGAGAGACAGGAATTTTGATCAGTGGCAATGCTCCCAATCTTATCGCGAAAGCCGGTCGCCGGATAGACTTAGGACCGGCGCAGAAATAACTGTCGTGTTTTGCCCACTCGCCGAGCGGGGGCAGACGGCACACGGAGTGTGCCTGCTACTTTTCTTGCGACAGTTATTGATGCGCCGATCCTAACCCCTGCTCTTGTCTTCCAATTTTCAATTCGCAATTTTCAATTTTCAATTTCCAATCCCCCCCCATCCCCAAGTACCTTCCGCAAAAACCTCGCCGTCACCGACATTTCACTCCGCGCAACGATCTCGGGGGTGCCTTGAACCACGACCTGACCTCCTTGATCCGCCGCCTCGGGGCCAAGGTCAATGATGTAATCGGCTGCCTTCATCATCTGCAAGTTGTGCTCGATCACGATCAGCGAATGGCCGACTGCCAGCAAGGCATCGAAACAGTCCAGCAGTTGCGCGGTGTCGGAAAAATGCAGCCCGGTGGTTGGCTCGTCGAGAATGAATAAGCAGCGGCCTCGCTTGGCCGCCGACATATATCCGGCCAACTTCAGCCGCTGGGCCTCGCCGCCAGAAAGCGTGTTGCCCGGCTGGCCCAGTCGTATGTAGTCCAGCCCCACGTCGATCAGTCGCTTCAGCCGCGCCTGCACTTTCGACTTCCCACGAAAAAATGTGAACGCCTCGCGAATGGTCATTTCCAGCACTTCGGCGATATTCCGGCCGCGATAGGTCACGTCGAGAATTTCGTCGCGGTAGCGGGTGCCATGGCACTGGCCGCACTTCATGAATACATCGGCCAGGAACTGCATGTCGATCTGGATATAGCCGACGCCCTGACATTCGCTACAGCGGCCGCCATCGACATTGAAGCTGAAATGGCTGGTGCCGTAGTTCCTGGTTCGAGCTTCGAGCGTCTCGGCAAACACGCTACGGATCTCGCTGAAAACCTTCAGGTAAGTCACCGGGTTGCTCCGCGGCGAGCGGCTGATAGGGCTTTGATCGACCATGATTACGTCGTCGATCTGGCCATCGCCAAACACGTCGTCGCACTCCAGCGGCCCCGGGGCCTCTTTGTGTAGCCGGCGGCACAAGGCCGGGTAGAGGGTATCCTCGACCAGCGTGCTCTTGCCTGCGCCGCTCACGCCCGTCACCAGGCAGAGCACGCCCAGCGGGAACTCGACCGTGACGTTTTTTAAGTTATTGCCCCGCGCACTGGTCAGGCGGATCCAGCCATGGTTCGGCTGCCGTCGCGTACCTGTGCCCACGTTGCCACGGCGACCGGCGAGGTAATCACCGGTAAGGCTGTCGGGCGATGCCTCCATCTCGGCCGGTGTGCCCTGAAAAACGATGCAGCCTCCCCGCTCGCCCGCCCCAGGCCCGATCTCGATCACCTGGTCGGCTGCGCGGATGATCGCTTCTTCATGCTCGACGACCACGACCGTGTTGGCCCGATCACGGAGTTTCTGGATCGATTCGACAAGGCGATCGACGTCGCGAGGATGCAGGCCGATCGACGGCTCATCGAGTACGTAGAGCATGTTTACGAGGCTCGATCCTAGTGCCGATGTAAGGGCCACCCGCCGCGCTTCACCGCTGCTGAGCGTGCGGATGGTGCGATCGAGCGTGAGATAACCCAGCCCGACCGATTCGAGATACTCCAGTCGTCGTTGCACCTGCTCAATCATCATGCGGCCGATGCGGCGATGCAGATCCGAGAGATCCAAGCAGCGAAAGAACTCGGCGGCCTCGCCGATCTGCATGGCAGTAATCTGGGCGATGTTACGGTCGCCAATGCGGGCGTCAAGGGCCTCGGGGCGTAACCGCGTCCCGCAACAGACTTGGCAGGGGCGATAGCTTCGCCGGCGACTCAAGATGACGTCGGTGATACTGCCAAAGCCCTCGCAATTCGGACAGGCCCCAAGAGGGCTATTGAAGCTGAACAGCCGCGGCTCGGGCGGGACGTATTCAATGCCGCAATCGGCGCAGGCCAAGGTATTGCTGAAGGCCAGCCGCCGCCACACGCGGTTGTCGATCGTTGCCGATGCCCCCCGCTCGCTGCCGTCGTCTTCTACAAACGCAAAGCACTTCCCTTGCCCTTTGCCGAAAGCCGTTTCCAGCGAATCGCGAACCCGCTGCTCCGTCGCACTGCCGGCTGCAAGGCGATCGACGACAACGTAGGGTGGCGGAGAATCATTGGTGGACGACGCTGCCCGTACGTCAGGCTTTCCAGCCTGACCCATAACGTCACCCCCTGCCCCTCTCCCAGAGGGAGAGGGGGGCTTTTCGGATAGCTTCTGAGTACCGGATACCGAGTACTGAGTACTGGGTACTGGGTACTGAGTACTGAGTACTGGGTACTGAGTACCGGCCACCTCATCCAGATTCACGACCCGCTGGCCGATGATCGCTCTTACAAAACCTTCTTCCAGTAGCGCGGCGGCCGTGGCGGCCAGCGAAGAATCATCGTCGCTAAGCCCGAAGGCAATCATGTACCGCGTGCCGGTGGGAAGATTGGTCAGCAGCGCAGCAACACTTTGCGGGGTGTCGCGCTCGACCGTATGGCGACAACTGCGGCATACCACGTTGCCGATCTTGGCAAACAGCAACCGCAGGTAGTCGGCTACCTCAGTCGCGGTGCCAACGGTTGCTCGGCTCGATCGGCTGTTGCCACCACCGGTCACGGCAATGGCGGGCGGGATGTTGTCGATCTGATCGGCTTCCGGCTTTTCCAACCGGTCGAGGAACTGCCGGGTGTAAGCTGAAAAACTTTCGAGGTAACGTCGCTGCCCCTCGGCATAGAGCGTGTCGATGGCCAGACTGCTCTTGCCGCTGCCGCTTAGCCCGCAGAACACAACGAGTTTACGGTGCGGGATGTCAACATCGATCGATTTGAGATTGTGAACCGCCACGCCTCGTAGCGAAATGTGTCCCGCAACGCCCATGGGTCTTCCCATCGCAGAAAAAACTGGTAGAACAAAACTCTTATTATAACTGATGAAAATTCCTCCATGATTGACCTTCAGATTCATCCCGACGGCATTCTACTTCTCGTGCGTGCTCAACCAGGGGCACGGCGGAACGAGGTCCGGGGGGTCCAAGACGGTGCCCTCAAGGTATGTGTCACGCAGGCACCGGAAAAAGGCAAGGCCAACAAGGCAATCGTCGAAGTCCTGGCCAAATGGCTGGGGGTGCGAAAATCGCACATCGAGCTGATTTCCGGCGAGACGGCTTCGCAAAAGAAGTTTCTCGTTCGCGGGATCGAGCAAAACGACCTAGCCGAACGGATTAAAACAAGGTTGGCTGAAATCTAATTCCCTTTTTTTCGTGATTCACCCCTTGACGAAATGGTTTCTGTCCGATAAACTACTTTATAGTACAAAGTAAATAACTTAGGGAGTCCCCTGATGGATGTCGATGAAGCCCAGGCACGAATGCGGGAAATCCAGCGCATCATGGAGACGGCAACCCTCTTTACGCTGCTGCCGGGTGCGGCGGCAGTCGTGGGGGGGCTGCTGGTTTTCCTCGGTTGCGGGGCCAGTTACTGGCTTTTGAACTCACTCGACTTTGCCGACATCATGCGGTTGTCGATACCCGGCCGTGCTGCTTTGTGCCTGATGTGGTTTGCCATTGCGATTGCCAGTGTCGCCGTGAACGTGCTCTTCACGGCTCGATTGGCTGCCCGCCAGCAGATCGCGCTGAATCCGCGACCGGCCCAGGTGGCCATGTTTTCGATGACTCCGTGCCTTGTAGTCGCCGCGGTACTGACCTTCCAGTTCCTTGTGAATTGGGAATCGCGCGAGATTCGTTACATTACCCCGGTCTGGATGCTGCTCTACGGGACGGGAGTTTATACGGCTGGCCTGTTCTCGATCCGCGCGCCCCGCGTGCTCGGCCTGGCATTTCTGCTGACGGGCATCGTGGCTTTGCTTTATTTTCCCGATTACGGAGTGATTTCCGCCGGTGTCTCCTTCGGTTTGCTACACGTTCTGTTTGGTGCGTATGTACTCACAAAACAGCGGCAGGTCGTGACCCCATGAGCGCACCGATGAACGAACCGATCAAACCCGGCGATATCGATGGCGTGATCCACGAGCGCGCTCGATTGTCGATCGTTTCGGCACTTGCCGTGACGGCCCAACTCAGCTTCAATGAATTAAAGTCGATGTTGGGTCTGACCGACGGCAACCTCAGTGTACATGCCCGTACACTCGAGGAAGCTGGCTATATTGTCGTGGAAAAGTCGTTCCAAGGCCGTCGCCCCCATACCGCCATGCGCCTAACGCCCAGGGGGCGAAAGGCATTTGCCCGCTACCTGGAAACCCTGCGGCAGATTGTCGAACAAGGCAGCCGCAAGGGTCAGGATTTTCCGTAGTTTTTACCCCACGGTCCCTTTTTTTGGAGGTACACTTTGTGTCACAAAGCACTTTACGAAATGCGAATCACAGCGGATCGTCGCTCAAAACGCGTCTCGGTTCCTGGTCCGCTGTCGCCTTGCGGGCGGCGCAAGGCTGGCTTCATGCACTCGATCAAATCTTGCGGGGCGAGACGACTCGCCTCTCGGCCTTGCGGGAGCAATCGCTCCAGATCCCGCTGGCCGGCCTGTCGCTGTTGATTCTGGCATTGGCGTTATGTTACGGCTTTTGCATGGGTATGTATCCCGGCTGCCGCATTGAAGGCCCATCAGGATTGCAATGGCTGGCATGTATGCTGAAGATACCGGCCCTCTTTCTTCTTACGCTGTGCGTAACCTTTCCTTCGCTGTACGTCGTCAACGCCCTGGTGGGATCGCGGTTGCATTTGCTCGCGGTCTTGCAACTTCTGGTGGCGGCTTTGGCGGTGAACCTAGCGGTCCTGGCGTCGGCCGGCCCGATCGTGGCATTCTTTTCGTTCAGCACGACGAACAGCGACTTTATGTGCTTGCTCAATGTTCTGGTGTTTGCGGTTTCGGGGCTTCTGGGGATGGCCTTTCTGCTGCAAACGCTCCACCGCCTGAGCACAATTCCCAACTCGCTGGCGCGGTGCCCGGGGGGAAGGCGGGAACCCATGCCAAGTGGACCAATCGAGCCGGGCGAAACGAGCGAAGCGGGCACGTCGCCGGCTATGTCGCTGGCGTGGGAGCACGACCGCTGGCTGAGCGACCCGAAGGGCCCGAGGCCGGCCATCTCGCCAGCCGAAGCAGTCGTGATCGAGAGCGAAGAAGAGGAACCTTGTGCGCTCGATCCTTTGGAAGGCCGCGTATTGGGGCGGCATGTGAAGACGGTCTTTTGCTGCTGGACCGTTATCTTCAGTGTCGTCGGCGCGCAAATGGCCTGGGTGCTGCGGCCCTATTTTGGCAACGCCGACCCAAATCTGCCGTTTGTCTGGTTCGGCCCGCGAACATCGAACTTTTTTGAAGGCGTTTTGACGGCCCTCCACCAACTTCTACGGTGAAAACCATCATGCTCCAAACTTTATCGTTGGTTGAAGGCGTTTTGACGGCCCTCCATCAACTTCTAAGGTGAAAACCATCATGCTTCAAACTTTATCGTTGGTTGACGGCGTTCTGCGGTGCCAGCCCTGGATGACGCAGACCGCCGTCGCAGGCCGAACGCGGGCACTCGCCGTCTGCGTGTTTGCGTTCAGCTTCCTGTATGGAATGGCGATGGGCAGTTACGGCGGTATCGGTAGCGATCGCGTCTGGCAGTTGTTGTATTCCGGGCTCAAGGTGCCTTTTCTGCTGCTGCTGACCTTTCTCATCGGCC
Organism: Planctomycetota bacterium; assembly: GCA_037147235.1. Lineage (GTDB taxonomy): Bacteria > Planctomycetota > Planctomycetia > Pirellulales > Thermoguttaceae > JANXQG01. Next base: position 11,050 of record JBAWVO010000107.1, on the reverse strand, counting down.
TGCCGAATTTCTTCGTTCTCAACACGCTTTTTGGGCTGCGTCGCGACTTCCGCGAATCGCTCCGTGCGTTGGTCGCGGCGCAGGCTGGGGTGGCCATCGTGCTGGCCTCGTGCGTACCGCTTACACTTTTCTGGTATGCTTCGTTTGGCGACTACTCGGCTGCGGTGCTATTCAACGGGCTCATTTTTGCCGTGGCAAGTTTTACCGGCCAGCACTTGCTGCGCGGCTTCTATCGCCCGTTGATTTTGCGAAACCCGCGTCACGGCCCTTTGCTTTGGACGTGGCTTGGGCTGTATGTCTTCATTGGCATTCAGATGGGCTGGATCATGCGGCCGTTCATCGGATCCCCAAACGCCCCGGTGGAATTTTTCCGGACTGGCGGCGACTGGGAGAATGCCTACATGGTTGTCGTGCGGTTGATTTGCGATGCGCTGAGGCGCTAAGGGCTTGGAAGGTCTCGATGGCCCTGCCCCCGATCCGCCTCAGGAAAGGAATCTTCTGAAGGAATCCCAGCCGAAACAATACATGGTACAATGAGACCGAAAAGAGGTGGCCTTTTCTTTCCCAGTTAGGACTCGACGTGAGTTTGCCTGCAACACACCCCAAAAATAGTGGTACGCCCGGCGATAGTTGTTTACTCGTCGAGCAAGCCGATCGAGACATTGGGATTCTCGCTAAAGTGGGGGTGCTATTAGCCACCCAATCCGACCAACGCCAAATGCTTGCGGCCGTTTTGGACGAGCTTGAACGGGAACTGGGAATGACCCGCGGGACCATCATGCTCTTATCTTCCGATGGGAGCGAACTATTCGTCGAGATGGCCCGCGACATTCTCGGTGCCGAACAGAAAGATCTTCGCTATCGCCGAGGCGAGGGAGTCATCGGTGCCGTTATCGAAACCGGCGAAGCGGCGATCATCCCTCATATCTGGCAAGACCCCAGGTTCACCAACCGCATCTACCGACGCGAACAAGAGCCGAGCGAAGACGGTAGTTTTCTCTGCGTCCCCGTCCGCTTGGGGAGCGAAGTGGTGGGCACGCTGTCCGTCGATCTGCCGCTGCAAGAGGCGGGAAAGCTTGCTCAGCGGTCGCAATTATTGGGCATCGTGGCCAGCATGATCGCCTTCGATGTAAAGTCCCGCCGCACGGAAGCCTTGTGCCAGCAACAACTCGAGGCAGAGAATCTGCGGCTTCGCAGTGCCCTCGAAGAGAAGTTTCGACCGGAGAGCATCATCGGCAACTCACATGCCATGAGCGACGTCTACCTGCAAATCCACCACGTCGCCGCAGCCGACATTACGGTCCTGTTGCGTGGGGAATCGGGCACCGGCAAGGAACTGGTGGCTTCGGCCATTCATTATGGCGGCCCGCGATGTCAAAAACCGTTCGTCAAGGTCAACTGTGCGGCCTTGAGTGAAGGTCTTTTCGAGAGCGAGCTGTTCGGCCACGAGAAAGGTGCCTTCACCGGCGCGTTGTTCCAGCGCATCGGCCGCATTGAGGAGGCGGAGGGAGGAACCCTTTTTCTCGACGAGATCGGCGATTTCTCGCAGGCCATCCAGGTCAAGTTGCTACGTGCCTTGCAAGAACGCGAATTCGAGCGCGTGGGTAGCAACAAAACCGTCTCGGCCAATGTACGCGTGATTGCCGCGACCAACCAGAACCTGGAAAACAGGGTGGAAACAGGGTTGTTTCGCAAGGATCTGTATTATCGTATCAACGTCTTTCCAATTTTCCTTCCGCCCTTGCGAGATCGCAAACCCGACATCCTCCTCTTGGCGGATCATTTCGTGGCCAAGTACGCCCGCAAGATGGCCAAGGAAGTACGGCGAATCAGCACTCCGGCAATCAACATGATGTTGGCCTATCACTGGCCGGGTAATGTCCGCGAGCTGGAGAACTGCATCGAGTATGCGGTTCTGCTCAGCAAGGACGGCGTGATTCATGGGTCTAACCTTCCCCCGACCTTGCAGATGCCGGAGATCTCGGAGATGGTCGAGGCCGGCTCGCTCAAGGCACAGATGGATCTGGTGGCGCGAGACCTCATGATGGATGCGCTGAAGGCCACGGGCGGAAACATTTCGGAAGCGGCCCGGCAACTAGGCATCACGCCGCGCATGGCCCGCTACAAGATCGGCAAGCTGGGGATCGATTACCAGCGATTCTTCAAGAAACCTCGCGGGTGAGAACCCGTCCAACATTAACTCCGCATTTTTGTGGCGTGGCCGTCCCGGTTGCATGCGCAGGCGAGACGCCCGCACCAGGCCTTGATCATAACCTTGCCAACTGCTGTCATTGCTAGCTCGACGTAGGGTGCGTGGAGCACGGATGCCCGCGAAATGGTGCGTTACGCGAACCGGTCTATTTCAGGGTAGACGTTCTCGAAGTATTGAGTCCGTGCGCAACGCACCATTTCCCGGGTGTTGGTTCGCTTCACGCACCCTACGGGTTGCCGTCACTGCTGGCAGTTGGCAAGGTTATGATCAAGTCCCCCGCACCACAATTATCGCAAGCGCGCATGTTCTCGATGACTTCCGGCTCGATCTTGTGATAGCCTCTAAGTTGATCCAGCGCGACAATTCTTGTTCGCGGCGTCTCGGCGCGACAATTTTTGTCACAGGCAATCTTAAGTTCTTGGCAACACACGCTTTACGCTTCAACCGATGTCTGCAACCGCGTAAAACATGCGGGTGGCGATCACCCGTTTGCGACAAATTCGTCGTCCGAAGGAAACTGTGGAAGCGATTCTCGCAGCCACTACTTCTTGCGAAACAACAAAAATAAAATAATCACGGTGAGTACCGGAACCAGCATTGCCAGCACGTACCTCGCCTTTTGCCACCGGCCTTGCCACACCGCGGACTAGGACATAAAGAGCAAGGTGACCAGCACGAAGATGGGCAACAAAATCGCCGCACTATAGGCGATATATCCAAAGAAAGTCGGCATGACAACACCCGATTTCTCGGCAATCGCTTTGACCATGAAATTCGGCCCATTGCCGATGTACGTCATCGCGCCCATGAAGACCGATCCCAAACTCACGGCGGCCAACAGCGACCCCTGAACACCGGCCACAGTATCGCTGCCGCCCAGCGATTTTGCCGTCTCAAAGAACACCGCATAGGTTGGCGCGTTGTCGAGTACAGACGATAGGCTTCCGCTTGCCCAAAAGAAATGCGCAGGCAGGACCAGTCCCAACGACGGGCCATTGACTTGCAGTATCTCCAGGGGTGGCTGCATGCAAAGGAAGATGCCCAGAAAGAGCACGGCGACCTCATTAATTGCGCCGAAATCAAAGCCGTTATCTCGCCTTACAGTATCCGGACCGAACAAGAGCGACAGCAGCACAAAGCCAAGCAGGGCAATCTCTCGCAGATAAACCCACGGATGCCACGATGTACCCAGCAGAGGCTTGCCGGGATCCAGGAGGGCCACGGCCAGGACGACTCCCGCAAGGATCCAGGCATTCGGCCATAGACCGCGCATCCTTAGTGGCCTGACCCGCGTTTCGTCGCGTCGAACGTCAGTTGCCGCCTCTCGGGGATAGTGCCAGAAGTGATCCCAAAGAAAATAGATCGCCAGCAGCAATCCATTGGTCAGCAGCCAGGCAGGCCATAACCGAAGCGTCCAAAAAAAAGGCACGCCGAACAGGTAGCCCAAGAACAGCGGCGGATCGCCCAATGGAAGCAAGCAGCCGCCGCAATTGCAGACGATGAAGATGAACATGATCATCGTATGCTTGACGCGTTTCCGTTCGCTGTTGGTTTCCAGCAGCAAACGAATCAGAAGCATGGCCGCGCCCGTCGTACCAATCAGGCTCGCCAGCACGGCACCGATAGCCAGAATCAATGTGTTCGTAAGCGAGTGGGCTCGCAAATCACCTTCAATGCGGATGCCGCCCGTGATCGTGTAGAGGCTGAATAGCAAAATGATGAAGGGCAGGAACTCGCCGATAATCGCATTCACCAGGACGGCACCCAGTGCGTGCCAGGCCAGTCCAGACGAAGCTGCCGGAATGGCCTGATCCGCGGGCCAATGGACCGTCATGCCGTAGTGATGGTAGAAGAGATAATAGGCCAGTGTCAAGAAGGCGAGCCCCCCTGCCACGAACAGCTTATGGAGATTGCTTTCCCACCAATGTGCAGTGAAACCCAAAAGCGGCATCAAGGCGATCGCGGCCAGGAGCACGACAAACGGCAGAACCATCCAAGAGGGCGGCGGGGAAGCATAAGACCGCGAGTCGTAAGCCGTGACGCCCACCATCTCTGCGGGCATGTCCGTGGCTGCTACAACCATCTCGGTCGCGCGCTGCGGCAAGCCCATCATAGCAGAAATCCCGTAGCCAATTAAAACCAGTACGATCGCCACCACAATGCGATCATGGAGATTCTTTGGTCCAGTAGAAATCATTTTGTCTCGTCATATTCCAGGCGAACTGTATTAAGAACCGGCGAATCAATTAAGTGTCGCAAAAAAGTAGCAGGCAGACTCCGTGTGCCGTCCAACCACACTTAGCGCGTGGGCTAAACACGACAGTAACTCATTCGCCGATCCTAACCGGTGGCCGGGCCGGGGGCAAGAGATTTTGATCATCAAGGCAGCCAGCATTTTCTGTACCGCACGAAAATGGGCTCGTCGTGATACGGCATCACTACTGTGACAAATTTGCAATTCTATTCAGCATTTCGACAGATCTACCATGCTGGAGTCAGGCGAGCGAAATGTTCAACGGAGAGATTCGCGAAAGCAAAGAAGCTTATTAATGTAGCTCGCCGTGCCTGGAAAGCTAGCGAGTGCTGGCATCCGCTCTGGAGAATAATAAATTTGTCATGCACACAGGAGGCGAGATATTTGTTTTTTTGACTGTTTCGTAGATTTCCCCAATCCCATTGGCACGGCTTTTGCTCCGTCAAGCACAAGCATGCGACCACTTCGCAAATTACGCAGTTCTTTATTTTTCACCTACAGGAGAGAAGAGATGAATGTGAGGTTACTAGGTTGGTGTTCCGTTTTGTGGCTCGGGTTTACGCTTGCAATACCTTTGGTTTCGCAAGCGGCCGATGATAAGGCCCCGCCGGCTGCAACAGACAAAAAAGATGCTCCGGCTGCGGCCCCGGCCTCAGATACCAAGTTGCCCGGCTATTTTAGCGGCACGAGCGACGATCCTAAGAAACCCACTTGGCCCGACCCCACCGGAGGTGCAGCCGGTATATGGGCCACTCCCTCCGGTGCGTTGGATAAGGACGGGAAACCAGCCGGTGACGTGCCAAGTGACCTTAAGACAGGCGACCTCTACGATCGGATCACCCACAACCTGTTCTCGATCAACATGGTTTGGTGTCTGATCGCCGGCTTCCTCGTGATGTTCATGCAGGCCGGTTTCGCCATGGTGGAAACCGGTCTTTGCCGAGCTAAGAACGCCGCTCATACGATGTCGATGAATTTCCTTGTCTATCCATTAGGTTGCATTGCTTTCTGGGCCTACGGCTTTGCCCTGGGTTGGGGGAACTGGAACAACGGGCCGGTTGCGCCGGGTTGGTACTCCGCTTTGGGACCCGGTACCGCCGTACTGAGCAGCGGCGTTGGACTTGATCCTGCGTACGAAAAGGACGCCAAAAGCAACGACGATCTAAGCAAACCGACCGGAGCATACAAGTATGGCCTCATGGGCACCAAGGGTTTCTTCCTTAATGGCATCGACGATGTCAGCGTCATGGCCCTGTTCTTCTTTATGATGGTGTTTATGGACACGACGGCCACGATTCCTACGGGAGCAATGGCAGAAAGGTGGGCCACCAAGAACTTCATCATCTATGGCTTATGGGTGGCATTACCATATTGCATCTATGCCAACTGGGTATGGGGAGGAGGATGGTTAGCCCAGGCAGGAGTGAACTGGAAACTCGGACACGGAGCCGTCGACTTTGCCGGATCGGGTGTCGTCCATGCAATGGGCGGTATCATCGGTCTAGTCGGTGCTTGTGTGCTAGGAGCTCGCATTGGCAAATATAGGGATGGCAAGACGATTCCAATTCCCGCTCACCACATACCCATGGTGATCGCCGGCACGTTCATCCTGGCCTTCGGCTGGTTTGGTTTCAACCCGGGCTCGACGTTGGCCGGTACAGATCTTCGCATTTCTGTCGTTGTGGTGAACACGATGCTGGCCGGTACGGCTGGTGCATTGGCAGCGTTGGTCACTCTCTATGCGAAGGGTCTCAAGCCTGATCCCAGCATGTTGTGCAACGGCATGTTGGCCGGCCTAGTGGCAATCACAGCTCCCTGTGCATTCGTCGATAGCTGGGCAGCCGTCGTGATCGGTGGCGTGGCTGGCTTGCTGGTCGTCTTCAGTGTGTTCTTCTGGGACAAGCTCAAGATCGACGACCCCGTCGGCGCCATCTCGGTTCACGGTGTCAATGGCCTGTGGGGTGTGCTCTCCGTGGGAATCTTCGCCAACGGCAAGTATGGCGCGGGCTGGAACGGCGTGGTTCGCGACGACTGGGTCAAGGCATCTGGTTCTGACGGTGTTCGCGGCATTCTTTTCGGTGACGCATCACAGCTTTATGCCCAAGCCTTGGACTGCTTTGTCGTGATCGTCTTTGGTGTTGCCATGGCTTATGTGTGGTTCAAGATCAGCAATCTTATTACCCCGATCCGCGTGCCAAAGGAAGTCGAGATCGAAGGTCTTGACCTGCCTGAAATGGGTGCCATGGGTTATCCTGAGTTTATTGTCACTTCTCGTAACTAACGCCCTTTAGAATGGAGATATATTCCCATGAAGAAAATCGAAGCGATTATCCGACACTTTAAGCTCGATGACGTCAAGAAGGCGTTGAACGAGACTGGCATCAAAGGAATGACCGTAACCGAAGTCCGCGGCTTCGGCCGCCAGAAAGGCCACGCAGAAATGTACCGCGGGGCTGAATATGTCGTCGATTTCATCCCCAAGATCAAGATCGAAGTGGTCGTTTCCAGCGATCAACTCAAGGAGGTCTTGGCAACGATTTGCACTACGGCCAAGACGGGTCAGGTGGGCGATGGAAAAATCTTCGTCACGGACTTGAGCGATGTGATTCGCATCCGTACCGGTGAAAGTGGCGAACCAGCCATCTAGTTTCTGTTGTGGAAAAGCAGGGTGGGACGAGTCAAACGAGCCCCACCATGAGGATTCGCTGGAAAAATGGTGGGGCGAGCTTCGCTCGTCCCACCATTCTAGCCGACTTTACGGCACTCTCTTCGATGGCTATACCTGGTATATTCAAAAGCTCCTAATGGAGTGTTTCCCATTCCTCTCTCGATATCTCCACCTGCCTGAGAATTCGCGTCAGCAACTCCCGGCCGATGTGGGTTGTTCTGCCGGTTACGCTCTATGCAAATTGGGTTTGGGGTGGCGGCTGGCTGGCCCACATCGGAATCAACTGGCGGCTCGGCCACGGAGTGATCGATTTTTCGGGTACCGGCGTGATTCATGCCCTCGGCGGCGTACTCGCACTGGTCGGCGCATGGTTGCTCGGCCCCCGCATCGGAAAATATCGTGCAGGCCGGGCACAACCCCTGCCCGGCCACCACGTCCCGATGCTGGTCCTCGGCAGTCTGATCGTGGCCTTCGGCTAGTTTGCCTTGAACGCCGGATGCGCGCTCTCCGGGACCGATCTTTCGTTGAGCGGCGTATTGGTCAACACGACTTTAGCGGCCATCGCCGGCACGCTCGCCGCGATGCTCACGCTGGGGGCGTGAAATTGAAAATTGAAAATTGAAAATTGAAATCTGAGATCTGACTGAGATTCGGATCCATGCGACAGCTTCTCAACCGACAACCAACAACTCCCCCCCATGAAAAAAATCGAAGCCATCATCCGTCACTTCAAACTCGACGACGTCAAGGACGCGCTGAATCGCCGTGGAATCAAAGGCATGACCGTCTCCGAAGTTTCCGGCTTTGGGCGACAAAAGGGCCATGCTGAGATGTACCGCGGGGCCGAATATGTCGTCGACTTCATCCCCAAGATCAAGCTCGAAGTGATCGTCGCCACGGAAGATGCGGCGAGCGTGATCGAAACGATTTGCAAGGTCGCTCGCACCGGCCAGGTGGGCGACGGCAAAATTTCGTCTCGGACCTGAGCGACGTGGTCCGCATCCGAACGGGTGAAAGCGGCGAGCAGGCCATCTAAGAGGCCATCCAAAAAGTAGGGAATTCTGTTCGTGAAGAAATCACGCCGCCTGCCCAAAAATCCAGAATTATTGCGAAGAGCATCTGGACGAGGCGTAGCTGAGGAGAGGTGGGCGAAGATTCAGGATGCGAACACTTAAACGTCCAATACAACTTCCAGCGTCGTTGCACCTGGAACAAACACGACCTTCTGGATCATGCTTGCTTTCAGAATTGACAGAAGAGCGGTGCGCTGTTCTGCATCGTCTCCATTCATAATTCCACATGACTCCCCATCACTGAGAGACCAGCCATGCTGTTGCCATTTCCACTTGGAGCATGAACGCAAACAGTTGTTTGAAAGGCGCAGAACACCGTGCCTGTTCGGATGTTCGCTTTTGAGTCGATTTAATTCTGTTCCAAGCCGGTCTAGCTGTTCGTCTGGCGTCAAGAGATTTCCCTTTGCAACATTGAACCGAAAGTCATAGCCTCCACGTAGGGTTCATCTAATTAGAGCCGTTTGGGTCAGAAACACAAGCCCATAGCCACCACCGCACCGTGGAAATCCTCGTCGTATTCGGCTTGAGCTTTATCCCGGCGTCGAGCATCGGCATCTTTGTGTTTGGCGTATCCCTCGGTGGATCGCTCGATTTCGAGATCAGCACGGATTTTATCGATGGTGGCGGCCGATGCCCAGACTCCACGTGAGAAAATCTTTTTTCCCTTTTTCTCCTGTACGATCCAATGCTGGCAGGCCGCCTTGACCCTGCGAGTCAAGGCGGCATCTCCGGGTGGGAGCAGTATCCAACCTTCTGGTGGCGTCAGGATTTTGCCATCAGCGGGTCGGCCAGTGTTCGGGGTGGGGCCGGGGGTGAAGATGTTTTCGGTCACTTATCTTGCTTCCTGGGCTTCGGCATCGATTGGTGAGATGCTATCTCCCACAGCCTGATCGTGCGGTCGCCGACTCCCGAAGCCAGCGTCTTTCCGTCCGGGCTGATATCTTCGGTCCTTGCCCTCTCGCACACCTCCAGCATCACCTTCAGCGACTCTGGATCAGCAAGTCGGTGTTCATGGCCGACGACGATCAACGATCCCGAGGGCAAGCCGCTGTCCCGCACCAATTCCTCCGAATCCAAGAACGGAATCGTTGCGTCGGCCTTGGAATGCAGGATGACCGTGCCGGGCTTGACCGTTCTGGCCTTGCCCCAGTGTTTCCATGCCGGGCACATCAGGATCAAGGGCGTGGAACCTGATTCGATATTCATCGCCACGGCCCCGCCACGGCTAGACCCGACGACGACATCTGGCCGATGCCGGTCGAACTCGGCCTGGGCAATGCGGAGGGCGGCATCGAAATCATCGTCGGGCAAGGCGGGGTTCAGGACTTCGTGGCCGTGATCATTGAGGAAGGTCGGTTTGATGCCGCCTGGTGTCGATTGCCAGCCGTGGAGGAAAAGGACTTTCATTTGGGCTTGTAGCCGAGTGCCTCGGCCTGGGCAAAATCCTTGTCTGATCTTACTCTATCGCCTTTTTCCACGTGGGCGCAGGCCCGGCTGAAATACCCCTCGCCATCGTTTGGGGCTAGGCGAATGGATTCGCTGAAATCGGTAATGGCCTGGTCCAATTCACGCTTACGCATATAGGCGTGGCCCCGTAGCCGATAGGCATCCCTGAGTTCTAAATTGAGACGAATGGCTTCCGTGTAGTCGGCAATCGCCTTATCATATTCACCTTTGTGAAAATAGGCATGGGCACGGTTGTAATGTGCTTGCCAAATGGTGTCGGTCAAATCGGCAATCGCCTTGTCATATTCGGCTACGTTCCAGTCGGTGTTGCCTCGGTCACTGCCGCCACCGCCAGATTTTGGGTCCATCATGAGCAGAAGCCTGTGATCCTCGAACAGTTGAAACTCGATCCTGTCCAGCGTATCGAATGGAACGCAGATTTTCTCCATCAGCATAAGAAGTCCTTGCTCTTCATCGAAAGGCCCGCCCTTCCCGAAGCATTCTTTTTCTTCGGGGAGTGGTGTTCCCTCATCGGCCAGCAGGTTGCCACTTTGGACCAACCACATCCGTTTTCGGTTGCCGTTCTGGTACAGCGTAAAGCCATGCGTACCGGACGCACCCTCGGTGATGAAGCCGAACACGGTCGCCCCCGACGCAGAAATCTCTCGTAGCCGCTGGTCGAGCGATGGACTCCACACCTGATTGTCGGGTTGGTCGAGCGATTCCATCGAGGTAAAGAACATCGGATCACAAATGATCGTCCAACCATCGGCGTGTGCAACGGACTTGCCGAGAGCCATTGACGAGGTGGCGTCCTCAAAGGAGACCGTCTCGTTTGGTTGGCCGCCCGAGAAGCCGAGGCGTTCGAGCAGCGGTACAAAGTCGCCAGGGTCGGGTTGCTGAATGAGGATCATGCTCGTATGCCACGACATATCTTGCTCCATTACTTCAGAATCAATTTGCCCATGCCGCCCCCATCATACCCCTTCCACTCCCCCTTCACCAGCCGATAAAACCGATGCACCAGCCCAGCGAACTTGAAATCCCGCTCGTATCTGAACCCCAGCTTCTCCATCACTCGCTGCGAAACCAGATTGACCGGCAGCGACCATGATCCGATTTCAGGGAATCCCAGATGCTCGAAGCCAATATCCAAGCTGGACTCTGTCCGATTTCCAACCCCAAACACTTGAAAATTCGTACGGGTTGGTCGGGATCTGACCATGCACCTCTTTATCATTATGGTAGATCGCTGGATCGTTCCCTACGAATCTTAACGCTAGTTGAGGCTTGCAAGTTGAGGCTTGCAGATGCTTGCAAGTATCTCTCAGAATATGTAAAATCGGCTCTCCGCCGGGTTTGCGGATAATTGTGGTGCGGGCGTCCCGCCTGCCCAA
>JBAWVO010000106.1:0-18916 GCA_037147235.1 Planctomycetota bacterium | reverse complement strand
ACCATCCGTCCACGAAAAGGAAACGGCTAAGTTGTTTGTGAACAGCTCCTAAGTTGTCGGGCCAAAAGTAATTCGCTGGTCCTGGACATCAAAGTCGGTTGAATGCAATACTAAAGTTGCTGACCATTGAAAGATCCTGTAAGGAACGGTGCCTGTGGCATAGTGCCGAGGCACTGGCGTGCAGACCGTTCTCTAGCCCAGCCGAGTCGGCGGATGAATTCCGCAAGACCGGAACTTGGCCTCAAGGCGCCATCCTGGTAAAGGAAGTACGCAGCGCACGAGCCGGAAAGTTAACCACGGGCGATGTGCGTTGGGCCGGCGAAATCAAAGCATGGTTCGTGATGGTTAAGGACCATAAGAATTCGTTCCCCGACAATCCGAATTGGGGACGCGGCTGGGGGTGGGCGTTATTCAAAGCCGATAACCACACGAAAAACGTTTCGACAAACTATAAGCTCGACTGTTTCACCTGCCACGCGCCGGCAAAAAATACGGATTGGGTCTTTCAACAGGGCTACCCTTCTCTCAACGAAACCGAAGGGCCGTTCAAGAGATACCCGGGAATTACCTACCAGGAAAAGGTTGATCGATAAAGAGATAAATGGTACAGGTGCGTGGTTTGATGCAGGCCGGTAGCAGCGCATCCACGACGGAGAATTCGCAAACCCTCGGAGTACACACGATGTTGGTAACAGACGCCATATATACTCGTCGCGCCGTCAAGCACTTCGATCCCGATCATCGGATTGCAGAAGCGGAATTGCCCGACCGAGACTTACCATGGGGCATGTTCGGTGATAATTCCTCCGCACTTGTCTTTTGGGACACAAGGTGCTAGAATCACCCGTACGAATAAACTTCGCCAACAGAGCTTCACGAAATAATATCATCGTGTTGTGCCAGGCGCAGGCCTTGGAGGATGTCACGTTAGAGGCATGAGGGGAATCAAGTGAAGACACCTACCAGTTTGGCGAATACCCTTGTTATCTTTGGCGCATCGGGGGATCTGACCAGCCGCAAACTGGTCCCGGCGCTGTACGAATTGTTCCGCAAGAAACGGCTTCCCGCCGGGACGCGGATCGTTGGATTTTCACGAACGCCGATCGCCCATGAGGCCTGGCGAGAGTGCCTGGCTGAATCCGCCGCAAGGTTCTTGGCCGGAGCGTTTGATGCTGCGCTCTGGTCGGAATTCGCATCGCAAGTGTTTTACCAAGCGGGCGATCTTGGGAAGGTGGAAGATTTTGTCAGCCTGAACAACTTCCTCACGGAACTTGAAAGCGGAACCCCGGCAAGCCGCATTTACTATCTGGCTACGGCTCCCCAGTTCTTCCAGCCTGCTATTGCGCACCTTGGAGCGGCGGGAATGGCAGACCAATCAAGCGGAACTCGCCGCCTGGTCATTGAAAAGCCCTTTGGCACGGATCTGGCTTCAGCCCAGCAACTTAACCTGGCGGTCCATCGGGTATTCAACGAAGGCCAAGTCTATCGTATCGATCATTACTTGGGCAAGGAGACGGTTCAGAACTTGATGGTGCTGCGATTTGCCAACAGTATTTTTGAGCCCATCTGGAACCGCAACTATATCGATCATGTCCAGATCACGGTTGCCGAGGAAGTGTCGGTCGGCCGCCGCGGCGGCTACTACAATTCGGTCGGTGTTCTCCGCGACATGTTTCAGAATCACCTTTTGCAACTGTTGACGCTGACGGCCATGGAATGGCCGTCGGCGTACCAAGCCGACGTCATCCGCGATGAAAAGGTCAAGGTACTCCGGGCAATCCGGCTAATTTCACGGGAAGACGTAGCCCGCGACACGGTCCGCGGGCAATATCGAAAGTATCGCGACGAGTCTGACGTGCCGCCTGACAGCAACACGGCAACTTTTGGCGCGATTCAATTCCACGTGGATAATTGGCGTTGGCAGGGAGTGCCTTTTTTGCTTCGCAGCGGCAAGGCCATGTCGTGCCAGACGACGCAGATCGTGATCCAATTCCGCCAACCGCCTCATCAGTTGTTTCAAGGTGAGCCCAGGCCGTTGACGGAGTCGAATCGCCTGGTGATTCAGGTTCAACCGGCGGAGGGAGTGCAAATGCACTTCTTCACCAAGGTGCCGGATGCCGGCATGAAGCTGCGGCAAACGGACCTGAGTTTCCAATATCGGGAGAAGTTCGCCGGTCCTATGCCGGAAGCGTACCAGCGACTCCTGTTGGACGTGATGCAGGGCGACGCGAGCTTGTTTACCAGGGCCGATGAAGTCGAACTTGCCTGGCGGGTAATCGACCCGATCCAGGCAGCTTGGGACGAAGCCCATGCTTCGCCGTTGAGCTTCTATGAGGTTGGCGATTGGGGTCCCCCGAGTTCCACCGAGTGGATGGCCCGCCAGGGCCGGGAGTGGTTCGATAGCTGTCCCCTGCTGAAATAACATGCTCAACCATGTATCCAACCAGAAATGACGCATAGCCATCAGATTGGAAGCTAAACCATGGCGAGCAAATCCATTCAGGGCGCCGAGGTGCGGCGACTGGAAGAAGACGCTCGGCGCGAAGCGAACTGGAAACGGTGGGGGCCATACCTCTCCGAACGTCAGTGGGCTACGGTTCGAGAAGACTACTCGCCGGATGGCGCGTGTTGGACTCATTTCTCCCATGATGACGCTCGCAGCCGGGCCTACCGCTGGGGCGAAGATGGGCTCCTGGGGATCACCGACCGCGAGTGTCGGCTCTGTTTCGCCATGGCCCTCTGGAACACACGCGACCCTTTTCTCAAGGAACGTCTCTTCGGCCTGACAGGCCCCCAGGGGAACCACGGCGAGGATGTCAAGGAGTGCTACTACTATCTCGACTCGACGCCGACGCATTCCTACATGCGGGCATTGTACCAGTATCCGCAGGGTCGTTTCCCATATGAAGCGTTGGTCGAGGAGAACCGGCGGCGCAGCACGCGGGAACGAGAATATGAACTGACGGACACCGGCGCCTTCGCCGAGCACCGCTATTTCGACGTGCTGGCGGAGTATGCCAAGGGGGTGCCCAACGACCTGCTCATCTCCATCACGGCCATCAACCGGGGGCCAGACAAGGCGGTCTTGCACCTACTCCCTACGCTGTGGTTCCGCAATACGTGGATCTGGGGCTGCGCTCACGAAGGATGCTGGAGGAAGCCGCTCATCCGCTTGGCCAAGGACAACACGTTGCTGGCGGAACACGTTACGTTGGGCCGATTCCTTTTTGCGGCAGATGTGGCATCGGACGGCAGCGAATACGATTGGCTTTTCACGGATAACGCGACCAACATGGAGCGGCTCTACGGCATGCCTAACGAATCGCCTTACGTCAAGGACGCTTTTCATCGTTACGTTGTCAATGCAGAAATCAGTGCGGTCAATCCGCGATCGTTGGGCACCAAGGTGGCCGCGCACTACCGGTTGGAGATTCCCGCCAAGGCCGAAGTCAAAATCCGCCTGCGGCTCTTTGCCGAAGCAGAACCACCTACGGAGATCTTCGGACAAGCCTTCAGCCGCGTCGTGGCTGAACGACAAAAGGAAAGCGACCAGTTCTACTCACAAGTCATTCGTTCTGAACTGGACCCTCCGGAGCGATTGATCGCCCGACAGTCCTACGCCGGCCTGCTCTGGACGAAACAGTTTTACCACTACGTCGTGGAGGATTGGCTTCAAGGTGACCCCAACTTTCCACCACCACCTGAGTCGCGCAAAGCCGGACGCAATGCGGATTGGCGCCATTTGTTCAACCGGGACATCATCTCGGTCCCTGACAAATGGGAATACCCGTGGTACGCGGCGTGGGATCTGGCCTTTCACATGATACCCTTTTCCCGGCTGGACCCCTTATTTGCCAAAGAGCAGCTCACACTCCTGCTGCGCGAGTGGTACATGCACCCCAACGGGCAGGTCCCGGCCTATGAATTTGACCTTGGGGATGTCAATCCGCCGGTCCACGCTTGGGCCTGCTGGCGGGTTTACAAGATGACCGCCCCTCGGGGCGAGCGCGACTGGCGTTTCCTCTCCAGCACCTTCCAGAAGCTCTTGGTCAACTTCACCTGGTGGGTCAATCGCAAGGATGCACGCGGCAAGCACCTATTCTCAGGAGGCTTTTTGGGGCTGGACAATATCGGCGTATTCGACCGCTCCCGGCCTCTTCCCGCCGGCGGCCAACTGGAACAGGCGGATGGCACTGCCTGGATGGCATTTTACTGTGCCACGATGCTCGCCATGGCCTTGGAACTGTCCAAGTTCGATCCGGGCGTGGAAGACATCGCTTCGAAGTTCTTTGAACACTTCGTCTACATTGCCGACGCCATGAACACCATCGGTGGTACGGGGCTGTGGAACGAAGAGGATGGTTTCTACTACGACCAGATGTATGTCGATGGTCGTCGTATCCCGTTGCGCGTTCGGTCGATGGTCGGGCTCGTCCCGCTGTTCACGGTGCAAGTCCTTACCGACGATCTCATCGGCGGATTGCATGGGTTTCAGAAGCGTTTGGACTGGTTTCTCACCTATCGCCGCGATCTGGCCAAGCACATCTCTTACATGGAGACGACGGATGAAAACCCCGCCCGGGGCAGACACCTGCTGGCGATTCCCTCTCGGCAGCGGCTGGAAAGAGTGCTCCGTTACGTGCTTGACGAGAATGAGTTTCTGTCCCCCTATGGCATCCGCTCGCTGTCGAAATACCACCGGGACAACCCCTATGTTTTCCAGTGCAACGGTCGGGAGTACCATGTGGATTATGTTCCCGGCGAATCGAACATGAACCTCTTTGGCGGCAACTCTAACTGGCGCGGCCCGATCTGGTTCCCTGTGAACTACCTGCTCATTGAGGCCCTGGAGCGCTATCACTACTTCTATGGCGACAGCCTGAAGGTCGAGTGTCCCACGGGCTCGGGACAGTTGATGAACCTGGCCGAGGTGGCGCAGGAATTGTCGTCACGGCTGGTGAAGCTCTTCCTTCCCACCAACCAAAACCGACGTCCCTACCAAGGTAACTTGGAGCGCGACACCTCTCCCAATAGCGATAACCTTTTGCTTTTCCATGAGTATTTTCATGGCGAGACGGGGGCCGGGCTCGGGGCGTCGCACCAGACGGGTTGGACGGCCTTAGTGGCCTGCCTGATCGACCGGTGGAAGAAATAACCATTCCTAGACCAATGCCGACAACCGCCGTAACTATTTGTGAATCCCCGAACGACCTCGCGTTGCGAACGGCGGACACGATCGTTGATGCCGCCGCAGCGGCGATCAGGGAACGTGGTCGTTTCCTTTTCGTCCTTTCGGGCGGGAGAACGCCTGAAAAGGCCTATTCGCTTCTTTCCCAGGCCAATCGGGCAATAGCGATCGATTGGTCTAAAGTCTTTGTCTTCCTTGGCGACGAACGAATGGTGCCGGCCGTCGATCCCCGCAATAATTTCGCGATGGCGCGACGCACGTTGCTGGACCGAGTCCCCATTCCGGCAACACAGGTCTTTGCGGTACGTACTGATGGGCGGAGCGCCGCCGCAGCCGCGGCAGAATACAATGCCGAGTTGACGCGATTCTTCGCCGCAGATCCACACAACGCCTCAGATCGCTTTGATCTGGTTCTGTTGGGAATGGGCGAGGATGGCCATACCGCCTCGCTCTTTCCCAATGCCAGGGCACTGGACGTCAAAGAAACTTGGGCGACATGGAGCCCGCCAGGTTTGCTGCCTCCTTCGGTAGACCGTGTCACGTTGACCTACCCAGCGATCAACTCTGCCAGGCAAGTACTGTTTGTCGTGGCCGGAGAAGAGAAAGCGACTGCCCTTTATGAGGTCCTCGAAGGAAACGCGAGTCCGACCGTTCGGCCGGCGGCCGGAGTTCATCCCTCGGGCGGAACGCTCACGTGGATCACCGACCGGAATGCAGGGCAATTGCTAAAAGTCACCGGAAATCACCAATCCTAGAGAACGGGTGATCGCGGGGATGGGGGCACTTCAGCATATATTTCGCGATACACGATGCCGTCGGCCTTTTTTCTTTCAAGGTAAGTACCTTACAATTTCCTCCTTACTTGTCGTTTGGGACACAAGGCACTACTGATCGAAGATCTGGCCTGGGATGCCGACGAGTCCGCAGCGGAATACCTCGACGGCAGCCGTTCGTTGCTGGCGATTCCCATGTACGACCAGGGTGAATCGTTGCTGCACTCGTTAGAAGATCGCGCTCAGCCCGCCCAGGAACATATTGGATGTGCCGCTCTTGTAGCTATTCGTACTGTCGTTGTAGTCAAACAACAGGTAGCGAAAGTACGTTCCGATCCGTGGTTTCAACTGATAATCAGCACCCACGGTCACGCGCGTGGTGCGAACGTCCTGTTTGCTGTAGGAGAGTACATCGCTTAGGAATGCCGGGCCAGAGGCGAGAGAAGCAGATTGGATCCCCTTGACGTATTCCGTTGAGCTGACAAGCTTCAGCCGCTTGGTACAGGCGTAGCTGCAACCTAGGTTGAAAACTTCTGCACGGCTGCCGTAATTCCACTGCGAGAGGACGGTTCCTAAATCGGGATCGCCGGAGTCATTGGGCGTGCCAAAGTTGATGTTCTGGTTGATCCAGTTTGAATAATAGGCAAAGCCGCCCGAAATGGTCAACTTGTTGGTAGGGCGATACCAGCCGTTGACCCCCATCGGATAGCTCTGCTCGTCAAAAATGGCTCGGCCGGAACTCTGGCGGATATCGACTTCAATCCAGCCGTTGAGCAGCACGCGATCGCTGGGCATCCATGTGCCGCCGATCTCAACAAGGTTCTCGTGCTCCGGCAACGAGCTGTTCGTCGTGAGCAGAGCCTCATCCACGCCGAACAATGGAGTGCGGAAGTTGAACCACTTATAGCGAACGTAAGTGTCAAGTTGGGGCGACCACCGGACGGACGGGCCAAAAGACACCGCATGGCTGATGGTATTCTCTTCGGTGATCGTGGGGCTCGTCCTGTTAATAATCGTCCCCTCCAGGGGAAATGAGGCGTAGCTGCGGTGGAGGACGGCGTATTCATAGCCGCCGTCGATCGCCAAGCCGCCCAGTCCAAATCCCCGGCCGAAGGGTCGCCACTGAAACTTTGAACCCATTTCGCTCCGCTTATAGTTGATGGGATGCACGCCAAGAATATCCAACTGGTCGGGATTGTCGGTATTTTCCTCGCCGGGAATCGGAAATGCCACGGGCTGGTTGTCCTCCTCGATAATCCTTCCGTAGCTCGTAACGGTCAGGTTCTCGATCAGGGTGTTGGTCCATCGCACATCGGCGCCCCGGAAGCTGCGGCTGCTCTCTCGGTCGGGCGTGTCCGGCGGCATAGCACCGGATTCCTTGTGCGTATTGCCGTTGAAAAGGAAGGCATAGAGCTTGTTGGTGTCGGTCACCTCGGCACCCACCTTGAGTTGATCGATCTGCGTAAAGCTGCTCGGCACGATAGCGTACGGCAAGCTCACTGGACTTTCGAATGAACCAAGGGCCACGCCCGTGTATTGCCGGTTAACGATCTGGTCATTCTGGCTGAACGACCGCATGGGCCGCGAGTACTCGACGATCACGGACCCGAGTTTCCATTCCACGGCCGGCTTGACCTCCAGGGTCTGCCAATCGATGCTCTGCGACTGGCTGAGAACGTGACAATGGCTTCCCTTAAAGTGCTGGGGATTGCCCTGGTCCTGAAAACAGAGAGTCGAACCCCGTGCCTGGCGTTCGCCTTCCTTGTCCATTCCAAACACGTCCAGGCGGACCTTGAGGTTCTCGGTCAGTCTGCCCTTGAAGTTGGCCTTCACTTCTTGAACGCGGATGGCGTAGTCTTTCCCGACGTTGAGATCCTGCTTGATGACGATGGTCGGGTTGAAACCAGGTTTCGGGTTGGCGTCGAAGTCGGTGAACTGGCTCAAGGGGTCGTGATCCAGTTGATGCGGGTAGCGTTCGTAGAGGACGTTAGCCGTTACGCCTGACTTGTAGAGGTTGACGTTGGCGTTGGTCGATTCGTTGCCGGTCTCGGTCAAGGTATAATTTAGCGTATCCTCCACCGTGCCATGAAGTCCGTCGATATCGACGAAGGGCGAGGGCGTGAGATCCTGGTACTCGCCTACCTTGACCACATTCCCGGCAGTATGCGAACCCCAGTAGCCGAACCGGCCCGCAATCACCGGCGGATCGACCAATTCTTCGCTTAGGGTGTACCAAGGCTGCGGTTCCTTGTCCACGCGGCCGGGTTCGGCGACGGGGATGCCCGGCGATGTCTTGTTGGCGGCCTGCGGCGGTTCTTCGACCGCCCAAGCCGGTATCTTGAAGGCCGCGATAATCAATACGCTCGCGGCACAAATTGCGAATGTTCGTAGCATAACCATCCCCCTGTTGCTGACTAAATCGCTATCGGGTGAATCGCCCCCCCACACCGGCGGAGGACGGTCGGTCCGAGCCGTGGATTTCGCCATGGCACGACAAGCAATCCGTGTAAAGCTCCTTCTTGAACACCGGTTTGTTCTGCAAGTCCCGTTGGCGGTTGTGATGGCCGGCATGACACCTCAGGCAGAGGAAGGTTGCCGGCTGACGCAACAGATTATCTGCCACGGTGCCATGCGACTCGTGGCAAATCGTGCATCGCTCCGTCACGGGCGGATGCTCGTAGGCAAATGGCCCCTGCTTCTCCGCATGGCATCGGTAGCATACCATGTTGACGGTTTCCTCTTTCAGGTTTCCCAACGCTTCGCCATGCACGTCGTGACAGTCGGAACAGACCATCTTCCCTTCCTTGATGGGGTGGTGTGAAGGCATGTCGGTGAGACCATAAATTTTCGCGTGGCATTTGAAGCAAACCTCCGGTTCCTGCACCGACATAGCCAGACGTTTGGGACGATTCACCTGATAGTGGTCGATGTTGACCGTCTGCGGCACGCGAGCCGAGGGATGTGGATTGTGGCAGTCCGTGCAGGCCACTCCGCTGCGCTCGTGAAGGGACGAGTGCCAAGCCATGGTAGGCGTGCCTTTATGGCAACTGAGGCACAACTCCGTCCGCGAAGACTCCTTGAGTTGCCCATGTGCTTCGTGGCACGTTGTGCAGTTGAATCCGTTCGGCCCGCCGATCTGGTGCGGGCCGGCAATCTTCGAGAGGTCGGCCATTTCTCCGTGACAGCGATAGCAGACATTCGGCGACATGGCGTTCAGATGGTTGGACGTACCCCGCAACGAAGGCAACTTGGCCTTGGCGGGTGCCGGGTTCTCCTCCACCGGTGCATTGTGTGCGGTCAGCTTTATGCTCGAGCCGTGCGACTGGTGGGCAGTGTCCTTGGAGACATTGGTCGCTGGGGTTCCTGGCAGCACGTTGTAATGGACGCGATGGCATGACACGCAGGTCACGCCGGAATTGGCGTGTTTTGAAGTTCGCCAGCGTGTGACTTCCGCGCACTGGTTTTGCTCGTGGCACCGCAAGCAGGCTTCCGCCAGCAGCACCGGATCCTTGATCTTGCTGAAGCGGAATAGCAGCCCCGGCTCCCCCTCTTCCGCGTGTTTGCTCGCGGGTCCGTGGCACGATTCGCAGCTTTCGCCACGATGCACGTTTGTGGCAAACGTCTTCACGTAGGCTTTGTGACAATCCGCGCACCCCGAATCGTCATGGGCATAGTCCGCATCCGCATATTTCGGTAGTTCAGCCTTCACCGCCTTGTACGAAACCTGGGTGAAGAAAGGGTTGGGTTTTGGCCAGCCGGGATCCAGACTCGGCTCGCTGCGAACCGTGGGCTGATGCTGAGAATGACAGGAAGCCATTCCCAAAAAAAATAAACTCACCACCACAAGTCTTAGTCTTAATACGAAAACATGCCGTGATACCCTGTTGCCCATTCCGGTGCGCATGCTGCCGCCTCCTTGCGGTTGTCGCGAAATAGTAGCCAGCAACGGTCCGGTCGTGATCCATGACAGGGCTGGGGCTGTGTTAACGAGCCGAATTTAGAAAAGATTTACCGCCGATACAAACTACGCAATACAAAAAGTCTTCGTAGACGTAAAGGTTTCTATTGGCTTTATCGCAATTCCCAGGCTGAAACTACAATAAATGCCATTAAACCTTGCGTAATCGGTAAGGTTTGACTAACCGGAACAAGGCGCGCCGAAAGAATGGGATGGATAGTGAATGTAGGAAAGATCGTTGCCTTGGTGTGTACAAGAGCAGCTTGGTGGGTGGAAAATTGGTATCGGTGGAACGGTCGGATTTCATTCCATTGGTAGAAAGCTGCCACTCGTCGCGTAGCGACGCCCTGATGGTAGCCGTGGGTTTTTAACCCACGGTCTGAGGCATTCCGTCACCTGTTCGTCGCGTAGCGACGATTGAAAACATTCAGGCTACGCGAGGCAATATTTGCATGCCGCTCCGTGTCCGTAGGTTAAAGCACGGGCCTAATACCGCCTTCGGCGGAAAAGGGGCATAAATGCCCCTCACATGATCGACCACCTCCTGCCACGGAATTGTGGGTAAGGACAAGTGCTTTAGCACGAGTTCGCAAGGCCCACTCTTGATCTATTCTCCTCAGTTGGCCGCAAGACTTGCGGCAGGTGCCGTTGGTGTGGCCTTGGGCGTGTGGATCGCGATGCGCGACCGGACTTTGGCAGCGAACTGATCGAGACGTGCTTCCGTGTTCAGGTAATCACGGGCAGAAATCTGGGCAGAAATCTGCTTGAGGACTGCTTTCATTTGCTCGGTCACCCGGATCATCTCCTCGTAATCCTGGGCCGTGGGCGAGCTGAGCCCCGTAGCCGAACACCGGTAAGGGGCTTCGATCCTGGCCCGATGCTCGGCAAAATGCGAGCCACGCAAGAGCAGAGGCCAGTTGATGATGCCGTTAGGTGCCGCGGTGGACGTCAGTGCCGGCGGTATTTGAACCGCGGCAGCATCATGAGGTTCGGCAAAGACAGGAAAATATTTCACCGCAAGAGCGAATATCCAGAACCCGAGCGCAACGAGGCCGGCGGTGATCGACAACTCCATGAGACTGGGAAAATAGCCCGTCCGCAAACTTGCCTCCATTCCCGTGACACTGACGTTCAGACGATTCATCACAAAGCCAAGCACCACGGAGACCGCCCCGACGAACAACCCAACCTGATTTCGAGCGAGCCTCGGAATGCTCAAGATAATTACCGGCACAACGATGAACAAACCTAGCTCAATCCAGAGCAGCGTTGCCGCGAGCGATCCGTTGAACACCATCGATAAGACGCCGCGATGTCCGAAGTCCAGTATCTTTGCCGTTGCATAGACGAGAAGAACCACGACCATGAGGCGGGCAAGTTCTCGTAGCAGGGGCGTCTCCAGCGCGCGCTGGAAAGCACGCGCGCTCAAGAACGATTCCACGATCGTCATGCCCGCGCCGACGGCAAGGGCCGAAAGAAAGAAAAATACCGGCAGCATCGGTGAGTACCAGAAAGGATGCAGCTTGTTCGGCACGATCAGAAAGAGAGAGCCCAGCGATGATTGATGCAGCGTCGAGAGAAGCACTCCAACGAGTACGAGAGGAAGGGTAATGGCTTTTACCACTTTTAATAACCCGGTGAACTTGAACTTCTCAAGAACCACGGGACTGAACTCCAACGCGAGCACCGTGGTATAGAGCATGACGCACCAAGCCACCTCGAAGAGCACGGAGTGCGGGTTCCACATGACCATCGCATGCCAGATATGAAGCGGTTTTCCCAAGTCGAGGATCAACGCGCAATTGACGAAAATGTATCCCAAAAACGCCGTAAGCACGGCGGGCCGCACGATCGGTTTGAACCGTTGAATGTTAAAGAGGTAGACGATAGCGCAAAGAACAAATCCGCCGCCAGCAAGTCCGACGCCACTGAGGACGTCAAAGCCGATCCACAAGCCCCAGGGAACGTCATCACTGAGATTCGTCGCAGCGCCAAGTCCATACACGAACCGGTAGACTGCCGAATAAATACCTGCCGCAATCAATAGTATTCCGAGAACACGCCAGAAGGTGATCTTGGGAAGCGAAAACTGTTTCATCGACATTCCTTTTCCAATCCCGGCACCTGGTTTCTGTTGCGGAAAGGTTCAATGGCAATCGAAGAACCTACTTTTTCTTCTGCGCGTCCTCGTAGGCTTTCACTTCGTCTCTGCGCTTCGTCATCCACCAGATACCGGCCAGCATCACGCCTCCGATGGAGACGACGTCGGGAAGTTTTGAAAGCACGTTCCAGGTTTTCCGAGGTAGTGGTTCGTAGCCGAGCGTGGTTACAAAACCCAGTTTTTCAAAGGGAACCTTGCTGATGTAGAGTACGCCCGTTCCACCCGCCTCTTTCATGCCGTAAATCTTCTGGACATACCCCTTGTCCTCGTTGAGCCGTTTCAGTGCGGACGCGATCAGATCGTCTCGCTCGCCGAAAACGGTTGCTTCTGCTTGACATGCATCCGCACACGCGGTCGGCTGCCCCTTGGACGTGCGCTCTTCATAGCACATCGTGCATTTGCGAACGCGCGGACTGGTGCTGCTCCATTCATATTTCGGTACATTGAACGGACATGCCATGACGCAGTAACGGCAGCCAAGACATCGATCCGAATGATATATGACGGGACCGGCTACTGTCTTTTCCATGGCACCGACGGGACAAACCGAGACACAGGTCGGTTCTTCGCAGTGCTGGCACATGCGGCGCACATAAATGCCTTCGGCGACGTTTTCAGAAAAGGTGTAATTCGTCGCGGTCAGCTTTTCTACTTTTACCAACGGAAGTCCATGCAATTTTTGGCATGCTTTTTGACACTCGTACTCGTCGCCGCCGCCACAGCCATCGCATTTGTCGATGTCGATCAATAGTGCGTAAGACATTTAAACCTTCCCTGTCCGAAGTCAGCCACTACGGTCGTGCGGCACTGTCGTCCGGTGCGCCCGCCTTGATCCACGCTTCGATCTTGTCCATTTCATCGGCCGTCGGAGGCGGTGCCTTTGCTTTGGCGTCGTCCTTGTCGTCCTTGTCGTCCTTGTCTTGCTTGTCTTTGGGTGGATGTGGCTTGCCGTGGGCGTGCGTCACAATGACTCGACTCTTTGCGGGATCGCCTGGAACAACCGCCGCCCCCTTCTTACCAACCTTCAGCAATTCGGCATACGTTTCAAACTTGTAGCCACCCCTGGCTTTCTTCTGTCGGTGGCAGTCCACGCAACACTTTGTCAGGATCGGCTTAATGTCGCGAACGTAGCTGGCTTCCTTCGCGGACAATTTTGCTTCCTTCGCAGGCAATGCCGCAAGGAACTCGCGATCTGCCGGGCTAAGACGTTCCACCGGCACGGTAATGACGGTATTTCCGGCCTTTCGTAGCTTGACCTTGCCATCCGCCACTGAGACAAGTTCGGCTTCGACGGTGAACTTTCCATCGCTCGTTGTCCATTTCCGTGCCAAGGCCAGCGATCCCATTGCAAGAAGAAGGGAAGCCACTGCCAAGGCGAAAAATAAATGTTTCATTGAGTCCTCTCCATTTCGTGAATATTGTGGGTCTGTCTTGACATTATATCATTACCTGAAAACGAATTCAAATCATTTCGTATTTTGCTCGCGGCGTTTTCTGGAGGGAATCAGCCACACCAGCAGACCCACTCCCGCCAGCGCGGCGCCAAGGCATTTGATAAAACTTCCGGGGTCGTGAGCGACCGTGAAGATCATTCCCTTTCCGTCGGGCAAAATGGTGAAGGGAGCCAAGGTGAAACCGCCGTGGATCAGGGGTTTTTCGCGAGATATTTCATGCACTACGTCGATGCCGCGGACAGGATCGATCACCTGCACGGAGCTCGTCAATGAGGCTTTGCTTACGTCGCTCCCCGCCTCCTCCGGTGGGTGCTCCTGTAACCGTAGCGAGAATCCCAAGGCTGCGTCGTCGCGACGGAACGAGACCTTGGCAGTTGTCGTGGTTCCGCGAGGCGACGGGAACTCTCTCGCGGGCTTGCCACGTTCGAGCCAGAATCGTTGCGTCTGGCCGTCGAGGGTCATTTCAATCTCTGCGGCAGCATCGTCACCTGTCTTGGAGGGTGAAAAGAGCGGCTCGTAGGAAACTTCCGGTCGCGCTTTGGGGAGGTAGTCGCCCATCGTTATCTTGATTTCCCCGGGAGTCTCGATTACGTCGCCCCGCCGTACTTCTCTTTGCAGGCGGTACTTGCCTTGATGACTAACCCGGCAAAGCAACTTGCCGCTAGGGAACGCCAAGAACTCGACGCGGGGTTCCGGATAGACCGCCGGATAGAGAATATCGGAGTGAACTTGCGAAGAGTGGAGGAAGTCTTCGGCCATGGAATCGGCAACCGCGCGTTGGAAATCAATCTTAATGGACCCGACGTCCGCCTGGCTGCCAGATCGATCAGCCAACATCCACAATTCGGCGGCAGGCTTACCCTTCACTCGGGCGAGAATGAGACTCAGCGCAGCGATCTTATCGCCGGTTTCGTCGGCAACCCAGCCCTCCTTTTTCGCGGCATGACTGAAGTAACGAAGAACCCGCAGCCTCACACCGCCGCTTTCTCCCAAGTCGAGTTCATTCCCTTGCGACCAATAGCTTTCACCAGGCTGAAACACGAACCCCGCGGGAGAGCGATTGGATTGATCGGATTTCGGATCCCAGGCGACCTGCAATCGGCTCCGTTTTTGGCAGTCAACCCGGTCGATGGTCTCGTCTGCGGCCAGCGAGATTTGGCCGTCGATGCCGTGCAATGCGTATTGAACGCAGCCCACAAGCAGCAACAGCAATCCAGCGTGCAATATCACACCGGCGAGAAGGCGTTTCTTCCAGGAGAACCAAGCGACCGAAGCCGCCAGGACGTTCACTGCCAGCAAAGTCATGATCGCGGTAAACCACCAGCACCCGAATGTTTCACAATGGGCGTACTCCTGTCCCCTGGTGACCAGGACAATCCCGACCGCAACGGCCGCAGTTGCCAACAGAACGATCAAGACAATCGCCACCTGTAAGGAAACAGCGGCACGAAGCGGTGCCCGCGTTGCGCGCCCGGGATTTACTGAGTTCGTTAATTTCGGCTTGGTCATGCTTTTCCCTTCCGGTTCTAGGTGCGAAACGCGAATAATTGTAGGGTGGGGAGAGCGCAGCGAGCCCCACCAATTCTGTTGCGGTACACTTTTGGTGGGGCTCGTTTCACTCTCCCTACCCTACTTCTGCACCTAAAACCGAAAAAGCCCTGTTCTTTCAAGTTGCAGAGCGTTGTTTGCGTCTCCAGGCCATCCCGGCCATTCCGGCAGCGGCCAGTAGTAACATCAGGGTCGAGGGTTCTGGAACCACAGCGAACTCGCTATTGTGATCCAAAACAGCCCAGGCCACATGGTTCACAGTATCTACACCCCAACGCCCGACAGTGAGTGTAGGATCGCCATCGCCAGCCAAACTCCAGCCATGAAGGTAAGGAGTGTCTGAGATTCCGGAAATGCCCTGTTGCGTGGACAAACCCGCATTCTCCCAGGCCGTCCCATTTAGCCAGCCCAGATAGAGATAGCCAGAGGCGGCCGAGGCAGCGCCGGTGCCATCTCCGAAGAGAGTGGGACTATAGGACATTTGCAGAACGAACGGCGTCACCGTTTGACCGCTGCTGACGGTGGTCAGGTTCAAGACATCGCTGGCGAGAAAGCTGATTCCCGGCGGCAAGACCGCCGATCCTCGCCTCAATTCATCCGGAGTGCGATTCCGCCAATCCATGCTTACGCCGGCCGTGCCGCTAGTTGGCGAGGTTCCCCCAAGCAGGGTCGCCGTCGTGCCGAGGGTTCTGGATCCCAGGATCGTGCCTGGACTGGTCACCGATAAAAGATCCGCGTAGGAACTGCCCGCCGCAAGCGTGGCTACGGCAGGGCTGCCACTATACGAAGTGGGCGCCGTCGGGTTAATGACGACCGAACCGACGGTTGTGTTGTAAGAGAACGCCACCGGCGTGCCGTTGTTGATCTGCTGCAAGCTGATGCCTGCCTCTGGTGAGACTTGGCCGGCTAGGTTGATCGCCAAGCCATTATTGTTTTTGAGTCCCACTGCGTTCTTAGCAAAACTGACAACCACTTTCTGTATCGGGGTGCCGGAACTGAACGTGCCAGCGAGCGACTTGACGGATACGCCCGTCTCGGGAGTTAAAGTTGCAGAGGTTGATGTGTTCATGACGGGCATGGTGTTCAAAGTGTCAGAACCGGTGCCGCTGAGGGATACCGCCCAAGTGCTTCCGCCGAGGACGCGTGCCGGAATGGGGCTGGAACCGGCGATGATCGGGCGGTTGGCAACCACCGTGCCGGTGACGCCGATGTTGATCGGTGCTTCGGCATTGCCTAGGCCGGGGCCGGCACTGCCGGCTAGGGTGCCGGCGACTCCGTTGTTCCCCGTATTCTGGATCGCCACAGTGCCCGCGGTGACTCCCAATGCACCGACAATGCCGACGGAGACTGAGCCGTTGGCACTGCCGGTGATGGCACCGTTAGTATTGTTGACCAGTCCGGTCGCCGTGTCGCCGCCGCTAGCGATCGCCGTGAAACCTGTGTTGTCGGTCCCACTCGTGCGGCTAATGGTCACCGTTTGCGAATTGAGGTGGCCCGTGAGCATGCGACCCAAGCTCACCGAGGATGCCGAAGCGGCGAGAATCGAATTGTTGCCGACGGGAGTGACTGGAGTGGCGGCGATCACGTTAAGTAGGATTTCCTGGCTCTGCATGGTCGGGCCGTTGATCGAGTCTTTGCCAGCAGCGTTGAACGTCAACGAGTAAACGTCTAATGGCGTTTTGGGGTCCACAGTCAGGGTAAAGCTTTTGGAGAGCGTACCGCCAGTCCAGTACGAGGAACCCGTACCATAAGTGTAGTAGGATTTAGCAGTTGTCCCCTGTTTGGTCCAGTCAGTCAAGGGAGTAGTGAACGTGAGAAAGTTCGATGCACTAGTCTGGATTCCCTTGATTCCGACAGTTCCAGTCCCAGAATAAGCTACCATTGATTCAAGCGATGATGCAGTAGCCGTTGTAAACTTCCTGGTTCCAGTAATCGCAAAAGCGAAGGAACCGCTGGTGTTCGGATTGCCATTGCTGGTGCTGGGCATCGTCAATGTCAGCACCACACTTTGCCCCGGTGAAACCGTAAAGGAAGGCAAGGCACTTGTGTCTCCATTTATGTCCTTCCTCGGATTGACACTCTGTGTGCCAGCGGTGACACTCAACATTCCAACTCCAAGGGAAGCATCGTGGCAACTCGCGCAATCATTGCCAGAGCTGGGTGTAGCAAAGGCACTGCCACTCGAGAGAAGAAAAAAGACCACGGGATAGGCGCAGAACGCGCCCAGAAAAGACGAAACTCGCATAACTCATAACTCCTTGCGTGCCGGTCCCATTGTGCCTACAAGGCGCATTCAGGACTGCACGATAGCACTGCCTCCAACACCGGTTCTACGGCCGTTGACGGGATGTGAAAATAGAAACACGACTAAACTCGACAAGTGAGTGCAGAGACCGCCATTACCGACAGACTCGGGACAAACTGAATCCTCATCTCTCGCCGAAATTGCAAGCAATTTGTGATCGCATTGCAAATTATTTTTCAATTTTGTATGTTTAATATGTTCTTAAACGGCTCCTCTACTTTTCTTGCGACAGTCACTGATTCGCCGGTCCCTACTATCCATTCCGCCACGTCCGACTGCAACCATTCCTATAGGGCGAAAACAGGCCAGGATTGTCACGGCACGATTTCATGAATCCAAGTATTTCTGTCGAAAGTTTTTTCTAGCATTCACCGCGAGAGAACACAAAGGGCGTAAAAGTAAGTTTCTATTCTTTGCCACGAAACAAATTCAAATTTCAAGGGGAAAGGTTCAAAACCGGGGGGACTCCACCATTTCCCGGCCGGTTCGCTCCTCGCACCCTACGGGTTGCCGTCACTGCTAGCAGTTGGCAAGGTTATGAACAGGAGTCATGGAGCCACCGCGCGACAAGCGGCTCCTTGCTCGCCTTTGGCCGAGCGGTGGACGGTTAGCCCGGATTATTCATAGGGCGGCTGTTTTTCGGCCAATTTGGCAGTTTCATTTTCCTTCTTCGACGAGGTCAACCGTGCCTGCCGTTGAGGGTCTGCCGTAAAGTATTCATCTCCAATGGATTGCGCATGGACAATCCGTCTCGGTCCAAGTCGTCCGCTCTGGCACGCGTTTTGCAGATTAAGATGGCAGTCGCCGACGGCTGCCAGTTCACGCAACGAGCCGGCTAGCAAGGGTTTCGGCGGCGCATTCTAACCACGACCGTGAAAGGAGGTTCGCTATGGTGATGAGTACTTTGTTGCGGCCGCTCGGCAGCGATGTTTTCAACCCGATCGACGTGACGGATTGGACTTGGCCGAGCGATTCTTTTGCCGAAATGGACCGGCTCAACGCGGAAATGAACCGCACGTTCCGGCGTTTCGGCCTAGCCGATCGCGATCAACCCGCGATCACGTATCCTGCCGTGGATGTCTGGCAGGACGAAAGCCACCTCTGCGTCGAAGCAGAATTGCCTGGAATGGAGATCGGTGATCTAGAAATCTACGTCACCGGTGGCAACCAGCTTAACCTTCGCGGCGAGCGCAATCTGCCGACCGTCGAGGGGGGTATTTGGCACCGGCAAGAACGGGGCTACGGCAAGTTCAGCCGTCTGCTGACGTTGCCCTGCGATGTCAAGACCGATGGAGTGGAAGCGGAGTTCAAGGAGGGTGTTCTGACCATCAAGTTGCCCAAGAGTAAGGTGGCTAAGCCTCGCCGTTTGGCGATCAAGGCCGAATAGGCGACGAGCCACAATGGGCGCCGCGGGCTCGTTTCTCGCGGCAACGGAGGAGAAGGAGGATGAACCATGAAGAAGAGTCTGGTCAAGACTTTGACGCTCACCTAAATTGACCAGTCTTTGCTCAGCTAAATAGGACTACTAC
>JBAWVO010000105.1:0-19012 GCA_037147235.1 Planctomycetota bacterium | reverse complement strand
GGGAGTATGCGAAAAATCTTCAGATGGGACAATCCCAATCACGGGCAGTATAGCTTCCCCTCACCCAGGTGGCTTGACTACCCGCCTACAATAGATAGGACGATTCGATGGACAATGGTCGGTAAGGATCGGCGCATCAATAACTGTCGCAAGAAAAGTAGCAGGCACACTCCGTGTGCCGTCTGCCCCCGCTCGGCGAGTGGGCAAAACACGACGGTTATTTCTGCGCCGGTCCTAAACAATACATCAGCACCCCCAGTTGAATGGAGATCATTCGATGAGCCGAGAGCAATTGAGGCTGAAGGCATCGCGAGAACAAGGCGTTGTGTGGAAAAAATGGGGGCCTTACCTGAGCGAACGCCAGTGGGGTACGGTCCGCGAGGACTACAGCGAGGACGGTGACGCCTGGAATTCTTTCACCCATGACCATGCCCGCTCGCGGGCGTATCGCTGGGGCGAGGACGGCATCGCCGGCCTTTCCGATGATCAACAGCACCTCTGTTTCTCGCTGGCCCTGTGGAACGGCAAGGATTCGATTCTCAAGGAGCGGCTCTTCGGATTGACCAACAGCGAGGGGAACCACGGCGAGGATGTGAAGGAGTACTACTTCTACCTCGACAGCACACCGACCCACTCGTATATGAAGTATCTCTACAAGTATCCGCAGGCGGCCTATCCCTACGCCGATCTGCTGGAGACAAACCGCGGTCGCTCTCGGGAAGAGATGGAGTATGAACTCCTCGACACCGGCGTTTTTAATGAGGACCGATACTTCGACGTCTTCGTGGAGTACGCCAAAGCCGGTCCGGAAGACATCCTGGTGCGGATCACGGCGGCCAACCGGGGGCCGGACGCGGCCGAACTGCATCTCCTGCCCACGCTCTGGTTCCGCAATGAATGGTCAGCGTGGATTGCCGAATCGAATCGGGCTGCCGAGAAACCCAACCTCAAGCAGATCAAGGCACCGGCAGGCGTGAGTGCGGTCGCGGTAACGCACCCTCTGCTCGGTGAATTCATTCTTTCCTGCGAAGGCGAGGTGCCGCTGCTCTTCACCGAGAACGAAACCAACCACGAACGGCTTTTCCCCGGGCAAAAGAACGAGAGCCCCTACGTCAAGGACGGCATCAACGACTGTGTGGTGCAGGGCAACCAGGGTGCCGTGAATCCAGAAAAGCAGGGCACCAAGGTTGCGGCGCACTACCAGGTCAATGTCGGTGCCGGTCAGACCCAAGTGATTCACCTGCGGCTCTCCAAAATTGCTCCAGACAAGAAAAGCAAACCCTTTGGAAAGCAATTCGATAAAATTTTCGCGGATAGGCTTCGTGAAGCCGATGAGTTTTACAAGTCGGTCACGCCCCCCTCCACGAGTGAAGACACCGCCAACGTGATGCGGCAGGCCCTCGCCGGCATGCTCTGGAGCAAGCAGTTCTTCTTCTTCGACGGTGACAACTGGCTGGACGAGCACCGCTCCAACCCCCTCCATTCCGGCTATCGCAACTCTCGGAACTCGGAGTGGTTCCACATGCTGAATAAGGACATCATCTCGATGCCGGACAAGTGGGAATACCCCTGGTACGCGGCCTGGGATCTGGCCTTCCACACGCTCCCCCTGGCGATTGTGGACCCCGACTTCGCCAAGCAGCAGATGGAACTGATGTTGCAGGGGGTATATCTGCATCCCAGCGGCCAGCTCCCCGCCTACGAGTGGAACTTCAGCGACGTGAACCCGCCGGTCCATGCCTGGGCGACCCTGTTCCTTCATCGCACCGAGCAGGCATTGCGCGGTGAGGCTGATGTCGATTTTCTCAAGTCGGCCTTCAATAAGCTGCTGCTGAACTTCACCTGGTGGGCGAACCGCAAGGATCGGTTCGGCAAAAACCTGTTCGAGGGCGGCTTCCTCGGCCTCGACAACATCGGCGTCTTCGACCGCAGTTCGCCGCTGCCCACCGGTGGCCGCCTGGAGCAGGCGGACGGTACGGCCTGGATGGCTCTGTTCAGCCAGAACATGGCCGAACTTGCGATTGAACTCGCCACCCACGACCGCACCTATGAGGACATGGTCGTAAAATTCGTGGAACACTTCTACTATATCGCCGCAGCCATGAACCAACCTGGGTCCAACGGCATGTGGGATGAGGAGGACGGATTCTACTACGACCTGCTGGTACTCCCCGACGGCAGCACCACGCGGCTCAAGGTCCGCTCGATGGTGGGGCTCCTGCCCCTGTGCGCCACCTCGGTAGTCGAAAAGTGGCAGCGGGATCGCATTCCGCGGGCGATGGCTCAGTTGACGGATCGCTTACGCCGAATGCCCGAGCTATTGGAGTCCATCCATCCTACGGGGCCAGGACACTTTGGTGTGGCCGAGCGGGGGGTCATGGCTCTACTCAACCCGGAGCGGCTCCGCCGGATTCTCTCGAAGATGCTCGACGAGAACGAGTTCCTAAGCCCCCACGGCATCCGCTCGCTCTCGAAGTTCCACGAGCAGCATCCCTACCTCTTTCACGTGCAAGGCCAGGAGTACCGGGTGGACTATCTGCCGGCCGAGTCGAACACGGGCATGTTCGGTGGCAATTCCAACTGGCGCGGCCCGGTTTGGGTGCCGGTAAACGCCATGATCGTCCGAGCACTCTTGCAGTTCTACCTGTACTACGGCGACAACTTCAAGGTCGAATGCCCGACGGGGTCGGGCAGGATGATGAATCTCTTCGAGGTGGCCAAGGAGATCGCCGATCGGCTCGCCCGCATCTTTCTGCGAGACGAGCATAACCGACGTCCTGTCTACGGCTGCACGGAGAAGTTCCAGAGCGATCCCCATTGGCGCGACCACATCCTCTTCTACGAATACTTCCACGGCGACAACGGTGCGGGGCTCGGTGCAAGCCATCAAACCGGCTGGACCGGGGTCGTGGCCAAGACCATCCAGCTTTTCGGCCTCCTGGATCCCAAGGGGCTCCTGGAGGCAGGCAAGGGGGCCGCGTTCTTGAAAGGCGCCGCGAACACTCGGAAGTATCGCACATGTCATTCGCGTCCGCTCTGAGTATACTTAGGATGATTCACGGTGATGTAAGGTTCCCAAGTATACGACAATGACGGCTTACAAGAAACTGATCTTCTCAGGGGTGGCTGCGATTGTGGCGATCGGTGTCGGCAGTTGGTACGCGCTGCATTTAGCCGGCCGCGGCGACGATTCGCTTCACGTCTCCGGCAACATTGAAGCCATTGAAGTCGCCATCAGCTTCAAAATTCCCGGCCGTGTCGACAAACGTCACGTTGACGAGGGTGAACTGGTATACGCAGGCAAGCCGGTGGCCCAATTGGAAACGGCCGATCTGCAAGCCGACCTGGCCCTTCACCACGGCGAATTGCAAGCGGCCGAGGCCGCCCTGGCCGAGTTGGTGGCCGGCTCTCGGCCCGACGAAATCGCCGCCTCCTTGGCCGCCATGCAGAAGGCCCAGGCCAATTACGCCGCGTTGAAAACCGGCAGCCGTTCCCAGGAAATTGCCGCCTCCGAAGCAGAATTCCGTGCCGCCGAAGCCGATCGCGAGCACCTCAAAGGCGACCTCGATCGGGCCGAAAAACTCCAGCGAACCAGCCCGGGGGCCATCACGCCCGAGCAATTCGATCTGGCTTATGCCGCCTATCGAATGGCCAATAGTCGCTATCTCCAGGCGATGAAACGCTATGAGATGGTCAAGGAAGGCCCGCGTCAGGAAGACGTTCAGCAGGGCAAGGCCGCCATGGAACAGGCCCAGGCCCAATATCGCCTCATCAAGGACGGGCCGCGAAAAGAGGTCATCCATCAGGCCCTAGCCAAGGTCCAGCAGGCCAAGGCCGCGGTGCAGGCCGCCGAGACAAGGCTCGGTTACGCCACCGTGAACTCGCCGCTGACGGGAGTGGTCCTATCGAAGAACATCGAACCGGGTGAGTATGTCGCCCCCGGCACGCCGGTGGTTACCGTGGCCGATATCGAGAATGTTTGGCTGCGAGCCTACATTGACGAGCGCGATCTGGGCAAACGCAATATCGCTCTCGGCACCGAGGCCGAGATCACCACCGACGCCTATCCCGGCAAGGTCTACCAGGGCCGAGTCTCTTTCATCTCATCGGAGCAGGAGTTCACCCCCAAGGCCGTGCAGACCAATCGCGAACGGGTGAAGTTCGTCTATCGGATCAAAATCGACCTGAAAAATCCGGACAAGGAGCTGAAGCCCGGAATGCCGGCAGATGCCCGAATCGGAAAATCCGAAATACGAAACACGAAATACGAAACAAATCCAAAATACCAAGAAGGCAAATGACAGAAACTGGGTATCCACTTCCCTCTACCAGCCACAACATGTAGTATGAGGGCGATGACTTGTCGGCGTGCAGAACGAACGCGACCACAAGATATGGTGGGTGGTAGAGCGAAGTGGATACCCAGTTGACAGAAAACCAAGGACACGGGCCTTATGACCTTGAAGACCGAACTTTATGACAGAAAAATGGAGAGCAGAAAAATAAAGACGGAGGGAAGGAAAGGGAAGGCTTGCGTCCTGTCTTATCCGTGCCATCTGTGTTATCCGTGGTCAAAATTCCATTGCGAGTCGCCGGCATGGACGATAGAAATTCGTTCCTTGGCCTGCGGTTACGCAGAGAAAGAGATATTCGTATTTCGTGCTTCCCATGATCCTTGTCCAGCACCTCACCAAGCGATTCGACACCCTTGTGGCGATCGACAATCTGTCGCTGGCCGTCGAGGAAGGCGAGATCTTCGGCCTTGTCGGTCCTGACGGTGCCGGCAAGACGACGATGATGCGCCTGCTGACTTCGATCATGGACCCCGACGGGGGCGAGGCCTGGGTGGCTGGGCATCACGTCGTCCGTGAGGCCGAGGCGGTCAAGGCCGAGATCGGCTACATGAGCCAGCGTTTCGGGCTCTACGCCGACCTGACCGTGATGGAGAACCTCGACTTCTACGCCGACATCTACAACGTGCCTCGCAAGGGCCGGGACGAGCGGATTGGGCGACTACTGGCCTTCAGCAATCTCACGCCCTTCAAACGCCGCTTGGCGGGGAACCTTTCCGGCGGAATGAAGCAGAAGCTGGGCCTGGCTTGCACGTTGGTCCACACGCCACGGGTGCTCTTTCTGGACGAACCGACCAATGGCGTCGATCCTGTTTCGCGCCGCGACTTCTGGCGAATCCTTTACCAACTGCTGCGCGAGAAGGTAACGATCTTCGTCTCCACGGCCTATCTCGACGAGGCCGAGCGATGCAATCGCCTGGCCCTGATCCATCAAGGGCGGATGCTGGCCTGCGGTACGCCGGATGAGGTCAAGCAACTGATGCGGGGCACGATCCTGGAAATCCGCACCGCGGAGCCACGCCAAGCCGCCGCGGTTTTGCGGCAGCAGTTTCCCGCCGCATCGGTCGGGCTGTTTGGCGATCGCGTGCATTTTGTTAGCACGGACGACCAGAATGAGGCCGAACACGTTGGCAAGACCCTGCGCAACGCCGGCCTGCCGCCGCAATCCGTGCGAACCATTCCCCCTACTTTGGAGGATGTGTTTGTTTCGGCGATAGGAACAAAGGAAAGAACCTCCCTACAATCCACGCTCCCTCACCCCCTGCCCCTCTCCCAAAAGGGGAGAGGGGAGCCAATCGCCGTCGTCGACAATGCCCTTCCTGAAAATGGTGGGGCTCGCTGCGCTCTCCCCACCCTACAACCTGACGTACTTCCGCGGCCAGTCGCCGTCGTCGTTGACAAGCTCGAACGCCGCTTCGGCAGCTTCATGGCGGTGAATCGGGTCAGCTTCGAGGTCAACCGCGGCGAAATCTTTGGCTTCCTGGGGCCTAATGGGGCAGGCAAATCGACCACGATCCGCATGCTCTGCGGAATCCTCGCGCCGACCGGCGGCAGAGGCAGCGTGGCCGGCTTCGATATCCACACACAGCCCGAGGAGATCAAGGCCAACGTCGGCTATATGAGCCAGAAGTTCTCGCTCTATCAGGATCTGACGGTCGAGGAAAACATCGACTTCTACGCCGGCATCTATCGCATTGGAGCCAAGGAGAAGGCCGAGCGGAAGCAATGGGTGATCGAGATGTCGGGCCTGGAAGGGCATCGTCACCGGCCGACCGCAATCCTTTCCGGCGGCTGGAAACAGCGGCTGGCCCTGGGCTGCGCGATCTTGCACAGACCGCCGATCCTCTTCCTCGACGAGCCAACCTCCGGCGTCGATCCCATCAGCCGTCGCCAGTTCTGGGACTTGATTTATCAATTATCCAGCGAAGGTGTGACCGTCTTTGTCACCACGCACTACATGGACGAAGCCGAGTATTGCGACCGGCTGGCACTAATCTATCGTGGCGAGCTGATCGCCCAAGGCACGCCGGAGAAGCTCAAGCAGGAGGCCATGCAGGAGGACGTGCTGGAGGTGGTCTGCGAGCGGCCCGAGGCGGCCATGGAGGCATTGGCTGGGCTGGTCTCGGTGAAGGAAGTCGCACTCTTCGGTAACAGCTTGCATTTGGTGGCCGACGACGGTGATCGTGCGGCTGCGGAAACCCGTTCGCGGTTGGCCGAACAGGGGTTTCGCGTGCAGCAGATCGAACGGATCGTGCCCTCACTGGAGGATGTCTTCGTTTCGCTCATCGAAGCCCGCGACCGTGCCGAGCAGCCGCAAGAGGAGGTGCGACGATGAACGCCCGACGTGTGACGGCCGTAGCCCGCAAAGAGTTCCTGCACATCCTCCGCGACCCACGGAGCCTGGGCATGGCGATCGCCATCCCAATGCTGATGCTATTGTTGTTCGGCTTTGCCTTGACGTTGGATGTTGACCATGTACCGCTGGTGGTTTGGGACCAGAGCCGCACGCCCGACAGCCGGGAACTGGTGAGCCACTTTGCCGGCTCGCCCTACTTCTCGCTCGTGCGCTACCTCGATAACGAGCGCGACATGAACCGCGCCCTCGACTCCGGTGAGGCCCTGATGGGCTTGGTGATCCCTTACAACTTCGCACGGCGGTTGGCCACCGACACCAAGGCCCCGTTGGAAGTGGCTATCTCGGGCGTTGACTCGAACACGGCCACGATCGCTCTGGGCTATGCCGACGCGATCATGGAGATTTACTCGCAGAAGTGGATGATCCGCCGCATCGGTCGCCATGGTCCGATGAATGTCCGCGTTCCGCTGGAGGTCTGCGGCCGGGTCTGGTTCAATGCCGACATGGAGTCGAAGAACTACATCGTGCCTGGGTTGATCGCCGTGATCATGATGGTCATTGCCGCCATGCTCACCTCGCTCTGTTTCGCGAGAGAATGGGAGCGGGGCACCATGGAACAACTCATTTCCACACCGGTGCAAGGCTCCGAACTGATCCTCGGCAAGCTGATACCCTATTTTGCGGTCGGCTTACTCGACATGGTACTGGCGGTCCTCCTTGGGCAGTTCATGTTCCAGATTCCGCTCCGTGGCAACGTGGCCTTGCTATTCGGCGTGGCCTCGATATTCCTTGTTGGCGTGTTGACGATGGGCATCCTCATCAGCATTGTCACCAAGTCCCAACTCCTAGCGAGCCAGTTGGCCATGACAACGACCTTCCTGCCGGCCTTCCTGCTTTCCGGGTTTATTTTCGCGATTGTCAACATGCCTCGGCCGATCCAGTGGATCACGTATCTCGTGCCGGCACGCTATTTTATCGGCATCCTCAAGGGGATTTATCTCAAGGGCGTGGGCCTGGAAATCCTTGCCATGGACACGATCCTGTTGATCGTTTTTGCCGTGGCGATGGTGTTTCTGGCCCAGTGGAAGTTCAAGAAGAAATTAACGTAATGTAGCAGGCAGACTCCGTGTGCCGTCCGCCCTGCGGCTCTGACCACAACATCATTTCGGAAGCCGGGGGATTCCGGCGGACGGCAGACGGAGTCTGCCTGCTACTTTGGGGAGAACCTCATGTTCGAGCGTATCCGTCAGATGCTGATTAAGGAGTTCATCCAGGTCTTTCGCGACCCGCGGATGCGCGCCGTGATCTTCATCGTACCGTGCATGGAGGTGTTGGTGATCGGCTACGCGGTGAACATGGACCTCCGCGACATCCGCACGGCCGTCTATGATCAGGATAACACGCCGGTCAGCCGCGAGCTTCTGGCTCGCTTCTCGGAGAGCGGCTATTTCAACGTCGTGGCCCGGGTGGACGACGACCCGCAGATGCAAAATCTCATCGACCGCAGCACGGTGCAGATCGTGCTACGGGTCAACCACGGCTTTGCCGGCGACCTGGAAGCAGGGCGGACCGCCGCGGTTCAGGTGATTTGCGACGGCACCGACTCCAACACCGCCGGCATTGCCATGAGCTACGTCAACCGCATCACCAGCGATTATGCGCGGCAGATGTTCACCAAACGCATCGAACGGGCCCAGGGCGTGGCCGAACCGCCCGTGCGAATCGATTTCCGCCCTCGGGCTTGGTTCAACGAAAACCTAGAAAGCCGCAATTACTTCGTGCCGGGGGTGATCGTGATTGTGGTCAGCTTGGTAAGCCTGCTTTTGACGAGCATGGCAGTGGTCCGCGAAAAGGAGATCGGCACGATCGAGCAGATCATGGTCACGCCGATCACGCCGGCCGAGTTCATTCTCGGCAAGACGATGCCCTTCGTGCTGATCGCCTTCGTTGACGTGACCTTGATCCTCCTGATCGGCTACTTCTGGTTCGAGGTGCCGCTCCGTGGCAGTATCGTGCTCTTATACTTCTCAACCGGCCTTTACCTGCTAACGATGCTGGGTGTCGGGCTGTTCATCTCCACCGTCAGCCAGACGCAGCAGCAGGCGATGATGAGCACGTTCTTGTTTTTCTTTCCCGCGATGTTGCTTTCGGGTTTTTCCTTCCCGATCGCCAACATGCCGCAGGTCATCCAGTGGTTGACCTATCTCAATCCCGTGGCCTATTTTCTCGTCGTCGTGCGAAGTATATTCTTGAAAGGCGTCGGTCTCGCGTATCTCTGGCCGCACTTGCTCGCATTGGCCGCGATGGGCGTTGCCACGCTCGTGCTCGCCGTGCGGCGGTTCCACAAGACGCTGTGACAAAGTAGCAGGAGAGCTGCAAAGATTCTCAGGCAGACGGTCGCCACCGTGGCACGGGCATCTTGCCCGTGTCGAATTCCACGGGCTGGAAGCCCGTGCCACGCGCTTGCCAGAAAATCTTGCCACACCCCGTTCCACGAAGCACGTTGACACGCACCCCGTTACGATTAGAATAAGAGAATGTCAATTAAAGTCACGTGCCAATGTGGGCAGAGGTTCTCTGCCAAAGACGATTTGCTGGGCAAGAGGGTCCAATGCCCCAAATGTGGTAGTACGCTGACGATCACCCCCACGCCGGCCGCGTCCGTTGTCTCCATGGAAACGCCGCCCAACGCGTTGACGGGCGCGGGCTTTCTACATTCGGGCGACTCCGGTCCCGTTGCGACAAAGCCCCTGTTTGGCAAGCCGGCGAGGTCGCCTGCGGGCTCGGATGCGCGCGCTTGGATCGTGGTCGATACGGGCATGACGATCTGTTTCGCTTCGCTCATTGTGGGCGGCGGGGCGTTTGCCATTATCGCCATCGCGGCACTGGCGATGATGACCGGCCCGAACATTCTCCCAAAGCTTCTGAGTGGCGGCGGTGGCGATTTTGTCGGTATCCTTCTGTTTTGGTCGGCCTTGGCGTGGATGGGGTCGTTCGTTTCACTACTGACCGGTTGGGGCGTTTGCTGGGTGGTTCCCAAGGCAACAAAAGCCCGAATCCTAATCCAGTCGGCCCTTGGATGTGTCGGTGCGGCCATCGGAATTATCCTATTCACGCAACTGCTGGACCTGGCAATGGCGCCCTCCATTTCAGGCCCCCCGCCGCGCACGGCCGAACTGAAGAAATCTCAGGCAGATGTGGAGCGGGCTGCCAAGCAGCGAGAGACGAACAAAAAAATAATGGACATTATCAACAAGGGTTTACTCTGGCTGTCGATGCTCGCACCGATTGCAAGCTTCGCCGCCTTTGGACTTTTCTTGGTGCGGCTTGGGGAACACCTTGGCGCGGCCCAATTGAAACCGTTGGCAATCTACTTCGGTATTCTTCAGGGGGTCTTTGCACTCTGGCTTACGCTGGTTCCGTTCATCACGGATGGCAGTTCGCAGACGTTTGAGCGGTTGTGCATGATTTTGACGATCTTGTTCATGCTCGCGACCTACGGCGGCTTGATCTACCTTGCCCACAACACGCGGCGTCTTGTGGCCAATATTGGCGCGCCATGAAGATCCAACCCTTGACCGTTGGATATTCATGGTATATCCTTCATCCGTGATCAACCGTAAAATTGACAAACAACTGGTTCAGTCCGCCTTACGAACCGGCGCAGAAATAACTGTCGCAAGAAAAGTAGCAGGCACACTCCGTCTGCCGTCTGCCCCCGCTCGGCGAGTGGGCAAAACGCGACAGTTATTTCTGCGCCGGTCCTGAGCGAAGCTGCATCTTCGGGCAGCATACACCATGAAAGATCCTCTTTGTTATGATTTTGTCGCACCGCCAAAGATCGTCTTCGGCTGGGGCCGTCGTCGCGAAGTGGGCACGCTCGCCCGAACGCTCGGTCGTCGGGCGATGATCCTTTCGGGCCTGCCGGCAGCCGTGGCTACCGAGGTTTTGGGCGAACTCCGCGAGTTGCTTTCCTCGCAAGACATCGAGCCGACGCTCGTCGAGACGATCCTTCACGAACCCGAGGTGCAGGATGTCGATCGCGTTGCCAGGGAACTTCGCGGAAATGCCGCCAATCGGGGATGTTTTCTTCTGGCCATCGGTGGTGGGTCGGCGATTGATTTGGCCAAGGCTGCGGCCGTCGTTGCCACGAATCGGCAAAGCCACACGGTGGCCGACTACTTGGAGAACGTCGGCCGCGGGCTGAAGGTCATCGATCCGCCGCTGCCCGTGCTGGCCATGCCCACCACGGCCGGAACTGGGGCCGAAGCGACCTGCAATGCGGTCATTTCGTCGTACGATCCACCTTTCAAGAAAAGTCTTCGCGACGACCGCATCCTGCCACGGATCGTGTTGACCGATCCAGAGCTTACGGTCAGCATGCCGCCGGAAATGACTGCGGCCAGTGGCATGGACGCGATCACGCAACTTATCGAAAGTTACCTTTCGCGGAAGGCCCAGCCTATTCCCCAGGCCCTGGCATTGCAAGGATTGCGGTTGGCCTTGCCGGCAATTGCCGAAGTGGTGGAAAACGGCCGTTCGCGAACGGCACGGGAGCGGATGTCGCACGCGGCGTTGCTCTCCGGCATGGCACTGGCCAACTCGGGATTGGGGTTGGCTCACGGCGTTGCCGCCGCATTGGGGATTCATTGCCGCGTGCCGCATGGCATGGCCTGTGCCATGATGCTGCCTGCGGCGTTGCGAATCAATCGCGAGGTGCGACAGGCCGAATTGACCAGACTGGCCCGGCATGTATTTGGCATCTCGCCCACGGTTCCCGACGGTGAAGCGGTCGATGTCCTAATCGAGAAGATCGAGGCCCTCTGTCGCTGCGTTGGTATGCCGCCGCGGCTGGCCGATTTGGGCGTTCGCCACGATCAGATTCCCGCCATCGTAAAAAGCTCGCGGGGACAGAGCATGAGCGGCAATCCGCGTGAAGTGTCGGACGCGGAATTGACGCACCTCCTGGAGAAAATGCTTTGACGCTCTCCGCCGGACGGACTCCCGCCCGAGGCAATCGGCATTCGCCTTGGCTAAGGACCGGCGCAGAAATAACTGTCGCAAGAAAAGTAGCAGGCACACTCCGTGTGCCGTCTGCCCCAGCTCGGCGAGTGGGCAAAAGACGACAGTTATTTCTGCGCCGGTCCTAAGTGCATCAAATTCGTTCTATTTGCACCAAGCCACCAGCCACGTCTTCTATGAGAACGGCGTTGGCGAACGGGCATTGAAGAGCCACCCCGTTTAATCTCCCCGGTGAAAACTCCACTGATACCAATCCTCGCGATAGTTGCTGTGATAAACGGCGGTCGGCTCCGCCCGGGCACCGAAGTACCCATAGGCAAACGGCTGGCCTTGAAGGCGTGCCCCCGGCTGTGGGCCAAGCACCGAGCAGCGACGGGCCGGCCGTACGCGTGGCCCTGCGGGAAAAGCCGGTCCGGCGGGAACGCCTTGCCAGGCCGGATCAGTTGCTTGCCATGGGGCACTCTCCGCCCTGACCGCCATCAATGCCAGCAGCAAGAAACCGATCAAGGCTGGTAGCAATTGCAGAATACGAATCATCAAGAGTCTCCTGGGGATCTGTTGATTTGATCGGCCCAAGCCCCATTTGCAACTGGACCTGATATTCGTGTTAGGCAAGATTTCCTGCCCATATCGGCACGATTGTAGCGGTTAGGCGAGATAGGTAGGATCAGTGCCCTAAAGCGGCGGCACCGCCGAGTTGCAGGAATTGAGGACGGGTGGGCGTGGAGTCGAGTTTTGAGGGAAATTGTTGGTTTATTGCTGGGGTCGTTTCTTGTTCGATGGCTTGTAGTGCAAGGTTCTAGTATACTTGATCCTAAGTTCTCCTAACTCCTAACTCCCGGGTATTCCACACATGCGTTCCGACATCATCAAATTGGGCGATTCCCGCGCACCACACCGCAGCCTGCTCCGTGCCACCGGGGTGACCGACGACGATTTCCGCAAGCCGTTCATCGCCGTTTGCAACAGCTATACCGATATCATTCCGGGTCACGTCCATCTCGACAAGGTGGGCATATTCGTCAAGGAGTGCATTCGCGCGGCTGGCGGCGTGCCGTTTGTTTTCAACACGATCGGCGTTGACGATGGTATTGCCATGGGGCACGCGGGCATGAAGTACTCTCTGCCCAGCCGCGAGGTGATTGCCGACTCCGTGGAGACCGTCGTGCAGGCTCACTGTTTCGACGGCATGGTCTGCATCCCTAATTGCGACAAGATCGTGCCTGGCATGATCATGGGGGCGATGCGCTGCAATATCCCCACCATTTTCGTCAGCGGCGGCCCGATGGAGGCCGGCAAAATGGCCGGCGGCAAGACGGTCGACCTGGTCGACGTCTTCATCGGCGCGGCGGCCAAGCAAAACGGAAAGATGTCGGCCGAAGAGCTGCTCGCCCTGGAGAAGGCCGGCTGCCCGACGTGCGGTTCCTGCTCCGGCATGTTCACGGCCAACAGCATGAACTGTCTCTGCGAGGCATTGGGCATGGCGTTGCCGACCAACGGAACCTTGCTGGCCACGGCCAACGACCGCAAGGTGCTCTTCCAGGCGGCGGCCCAGCGGATCGTGAAGATGGTCATGGAATTCGACCGCGTCGGCCCTGGCCATGGTCTGTTGCCGCGCGAGATCGTTACCGCCAAATCGATCGACAACTCGATGATCCTCGACATGGCCATGGGCGGCAGCACGAACACCGTGCTGCACATCCTGGCCGTGGCCCAAGAGGCAGGCGTAGACTACAGCATCGAACGGATTAACACCTTGAGCCGCAGGACGCCGAACGTCTGCAAAGTCGCACCCAGCAGTGGTTATCATGTCGAGAATGTTCACAACTCCGGCGGCGTGCATACAATCCTCGGCGCGGTCCGTCGCGGCCGACCAGACCTACTAAACCTCGACTGTCCCACGGTCACCGGAAAGACGTTGGGCGAAAACATCAACGATTTCGACATTCGCGCCAGCGGCGTACTCAAACAGGCATTGGAGTTGGCCGCGGTCACGCCCGGCGGCGAGCGCACGCATCTCGGCATGGGCGTCGGTCGCCAAGTGGCTTCGGTGCGCGACCTGACGAACGAGCAACTCGGCTTCGATCCGTACGATTGCATCCGCGAGGTCGAAAATGCCTACAGCGAAGAAGGCGGTTTGGCCATTCTGTTCGGCAACCTAGCTCCGCGCGGGGCCGTGGTGAAGACTGCCGGCGTGAAGCCGAGCATGTTGGTGTACAGTGGCCCGGCGGTTGTTTTTGAATCGGAAACCGTGGCCTACGAGGGCATTGTCAACGGCCGGGTCAAGGCAGGTGACGTCGTCGTGATTCGCTACGAAGGCCCGCGCGGCGGGCCGGGCATGCAGGAGATGCTCGCGCCCACGACAGCCATCAAGGGCATGGGGCTGGGGGATTCCGTTGCCTTAATCACCGACGGCCGTTTCTCCGGCGGCACGGCCGGAGCATGCATTGGCCATATCAGTCCCGAGGCCGCCGCCGGCGGACCGATTGGGTTATTGAAGGACGGCGACATCATTGACATCGACATCCCCGCGCGTTCGCTCAAGGTGCGATTGAGCGACGCGGAATTGGCCGCGCGGGCTGCGGTCATGAAGCCGATGCCGCCCCGACACACGACCGGTTGGCTCGCCCGGTATGCCGCCATGGCTACGAGTGCGGACACCGGGGCGGTGTTGAAGTGGACATGACGAAAAATGGCTCTTCCGGTTCCATGTGCGGAATGTGAACATTTGTAGGGTGGGGAGAGTGAAACGAGCCCCAACAACACGGTTTCGGCCCGCGTTTGGTGATAAGTGTCGCA
Source organism: Planctomycetota bacterium (assembly GCA_037147235.1). Classification (GTDB taxonomy): domain Bacteria; phylum Planctomycetota; class Planctomycetia; order Pirellulales; family Thermoguttaceae; genus JANXQG01. Next base: position 4,483 of record JBAWVO010000105.1, on the reverse strand, counting down.
AGAAAAGTAGCAGGCACACTCCGTGTGCCGTCCGCCCCTGCTCGGCGAGGGCGCAAAACACGACAGTTATTGATGCGCCGATCCTAAGTCATACTCTGACATCCTTGCCACTGCCCCTCGCTCAGAGAGGGGGGATTTGAGTTACTCGAAGAGTGTTTTGCCGGAAAGGATACGAACATTCTCGGGCCGGATGTGCAAGGGGAACTTCATAATCTCTTCGTCTTCTTTCAACACCTCGGCGGGCTGCGGCGTGGGATAGGTAATCGGGCTGAGAGCGTCGGAGATCAATGCCTTGCGGAGGGCTTGGGCGTCCTTGGTGATGATCACAATTTGCAGGTTTTGGTATTGCAAATGCTTGCGGACGGACTGGTGTACCTGATCGCGGGTCATCCCCTGCATTGCGTCGCGGTAGTGTTTGAGATGACTGCCTTCGATGCGGTAGAACTTATCGTCCATGGCATAGCCGAGGCGATCCATGGTGGTGGGTGCGAAATGAAAGACGTACTTGCCGAGCGCGGCCCGCTTTTCAAGGACTTGTTCCTCGGTCAGTCCGTTATCGACCAGATGTTTTAGTTCTCGCAAAGCCGCCCGCAGGGCAAAATGTCCCCAGGCATGTGGTACGGGGCGAATCCACATCTCGAAAATCTGTTGTCGCCGCGGATCGTTGGGAGCGGGAAACTCCAGTTGCCCACCGTTGGCAAAATGCTCGATGTAGGAATAATCGCCGTAGTTCAGTCCCCGGACCTCGCGAAGAACCTGGTACAAATGACTGGCCGAGTTGCGATGCTCGCCGAACCATGAGTTGGCCAGGGCCAGCGGATACCAATCGGGCTGGCCGCGGAGCACATTCAGCCGCGCGCCGATGCTGATCGCCGTGGCCGGCGCGTCCTTTTCCACGATCGTTACCCGCAGACCGTTGATCGGCTTGGTATCGAGATGCGGTTTCGCGACGATTTGGTAAGGGGGAAGTTTTTTCAGGCCCTCCTTGAGTGAATTGAGCGTCTCGGCATCGTAACCACCGCCCAAACCGAGCACGTAGTTCTGATTCGCAAAATTGCGATGGTAGAATGCGCGGACATCGTCGATCGTAATGCTCTTCAAGCTCGTCACCCGGCCGTCGGGGATGTGGCCGTAGGCCGTGCCGGCAAACATCGCTTCATACAACGCGGCCTTGCCTAAGTCCTCGTCGCCGGCGTAGCGAAGCGTGTTCTCCAGATAACTGATCATGTCGCTGCGGATCCGTTCCAAATCTTCGCTGCGGAAGGCCGGTTCGACGATCGCCTGCAACAACAGTGGCTGAAACGCCGCGACATTGTCCTTGTGAATCCGGCCGGAAATGACCACCGTTTCCACCGAGCACGACGAGTCATAGCCGCCAGCCATGGGGAAGAGCAGATCTAATATCTCTTCGTAGCGGTGTTGCTTGGTCGATCCCTCTGCGATCATGCGGGCCGTTAAGGCTGCCAGTCCCTCCTTGCCCGGCGGATCGTATTGCGAGCCGGCAAAGAACGTAATGCGATAGGAAACCGTTGGATCATCGGCCACCGGCAGCAACACCTCGTCAGCCGGGCCGGCATGGGCCGTTGCGGCAAACAAAGCGAGAAAGAATATAAAAATGGGATTATGGGTTTTCATGGCTTGTCTGTCCCTTTCAAAACGATGACGGTTCGCCGCTGTGGGGTGAAATACTTGCGGGCCGCCCGTTGGATGTCTTCCGGAGTCACTTGCTCCGAGGCTTTGTACAAGCGATCTACGCCATCGATCGTGCCGACCGCCGAAATCAGCGGCACCACGGCCGCTGCCGTGTGCTGGGGTGAATCAAGCTGCATCAAAAACCCATACTTCTCATGCCGCTTCACTCGGGCAAGCTGCTCGGGGTCAACTAATTTTGTTTGGAATCGCTCGATAGCCTCTTCCAGCACCTTCTGCACCGCCGGCAAGTCTTCAGGTCGCTTGACAACCGCCGTGACCTCGAACAGCGACGCATCGCGGTTCATGGGCACGCCGGCAAAAATCGCCTCGGCCTTCTGCTGATCCAAGACGAGCTTCTTATAGGCATCGCTGGTGGTGCCGAATGCCATTTCGGCCAAGAGCCGAGCGGCAACGTAGTCGCGATTGTCGGGGTCGAACGCATCGCCGCGATAGGCCAGGTCGAGGATCGGCAGGGTCTGACCGGGGTAAGTAACTTTGGCCTTCCGCTCGCCCGACGGCGCAGGCTCCAGCTTGATCGCCGCAGCCTGGTAGCCCGGCTTCCAGGGGCCGTAGGACTCTTGAATCAGTTTCCATGTGGCCGCCGGGTCGAAGTCGCCCACGACCAGCAGCACGACATTCTCCGGCCGGTAGAACCGCTGAAAGAAGGCCTGGCTGTATTCATAGCCTTGCGGCATGTTCTTGACGTCGGCCTCAAAGCCCATCGTGGTGTGCTTGTAGGGATGCTGATCGAAGGCCGTGTCGCGGAGCTTTTCTTCCAGCATGAACGCCGGCTCGGTCTGATCCTTGCGATACTCGCCGTAAACTGCCCCAGCCTCGGTCTGGAACTCGGGCCGCTCATAGTGCAGATTTTGGAAGCGGTCGGCCTCAAGTTCGATTACCTTGGCGAGGTCCGCTTTGGCGAAGGTTAAGTGAAACGCCGTCAGGTCTTCCGAAGTAAATGCATTGGAATGCGCCCCAAGACCGTTGACGATGCGGTCGTAAACCGGTCCCGGATATTTTTTCGTGCCGCGGAACATCATGTGCTCGAAGAAATGGGCGTATCCCGACCGGCCCGGCTCGACCTCGTCCCGGCTGCCGGTTCGCACGACGGACCAGTAACTCACCAGCCCGCTGCCGGACATGGGAATGAAAATCACTCGCAGACCGTTGGGCAGCGTTTGAGTCTGGTAGCGGTAAGGAAATACATTTTCAGCCGACGCGCTGGCGGCGAAAAGCAGCAAGGTAAGGCCGGTCAACATTCGAATCATACGATATTCCTCGAAAAAGCTTTGGAAGCATTGATTGGATAGTAGCGGCCCAGCCGCAGGATGTCAACCGCCGGAAAACACGTTTTAGGGGTGGCTGCGCCTAAACCACCGCGCAACTTCTCGACTCTACCCTCCCTGAACTCTAAGGAACTGAGAGACATACGCCAGCACGGTCGCACTGGCCGGCCGCTTGGAGATCTGGAATTTATCGGCTCCGCTATCGTCACGAGCCGACGACGAAGCTATCGCCTTCGGGGCACTTTCGTGTCCGTGTCATCTCTTGTCGAGGGTCGCGGGAGCAGGACACGCAACCGCGAGCGCATCCAGGATTGTCCTAACATCGCGAGACCCAAATAATTTCGCGTTGATCACAATACTGCCGTTACCAACTCGACTACGTGGACGAATTACAATCCTGTAGAATGGCTTAGAGCGATCGCAGTATCTGTCCCAGCCGACACGAAACTCGAAGTCTTCGATCTGCGAGAAGGCAATTGCCTCAGTTCGCCACAACGATCTATATTCCAAGATTGAATGCGACAAAACCAGCCGATGTGATGCAATCCAGGCATGGACCACAACCAAAAGAGCCAAAGACAATACGGCTATAATCCACGCATTGGGCATCCCAAGAGCAGATAAGGTCAAGAAGCCTCCAAAGACGACCACAAGAATTCCGTCCAACACCACGTACGTTGAAACGCAAGGATGAAATTCAACTATGTCTGGTCGCTGCTGCTCCATTAGTCCTTTAGACTCATGTAGTTTCAGGAATTCCCGGAATTCCTTCCTCTGTCCCCGCTGCGGATGCCCCAGCTGCGGACCTGCAAGATGACGGCGATGACCGTCATTACGACAATACCTTGTCGTATTCCGCATGCGAACCGATCCAGAACCATACAATGCCTTCTGGTTTATCGAACCCCAGCGCACGATAGTGCATTCCCACTCGCACCGACCAGAGTTGCTTTGCCTTGCCAATTTTTTTGAGTTGCAGTGACGGATGTTGCGGATCACTGTTGAGCAACCCGTGATTCTTGTCTGCCAACTCCCGCACCTCCTTGGGCAGTTGGCGATAACGTCGCCAGAAACACGGCAGAGTGAAGTGTTTCATAGAGGTTGTGCCAACCCCTGCTTGTACTCATCATTCGCTTCCGCCATCAATGCATCGAGACGCCCTGCCGCCAAGTCGTCATCGAGCTGCTTATCCCACATCCGATCATGATACTCTTGGAGCCACGCCATCAACTCGGCATACTCTTTCGCCGGGAGTTGAGTGATGGCGGACTCGATTTCCGCAATGCTCATTTCCGAAAACTCCTTCTAATTCTGATACCGAATCCCATCCAAACCGAGATTCAACTCTACCACATTCACCCATGGCTCGCCAAGCAGGGAAGTATTTTGGATCGGTGAACGATTCGTGCAAAATTCCGGTAGAATCGAGAAGTGGCGCAGTGGTTTAGGCGCAGCCTATCTATTGCTGGCTCTTTCGTCTGCCAGTGCCTCACTAGCTTCACCAT
>JBAWVO010000104.1:0-19191 GCA_037147235.1 Planctomycetota bacterium | reverse complement strand
CCATCGCCTCGCGGTGCTGCTGATAGTATTCCGTGCCTTGGTGGCCGTCGCCGTCGCATCGGAAAGAGTCTTCCCGAAGCTGTCGGTAGGTTTCCCACCTTGCTTCATTCGTAGGGAACGAATAAACCATCTTTGTACGCTCGCCCTGCCACTGCGGATTACGGGCGCGGTCAAGTATCTGGTCGGCAAGGTCTCCATTGGCGATCACGGTGCAAGGAATGACTGCCGCGATCGTCTGACCTGGGCCGCTCATACCGAGCACGTCGCCATTTAGGATGGCAAGGCGTTGCTCTGTTTGAATCTTGGAAAAGGCCGATTCTCTCGTCGAGGGGTCGTCCAAGAGAATGAAAGCTGGCCGGATAATCTCGCCGGTGTGGAGCACGTGGCTCTGACCGCGAAGGGCTCCGGTCAAGGCGGCCACGGTAAGCGTGCTTCCGCTGACCTTCCCCTTGGGAATTGTCGGGAGCGTAATCCGATTACTGGACCAATCAATCAACGTCTGTTTGCCGTCCCAAAGCTGCCCCTTAGCTCGCCGGGCATTGTCCTCCAACTTGCGTAGCGCATAGGTGACCTCGGGGAAGTCTTCCCCCAGGCGATCGTTGAAGAGCAACTCGCGTTTGCAATGCTCGAGCATTAACTGCGCGGCTCGCTCGGTGGCTCCGATCAAACAACCGAAGCGGCGGAATCCGTAAAGCAGTGCCCAAAGCATGGCCCTTTCGCATATCGTCGTCTTTCCGGCTCCGCGTGGCATGGCCAGCGCAAATAGACCGCCATGTCTGACCGCGTTTTCGATCTTCTGAATTACGCGAAGATGATCTGGGCAGAATGGTTTTGAAAAGGCTTCTGGAAAGTAGGTTTTCAGGAATACTTGAAGCGACTTCTTGCACCGGGCGCGGCGGAATTGATTCCCCCATCCTGGCCAGTCTGCCGCAATGTCTCGGGAAGTGCTGGAAGACTTCGCGCTGCGGTCGCGCTCGCGGTCCTTCTTAACCGAGTACTTGTCGCCTCGGCTGAGTGTTGCGCCATTGGTCTTCCCTAGCATGCCCATGATTAACGTCGCCTCAATTCTGTAGACCAAGCTCGCATCTGTCGGCCTGCCGCTGCCGCGAGTGCCACATAGGGGTTGGCAACGGCAAACCCTGCTGGGCTCTTCACCACAGGGCCTAGTGCGTTCACCTGGGCCTCTGCCGCCGTCCATCGGCTCCATGCAAGGCAATACCCTGCCAGCGCGTCTAGGCTGCCCTGGTCGGGTTCGCCGCGTGCTTCCAAGATTGGGAGGGTTTCCGCCCATTTGGCGCGGGCCTGTTCGTCGAGGTGCTGGGGTGGTGCTGCTGGTTTACGTTTCATTTCGACGGTCCCTCCATTACTTCGTTCAACCACTGCTGGTGGAAGTCGAATAGGCTGCGGTCGTGCGTCATGGTGATTTGTTCGATGGAAGAGCAACTGCGAAGATTTGCGGATGATTCAACCGAGTAGGTGCGGCCGGCCGTGGTCTCGATCAAGAGAATCTTCGCGTGGATCAACCCGGCAAAAACGCGCTGGCCACGGCTCGTAAGCTCTTCGGTTAGTCTCTGGCAGTTCTCCTTTTCGTTGCTCTTGAAGTAGCACGAATAAAGGAAGTCCACCTTCTCGATTTGTCCGCTGTCGAGCATGGCCAACAGGTCGAGCATATTGGGCTGCGAGAATGACAGGGTGACCACGGCCAAGTATCGGATCGTCGCCGGATCGGCGTAGTGGAGCACGGCCGGGATAACGTGCATCATGGAATACTTTTTCTCGGTGACCAAGTGAAAGCTCTCGCCGGGGTCCGGCAAGCGGCCGAGGTGTTCGATGGCGTTGGCCAGCCGGCGGGCGTCGAGCATGACCGCTTTGTCCGTGCGCCGGATGTGTCGCCGGTCCGTCGAAAGCTGCCGGGCTTTGTCCGCGTCGGCAACGGCCGAGGCCGGAAATAGCGGCCGGATCGCGTCCGCGTTCATCGTCGAAAGTGAATCCATCCAACTGGCTGTCATGGCGTTTCGATCCTGTGCTTAGGTTTCGCTCCAAGAATTTTCAATTCGGGCAACCAAGAGAATAATTTAGTTCGATGGCCTGGGTGCGGACACCGTGGAAACGGCGGCCGAGAAGTACCTTTTACCCCCGGGGGAGGGGTAGGGTGGGTGTAGGCGTTCATTGGCCGGAATTCTTTCGCGTTGTCGGCTTGGCTGTCGCGCGAAGTTGTTCCCCGATCCGTTCGACATCATCGCTGTGGAAGAATTCGCAACCGTTGACGGTATGGGTTGGTCGTGCCCCACTTGCTTTGATCGCTTTCTTAATGGCACCGAATGACCGCTGAAACGTCTGGCATAGGCGGCTCGCGGACTCGTAATGGACTGTTGGGTCGATTGGCATGTTATCCTCGTATGGTTGGTTGTGTTGCGTTCAATGCTTAAAGTTTACGCGAGTGCCCTACGCTCAATTCCTAACTTAGGACTATTCCGAAATAATGAAGACCTTCAAGCCACACTCCCGGCATCGAGCGTATCGTAGCTGGCTGCCGTCGCCATTGTCGCGAGTGCCGTCTGATGTGAAGCGGGTGCAATCACACTCCGGGCATCGTGGCCTCTGTACTACGATCTGTGGGCGGCCTTCGTGGGATGGCGATAGGCTAGGGATGGTCATGGGTTTTTCTTTGCTGGTTGGTCGGCCAATAATCTGGCCTTCCGCGCCGCGGCGGAATGGTCGAATGGTTTACCGAACAATTCCAACTGTCTGGGCAGTTTTCCCCGCTCGATTTCCTCGATCGTATCGGGTAAGTTCGCGTGTGCCGGCGGCCACGGGGGGAGTGGTTTGCTCACGATCTCACCTCTTGCCCTGGCACCCACTGGCACCGGGCTACGGTCTCGGTATCGTGCGGCTTCAGCGTCGGCACCGGCTTGGGGTCGGCTTCTGCCTCATCCCACCCAAACATGGAATTAGGCGTTGGGCGGTGGCCGTCCAGGTCGCCGGCAACCACCAAAGCGCATAGCTGCCTCGCTAGCGGGCCTTTATCGTGCAAGGTCGTTTCCATCACGATCTCGGCGTTGTCGCTCCAAAATTGCGCCCAGGTGGCTTGGCGGTCGTGATAGTCGATCGCCAATAGCTCAAGCTCGTTTCGGTTCATCAAAAGTTTCCTTGGTCAAAGCTCGGATCGCGGCTTGCGGTCCGTTCGGGTTCGTAAATACTGAATTGAGTCCGGGCCGCGTCCCACGTCATGCGGAAGCGGGGGGTGCAACCTTTGCGGTTTTTGGCAACTTTCAATTCCGCGTCCCATGTTTGGCCAGCGAATTTGTCTTTGCCAACAATCTTTTCCTCTGGTCGGTAAAGCAACAGCACACAATCGCTATCCTCTTCGATTGATCCCGATTCCTTCAACTGCGATAGCCGGGGGCGCGGGTCTTTGCCGGGCATGTCCGCCGATCTGTTCAACTGCGCGGCCACTACCATGGGAATCTTCAATTCCCTGGCGATGGCGCGCAAGTCTTTGCAGATTTCCCCCACCTGTTCATGCCGTTTTTTGTTCCGATCAGGTGACTGCACCAACTGTAAATAGTCGATGAAAATGATCTCCGCCTTCTCGCGCCGTGCTGCGCGGCGAATCTCGAAAGGATTGAGCCTCGGGTAATCGTGAATGACGAGATTTCCGCGGCTGACGATTTCCGCCGCGTCAACCAATAATCCGATGTCTGACTGGTCGATACTGCCGGTGCGTATTTTCTGATTAGATACTCCTGAAACTGCACATAATTGCCGGGTGGCTAAGTCCGTGCGGCTCATTTCAATGCTGGCCATGTAGACCCGTTTTCCTGATTCCGCGACGTGGAAAGCCCATTGGCCCATGGTGGCCGACTTGCCCTGTCCTGGTCGTGCTGCAAGAGTCGTAAGCTCTCCTGGGTGTAGCCCGCCGAGGTCGCGATCATACGCATACATTCCGGTAAGAATTCCAGCGCGGTCTTTGCGGGTGCAGATGTCTTCGATCATCTGCATGGATTCCATTACGGCGTCGGCAATGGCGGCCGGGTCTGTGGAAGCTGATCCAGTGCTGAGAGTCGATAAAATCCGTTCGCAATCCGAAAGCAGGTCGCCTTGGTCCTCCTCCATGTCGTAAGCACGTTGGAGCATTGCATTGGCGGCTTGAATCATTGTCCGATGCTGCGCGGCCTTGTGGATGCGTCCGGCGTAGTACGGTGCCTTGGTGACGGTAGCCCGCTGAACCCATTCGACGAATAACGCGCCGTTGCCAAGCTCCTTCCAAAGTTTTTCGTCGGATTGCAGGGCTTGCGCCACGGCGTGCGCTGCGTCGGAATCCGGCCGGGCCATGTAAACCCGCTGGATCACGCGGAAGACGTTGGCATGGAGACCGCCATAAAACTCGTTTGGCTCCAAGCTGATCTCTTCCAGGCGGCGCGGATCGAGGAGGAGCGCGCCGAGTAGTTTTCCTTCCGCCTCGGTGTCATTGGGTGGAAGCTGATCCAATACCTCGCTGTTTGGGTTCATGCGTAATCATCCGGTTGGGTTTGGGAATCGGGGGAGGCTGAGTCATTGCGGGAAAACTGGCTTTGCCGTCGTGACCAGTTATTGGCTGCGGCTTTCCAGTCCGTCAACGGCTTGCCCTTGCCCTGGGTCCATCCATTGGCTTGGTAGTGGTCACGATACTCGTCTGGATCGCCTTGGAGTTTCTTTTGAGTCCAGTAGGCTTGTACTTCCTCTTCCGAAGGCTGGACAAACACGGGCCGCTTGCGGCTCTTTGTATTTAGGGTTAGGGATAGGGATGGTAGTTCACCCCCAGCGACACCCCCAGCGACACCCCCAGCGTATCCCTTTCGCGGATACGGCAACCCGTTAGCGTTATCCGTTTGGCGGATACGGTCTTTGGGGGGTTGTTGCGTGTCGTCGTCGCCGGTGGCCGAACAATCGGTATCCGGCAAATTGATAAACCGGTCTGGAATGACGGTCCAATAAAGTCCGGCTTCGTGTGAACCGCTGCGGCCTGGAACATATTCGAGCCAGCCGGCTGCGACGGCTTTACTTCGCGCCCTGTCGAGTGACTTCCATTTATTGATCGCGAGAAGCGGCAGAAGCTGGTCGTTATAAAAGGAAATCGGCTTGGTGTAGTGGGTGGAGTCTTCGAGGTGGACAATGTACGTGCAAAGCAGTGCCGCAATGTGCCCGATCTCCTGCGCCGCGCAAGTCTTAGCCAACAGACGGCAATATCGGTGGGCGAAGAATTTTCGGCCTTGGGGGTAAATGGCGTTCATGCGCTGGCCCCCCCGATGCTCTCAACTGCATCCTGAGCCAACTGAGCGAGCACGTCGTCAACGGAAGCAATCTTCTGATCGACCAACCAGCTAACGTGATTTTTCCAGGAATCCGGTGGTAACTCCTTCGCCCATTTTTTCAGTTCGCCGGGGATGTTCGTGACCGAGAGTTTGACCTTGCTGACCATCTTGGCGGCCATGCCCGATACGTCGAGGATCTCAAAGAGATGCTCGGTAGCGGAATCGAGCAATGCCTGATCGCGGTGCTGCTCTGCCGTCTGTTTGATAACCGCCGGCGGTGGAAGTAGCTTCTTGGCAAGCCCCAGGCCCTGCAACTTGCCTTCGATCCACGCAATGAACCGATCGGGGTCTTTGGCCAGCGCGTTCAACTCGATCCGCTGGGCCTTCCACCTGCGCTTGCCATCTAAGGAAACTTCCTCGCCGGTGAAGTATTTGCGCTCTGCTTCGCTCATCTTGATCGCGGATGGAAGAGCGTTCTTCCGATAGAAAAACTCCGTTTGCAGACCCATTGCGAGTGCCTCATCCAGTTGCAGGCCGATGTCGATCACGTCCATCTTGTAATCGGGGCAAGTGGCCGTGGCCTCGCGGAGCGTGCGGGCGATGTTATAGCCAGCCGGATCGGCGTCATGTAGCGACATCAACGTCATGCTCTGAGCCTTTGCCGCGGTCAACAGTACCTTGGCTGCTTTGCATGCGTACCCCTCGGCGCAGATAATCGCGAGATCGTATTTCTCGGCCAGTTTGGCCTCGCGGAATAGTGGGTGGAGTCCCTTCTTTTCGATGTATAGAATCTTGTTGAATAAATGGTAGGGGATGGTGTAGGCGTCAACTTCGCGGGTTCCAAGTGGGATTACATTGCCGGTGTGCGGCTCGATTAGATAACCACGTGGATCGCAATACATACCGTGGATCGCGCCGCGCTCCTGCTCAAATTTTGTTACGATCGTTTGAAACCAGGCCCATTCCAATTTTTCGGCGGTGACGCTCTGGATCATCTCTCGGGTCGTGTAGTAAAGGTTCCGCTTGGGAAACTCATATCGACCGTCGCCCGATGTGGCCTTGCTGGCCTCGGGAATCACACTGAAGACGGCCTCCTGCAATGATGCCTTTTTGCTCTTCCGCGATTTGGAGAGAAGCTCTTTCCGCTGCCAGCGTTTAGCCGCCTGACGTTCTTCCGCCTTGCGGATTTTGCACCAGCGCGCCGTAACTTTGGTAACGCAATCGCGGATGATTTCGGCCAGTGCGTAGCTGAGAGAGACCGCTGATTTTCCACGGTCTTTATGCTGGATACCAGGCCTCGCCACGTGTACGAGAATCGTGACCGGTTCATCCTGGCCGGCCTTCTGTTCCCCAAGCAGTTCGTCGAGGCTGCTGTAATTCAGTTGGCGGAACGGATTGATAATTCCGGCTGACCAGTTCACACCAAAGATAATTTTCCGATTGGCGTCTGAATCTGGATTAAAAGCAAAGGCGACTTCGACCACCACGGGCAGATCGCCGTCCATCGTGGCAACTCTTCGATACTCAAAATAGCTTTCCTCTAGCTGAGAATCGCATATTCCGAAGCGTTCCTTGATATGGGCCTCCCCGATGATTCCTAGCGCGGCTGGCTTAACCGCCGTGCTGTTCTCCTGGCATGCGGCCAAAAGTTTGTCTACCACCTCGTGGCGCAGTCCGTTGTCATCGACCAGCGCGGAAAGATTGGTGCGGGCCAAACCGGTTTTATCGAGGACGATCTTCTGCTTGGCTGAACCACTGAGGCCGCGAAACTCGCTGATAAACTCCCTGACGCTTCTTTCGGTGCCGTCGTCCTGGCCCTGTGCGATGTAGGCACCTACTAGCCGATTAAAAGCCTCGTGGCTGTACCAGTGGGGTGAAGTCGGATCGGATGGCTTCCACTTCGTCCAGGCGGGGTCTGTGGCCGAATCGCTGATCCCCACGCCAAACCAGTGAACGGTAATCGTAAGATGCGGATTTAACCAAGTGAAGGCGAGGGCGTTTTGTAAGAATTCGCTCCCTGAGTCTCTGAGGGTATCCATGGATACCGGCGGCCACCATACTTTTACAGAAGTCCCGATTTTTACAATTTCGACGGGATGGGCGGTATGCGTTATGGCCGGAATCTGCCGGATCGGGTCAATTCGGAAACTTATCTCGTGCCGCAGGCCCTGGGCGGTAATGTCCACCCGGCCAAGGTTGCCGTCAAGAACGTAAGACATTGCCAGAAGTGTTTGCAGCGCGTTTCCCTGTGCGCCGCGGGCCGGAATTACGTAAGCCTCCCGACTGCTTGTGCGGGTCGAGAAGTCGACCAAGCTTTCGACCGTCTTCGCGGGGATGCCGGGGCCGTTGTCGCTGATCTCGATCCCGCTGTCGTCCACAGTGACGCTGATCACTGGCGCGGTGCCGGCCTCTTCGCAAGCGTCGTGGGAGTTATCGACTAGTTCTTTGAGAATGACGAGCGGCCACTCGCTGCGGGCGTGGCCAGTCTGCTTGACAAGCTCCTTTTCGCTGCAAAAGTCGGCTAAGCGCGAGGTGGAAAACGTCGTGGGCGCGAGGGTGGGCGGTTGCTTTTTCTCTGGTTTTGTGAGACAATTCACTGTCGGTTTTCTCCATAATTCAGCCGGTTTGCTTTGGGTGGCGGCCGGCTGAATTTATGCGCTAGGGGTGGGGTTCCTGTGTTTTGCCGGCTGCTTCCGCTGCGGCGCGGTCCTCGGCTTTCTTCTCGCGCCACTGCGAGATAAGCACGGCGGCCAGTGCCGGTATGCAGTTACTCGGCTCGGCGTCGATGGCCACGCGGTAACAGACCACGGGGTCAAGGGTGACGCGGCGGGGGCTGGCGGGCGCGATCATCGGGCCGGCTCCGCGATGGTGGTGACCTGATCTCGCTGGAAGATGATGCGAATACCGAATTCCTCAAGCAGAAGCTTTTTGGCGGCTCGCTCTAACTCGCGGTCGTTTATCCGATGCGCGGCACGGGCTACGCTGACGAGTGCGGCGGGGGTTTGGGTCTTGTCGATCGCTTGCATTTCACCTCCAACAAAATACGGGGCCTTTTAGCTCCCGCGTTCGTTCGGGTTTTGGGGTGAAAAGTCCGCGTCCGTGTCGCGGAAAGCAAAAGAAAAGGGCCGTTTTCGCGGGGAAAACGGCCCTAAAATAATTTTCGGAATTTTACGCGTCTGTTCGGGTTTTTGCGCGTTCGTTCGGGTTTTGTTCGGGTCTTAGTCGATGTTTTGCCCTTGGTGTCTGCGGTCTATTTTGCCGCCGTCCATGCCCCTCTTATTCATTCCCCTCAAGCGGTCTTGCTGTAAGGCTCGCTCTACCTTGGCAACCTTGTGGACTGCCGCAAGTCGCTCCCACTGTTGGGTAGCATGGATCGCTGCCCGACTGCGTTTAATGTTTGTTTCCCATTGGCTGATCGACCAGTTGGCCGCCTCCGGCGTTTTTTCGAGCGTCAAAATCATTAGGTCGTTGGTTTTGAGTTTTCCACTGTTCTTCCCGATGGCAACCGGCGTCTGCGGTGCGGCCGTGCTGGCTGGCTGCTCTTCTGAATTAGGTAAGGTCTGGATTAGGCGGGCGTATTCCTGTTGAATTGCCGCGCTGAGCCACTCAATGCAGTCCATATCGAGCGGGCCGTCTGCCTCGCGATCCTTGGTATAAATCCGAACCGCGTCCGCCATTTGGTCAAGATCGGCTTCCTTTAACATTTCTGAGGTCGTAACCGGCCAAAGGTTTTCCTCTGGGGTTTTCTTTATCCCCTCTTCGGGCCGCCTCGGGAATATCCGCCCCCATATCCGATTCAGGACGGTACGGGCAAGTTGATCAAGAACGGCGTGTGCGCTCGGCTCAATGATAAACAGCAACTTGATCGGCGAATTGCAGACGGAAGAAAAGCAGGGGATTACATCCCTGTACTCGCTCCATTCAAGATATTCGTTTCGGAAATAGGCAATGGCCTTCCCGATATTGCCGCAATCGCGTTTTTGATAGTATCTGCCGCCGATGTTCTTCATCGACCAAACCATCTTTGGGTCGCATTGGCCGACGAGTGACGCCAAAAATTCTAGCGTCTCAATCGCGTGTTGATGGCACCAATAGATACTCTCGGGAATGTTTTTTTCGGGCGTTTCCATGAATCTCATCCTTCTGTTAAGCCAGCCCGGCCGGCGGGGTTCGTGGAAGGATGAGGACCACGGCACCCGCCAGCCGCAAAGCCCGTCGCGTAGCTATCGCTTGGGGCCGGCCGGTATTTTGTTATTGTACCTCTTCCCCCACGGCCAGTAAATCGGCGGCCGAAAACCGCAAAATACGGGGTTTCGCGTTTGTCGGGTGCTGGCGCGTACGAGGTAACGCAGGAACAGTGGAAGGCGGTCATGGGCGGCAATCCGAGCCATTACAAGGGTCCAAGGAATCCGGTGGAGAACGTCAGTTGGGACGATTGCCAGGAGTTTCTTGTCGAGCTGAACGCGAAGACAGGCGGGCGAGGGGGTAAGTTCGTATTGCCAACGCAGGCACAATGGGAATATACCTGTCGAGCGGGAAGCACGGACAAGTTCTGTTTTGGGGACGACGAAAAACAACTTGGCAAGTACGCTTGGTACCGAGCGAACTCAGACGACAAGACGCATCTTGTAGGCGGGAGGAAGCCGAACGCCTGGGGGCTATATGACATGCACGGGAACGTATGGGAGTGGTGCCAGGACTGGTATGGCACGTATAAAGAGGGATCGTACCGCGTGTCTCGCGGCGGGAGCTGGGGCGACGTCGGCAGAAACTGCCAGTCGGCGTGCCTCAACGACCTCGGAAAATGGCACCGGGGCAGCTTCCTGGGCTTGCGTGTCGCCCAAGTTCCGGCGGACTAGCCAAGTCAAGTCAGGGCGAGCGGAGCCGGTGCGCCGCCCGCTCATGGCGTAGCGAGTGCTGCAGTCGCATAACAGGAAACAAGCTAGGTCCAGGTCGCAGCGTCTGTCTGGCCGACAAGACAAAAGTACATTTTGGCAAGGTGGAAGGCGAAATCCGGTACTGACAAATGACTGAAAGAACGCCCATGCAAGACATCGTGCGCACCAAGCTGACGGAACTGGTCGGCCGCTTCGGTCTTGATCTCAGCAACGACGCGCGGCGTTGCGAGGCCCTGCTGCGCGACGTCTGCGGGGAGCATAAACGGGAAATCAATGCGCTAGTGAGTGCCATCCGGGACGGAGCAGGAACTGAGCTACGCCAGTCTTCCGCCGGGGTTCCAAAGGAACTGATCATTGCGCGGTTGACCAAGCGATTGCATGAGAATTTTGGCCTTGTAGAAGACCTAGCCCGTTGGGCAGTGGAGAGCTGGGTCGTGGCGATTGGCGTGGCCGGTGCCGACGAGTTCCGCTCGTTCACTCCTGATGTACGGCCGAACTCCTTCATACAACCCGAGCCGTATGTTCAGAAAGAAATTGCGGTTGACTTGGGCAACGGTATCAAGCTGGAAATGGTCTTGATTCCGGCTGGCGAGTTCATGATGGGCAACGACATTGAGAAGCCGGTCCACAAGGTGACCATTACAAAGCCGTTTTACCTCGGCAAGTACCAGGTAACGCAGGAACAGTGGCAGGCACCAATGGGCGGCAATCCGAGCGATTACAAGGGTCCGAGGAATCCGGTGGAGAACGTCAGTTGGGACGATTGCCAACAGTTTTTTGGCAATCTCAATGTGATAGCAGGCAGGCAAGGGGGCGAGTTTGTATTACCGACCGAGGCGCAATGGGAATATGCCTGCCGGGCGGGGAGTACGGACAAGTTCTGTTTTGGGGACTACGAGAATCAACTTGGCGAGTACGCCTGGTACACCACGAATTCAGGCAGCAAGACGCATCCTGTAGGCGTGAAGAAGCCGAACGCCTGGGGGTTGTATGACATGCACGGGAACGTATGGGAGTGGTGTCAGGACTGGTATGGAGCGTATAGGGCAGAAGCAGTGGACGATCCGAGCGGTCCCGCAAAGGGCTCGAACCGCGTGTTTCGCGGCGGCGGCTGGGACGACTTCGCCTGGATCTGCCGGTCGGCGTACCGTAACAGGATCACGCCCGAGTACCGGTTCAACCCCCTGGGCTTCCGTGTCGCCCAAGTTCCGGCGGACTAGCCAAGTCAGGGCGAGCGGAGCCGGTGCGCCGCCCGAGCGCAGTCCCGAAGCGGAGCCGGGACAAACAGAGCAAGCACAGGGTGGAGTGATCGAGCCGTAAGCCAAGGTGTTCCGCAGGTTCCCAGGGCGTAGCCCTCGTTGTTCTACAGAAGTTGCTAGGGGTTTTGCCGTCCCGGGACGATTGAGAATAGCCCAGCGATTTATCGCTGGGTTACCGTAGCGCAGGAAACCTTGTAGTCCTGTGGGGACGACTGAGCGGAAGCTGGTACCGTCCCAAATTCAAGTTTCAATCGTCCCCACGGGACTTTCGGTTTCGCTGATCCTCTTCCCCAGCAATAAATTGCTGGGCTATTCTCACTCGCCCCTCCGGGGCAGGGGCTATTCTTTCGCGGAACCTAAAATAACCAATTGACTATTATTAGTCAATATGATATGATTCACGGGGTTATCTGGAATACTCTTATTTTGACCATCGACTGCCAAGATGCAATTCCTACACATCATCTGGGACATGGAAGATGATCCTGAAGGGAATGTCCAGCATATTGCCGAACATGGATTAACCATCGCTCACGTGGAAACCGTGTTATACCACCCTTATCGGGAGGGAATCAGTAAGACCACGGGCCAGCCAGTCGTTTGGGGTTATACTCTCGTAGATGAGTATATCATGGTCGTTTACGACCGAATCGATCCGGATACAATTCGCGTCATTACCGCTTTTGAAGTTCCTGAACCTTAGGTTTTATGATGAAACCGATTAAAGCAATTCGTGTTTTCCGATCTCGACGTTTAACTCCCGAGGAAATCGCCCGCGATAAAGAAATCCGCCGCAAAATCGAAGACGAATTCCCTCCTGCTTCCAAACCGCGCAGGAAGGAAGAAAATTCTCTTACGGAAATGCTCAAAACCTCGTTGCGGTCCAGCGGTCGGTCGTTTTATCAAATCGCGAAGGAATCCGGTGTCTCGCCCATAATCGTCACCCGATTTCTTGCCGGAAAACGCGACATCCGCATGGCGACCGCCGATAAACTCGCAGGTGTTCTAGGATTGAAATTGGAGTCGAAATAAATTTATCCATACTGCTCGCGGTTTGAGTTCAATGGCCCAAAATGGCTTCTTCATGCGACAACAGGCTAGTTGACATCCCCCGGCATTGAGACGAGAATCGGAGACGATGTTCACAAGCCTTGTCGTTTTTCTATACGAGAGAGAACCATGTCGATCCAATTTGTCTGTCCGAGTTGCAGCAAACAGCATCAAGCCCCACCCGAATTTGCTGGCCGACAAGCGCGCTGCACTTGTGGAGCGGCATTGATCGTGCCGTTGCTTTCGGCTCAACCGCAGATGGCGGCTCCAAATCTTCCGCCTGCTCCTCCATCCGCTGCATCACAGATAACTCCCGGTCCAAGCTCGGCGAGTCCAGATACCGCAAATCCACCTACATGGGAATCCGAGCCATTGCAATATTCGCGGCTGGCAGCCAAACCGTCTTCCCTGACGAAACTTTTCACGGAACACCGAACCATCGTGATCGGTGTGGGGGCTGGAGTTGGTGCAGTCGTCTTGCTGGCATTGATCGTTTGGATGTTCTTCGGGCGCGGGGGCATTTCCGAAGCCATGCGCTACTTACCCAACGACTGCCTGGTCGTCGGGACGGCGAATGTTGACGAGTTGATGAGCAGTTCCATTTATCAGCAGATGAAGAAGGATCGGCCGCAATTAGAGGACGGTGAACGGAACCTCGAGCAAGAAATGGGGATTGCGCCCTCGAACATCAGTCGGGTCACCTTCGCCGCAGGCGGCAAGATGGACTCTCCCAGTGACTCGGACCTGGTCATGGTAATCCGTTTGAAAAAAGCGATGAGTGCCACCGATATTAGATCCAACAAGAAGGTTAGAGCCTCTCAGAAGGATGTCAAATATGAAGAAGTCAAGATTGGAAGTATCGCGGTTTTCGAGGAGACCTATCGTTATAGCTTTGGTGGCGAAAAGGCTGAACGTGAGCATGGAATGGCTTTCTGCTTGCCGGAAAGCACATTGATAATAACCTGTCCGAAACTGGAAGTCCTGAAGAAGATCCTGGAACGCGGCAAATCGCCCGAATTTTCAGAAGGAATGCAGAACGCCATGAGCGAGGCCGATTTTTCCAAGACCATGGCCGGAGCCGTCAATATCAAGGGACTCATGGCAAGCGACCGTTTCGCGAGGGAAATCAAGCAGAACATTGGCAACGACGGCGATCTCAAAGGGCTTGGGGGGGTGGATGAGCAGTTTCTGCAAAACTTGCTCGGCCTAGCCTTCAATGCCAGCCTGGATTCATCGAAAGCAACGGTGAACGCCACGCTGTTGTGTAAAGATGCCAAATTTGCCGAGGATGCCAAGAAGATTCTCGACGGCGGGCAGGTCGTGATGCGAAATTCCTTGAAGGGAATGCGCGGCGTGCCCCGCGAGTTCTCGGACATGATCGACGCCATCAAGTTCAGCGTCAGCGGAGCGAAGGTCAAAGGCAGTTTGCAGTCCAGCCTCGACCCGTTGTCGAAGTGGATCAAAGAACTGCCCGAAGATGCACCCAAATCTAAGCGACCAACAGCAAAATCATCTGCGGCACGCGCATTTGAATAAGCGAGTAGGGTGGGACGAGCGAACCCCCACAAAAAGCGGGCGAAAACAGGGTTGGTGTGGCTCGTTTCATTCGTCCCTGGGGTGCTAGCAATGCTACCACGCCCCGCAAAAATTATTTTGGAATTGCTCTATTTGCCTATTGCATAAGATCGATATTTCGGTAAGATAACTTGGAGTGTGTGTTTTTCCGTAATAACCACAGGAGTCTCCGCGATTCGATTGACGACTCGCTGAACCTCGGAACCATAGGTCAGCATTGGCCGCCTCGTGTCGGAAGACGCATCCAGGTATCGAACCGCGGCTTGTTCCGGGGTCGATCGTCAAGGAGGATTGGTCATGTTAGTTCTATCTCGTAAGCAGGATAGTTCGATCCACATTGGGCGTGACGTGAAGGTCACGATTCTCGGAATTCGTGGGGGTCAGGTCAAAGTGGGGGTGGAAGCACCCTCCACCATGCCGGTATGGCGTGACGAGGCGGCTCCCCGAGATCTGACAGGTCTGGATGCACTCCAAGAGCAGGCGGCAGAGCAGCCAGCGGGCAAGCCTGCCTTCAAGGTGTTACTGATCGAGGACGATCCGGGGCACGCCAAGTTGATTTGCAGGATCCTCCGGGAGTGCCCACTAGCGAGGCCCATTGAGGTGTCCACGGCGCGAACGGCTGAGTTTGCCTTGGAATCACTCGGCATGAACGGTGGCCGAAACCTTATGCATCCTGTCGTACCGTTTGACCTGATCCTCCTCGACCTGTATCTGCCGCGCATGTCGGGCTTGGATCTTCTCTTGAAAATTCGCACCGACCCGCACTCGTATCTGACTCCGGTCGTCTTTCTGACGTGCGCCGAGGACGACGAAACCGCGGCGAAGTGCCTTGATGCAGGTGCCAACGCTTTTGTGAGCAAGTCGGGAGATCCCGGGGAATTTCGGGCTTCCGTTAGTCGTATTGCCGATTTTTGGGGCCACGAGAATCGCGTTCCGCGGCAGTCGTTTTGCCCCGCAAGATAAGCAGGGAACCTTGGGGTGCGGGCGTCTCGCCTGCAAATGCAGCCGAGACTGCCGCACCACAAATGGTGTTCCCGTTTGTTCCTGTAGGTCGGTAGGGTGGGACGAGCGCAGCGAGCCCCACCAGAAAAAGCTATCGGCCAGATACAGGAAGTTGCAGGTCAAGCGCAGGAGTGTGCTACGGGCGGACGGTCCGGGTCTTAAGGACGAGGCGCTGCATGTCCTCGATACGAGGCACTTCCTGCATCGGCCGAGCGAGAGCCTGCCGTTGTGACAGGCTCTTGTTCTTTCTTGGTGCTGATTTTGTCCTATAATACTGATGTGTCGATCCTTTGGGCTTGACGGTAATTAGGCCCTCATGCGGAGATAAATATCGTGACATCCTTGCTTCAATCGGTCGTTCAGAGGGCCTTGGCTTTGCCCGAAGAACAGCAGAACGCCTTGGCCGCCCTCCTCTTGGAAGAAATTGAGTCGGAGCAATGCTGGCAGGAATCCTTTGCTCGCTCGCCCGACGTGCTGGACAAACTCGCGGAAGAGGCGTTGGAGGAAGACCGAGAGGGGCGAACCATGGACTTGGCTGATTTGCTATGAAGTCTCGCGCGACGGCACGTTTTCGTAACCTTCTGACAGAGTTGCCGCCGGAGGTGCAGCACTCGGCGAAACGAGCCTTTAAGACTTGGCTTGTGAATCCCAGTCATCCCTCGTTGGAATTCAAAAAGTTACGGGGAACAAAACGTCCGACTTATTCTGCTCGGGTCGGCATCCATTGGCGAGCCGTGGCGGTGCGAAACGGAGGGGACTATATCTGGTTTTGGATCGGCTCGCATAGCGACTACGATAAGCTCGTTGCGGCGATATGAGAATGTACCTGCGCCACCGACCGAAGGTCTCTCATTTACAGGAGACCTTCGGTCCGACGTTTCGGCGGGGTCAGGATACCCGCGCCGAACACTGCGTCCTTCGGCCAGAAAATTCGGATGGTTTATCGGCGGTCAATATCCAGTCCAGGGCTTCGCCTTTCGCTGGTTGGCTGGCTGGGCCTTCGGCCCGAAAGGCAATGGGGCCGGGGGACGGCGGGAACCACGCGGTCGGGAGTCTTTTTCTCTAGCCCCAGCCACTTGCGCATCTTCCGAACGACCTGCGCGGCGAGGAGTTGCGTGAGGAAGACGGGGATTGTCAGCACGGCCTTGGCCTTCACGCGCCAATTCATAATCCGTATCAGCTTGAGCAGCACGCGCACCACATGCCGCGGAGTGTGGAAACGGCGATCGATTTGTTTGCGGAGGTCGGCAATATGCTCGGCCGAGTAGGCGTCGCTATAGACAAAGCCATCGTCGTCGATGTGGTAGCCGGGTGTCTGCGCAACCAAGTCGCCGAGGCCCGAGTAAGGCTCGTTGCGCAAGCGGGAGACGTGGATCAGGTCGACGCCGAGCGAGCGCGCGAACGACGCGGTGGAGAGCATCTGCTCCTCGGTTTCGCCGAGGTTGCCCACGATGAAATAGGCGTTGATGATCATCTTTGAATTGCGGAGCACTTGGAATCGCTCGCGGACCTGTTCGATGGTGAAGCCCTTGCCCATTGACTTGAGCGTCACGTCCTGCGTAGACTCGACGCCCACGAGCATGGCAATAAACCCGGCCTGCTCCATCTTGCGGAGTACGTCGGGGCGTTTGGCGATCTCCAGGCGGGCGTTGACGATGTAGTGTTTCCGGATTCCTTTCGCAATCAGTAAATCACAGATTGCAAGCACGCGGTCCGGCTGAAAAGTGAACACGTCATCGACGAACAGGACCAGGTCGGCGTCGATCTGCTCGATCTCGCGGACAATCGACTCGGGCGACCGCGGTGCCCAGCACCGCTTCACACCCCAGGGGTTGATCGCGAAGTTGCAGAACCGGCAATTGAACGGGCACCCGCGCGAGCCGGCGACCTGGTCAACCTTGATCCCCGTACTCACTCCCTTGGTGGTCAGGTAATAGGCATGGCGACGCAACTCGCGAGCGGGCATCAGGTTGTCGTCCAAAGGGACGTTGTCTCGCGGCCGATTGAAGAGCAATTGGCCATCGCGGTCGCGGTAGGCCAGACCCGCGATCTCCGACCAGGGGCGGCCCCCGGCAATTTCGGCAATCGCCTGCTCTCCATCGCCGCAGACGACGGCGTCCACGTTCGGACACGCTTCCAGCCAGTAACGCGGATTCTCCGTCGCGGTCCGCCCGCCCAGGATTGTCGTCACCCCCGGCGGCAAGGCGTTGATGTCGTCGCGGATCAGATCCAGATCCTCTGACCAGTTGATGGAATAGCAGACCAGGTCGGTCTCTGGTCGGAGGAAGGGCTGTGTACTAGGCCGGCGTTCATGCCGGAAATTGACGAGATCCATCCGCTCGGCGTAGGGGCGGAGTGCGGCGGCGACATACTCCAACCCCAACGGAGGGAAAGAAGTCTTTGAACTGCGCGTTCGTCGATAGGGAAAGACGCATAGGACGTGCTGAAACATGGCGTTTAGCTCCGGGTCACGATCAAGGCCGCCGTGGATTGTAGTCCGCCAAGGCTGGCCGGACCATACCAGAATGGGCTCTTCCGGTTTTAGGTGCAGAAGTAGGGTGGGGAGTGTGAAACGAGCCCCACCAAAAGTGGATCGCGTATACTTAATTGGTGGGGCTCGCTGCGCTCTCCCCACCCTACAATTATTCGCGTTCCGCTCCTGGGGTCTGCTTGCGTCGGCCTGCCTTTGGTGATAAGATTCATAAACTTGGTCATCTATTGTTCTGTTGAAAGGAATTCCCCATGGCTTCTGATTCCACACGTTCTCTTGGTCTTGGCACGCTGACACTACATGCCGGACAGCAACCGGATCCCACAACGGGTTCCCGCGCAATGCCGATACATCAGACCACCAGCTACGTGTTCAAGAGTACGGAACATGCCGCGAACCTGTTTGCGCTCAAGGAGATGGGCTGGATCTATACGCGGCTGATGAACCCCACGACCGATGTCTTCGAGCAGCGGATGGCCGCTTTGGAAGGGGGCATCGGGGCCTTGGCCGTCTCCAGCGGCCAGCAGGCAATCGCCGTCGCCCTGTTGAATCTGGCTCACTCCGGTTCGCACATTATTTCCGGGGCGGCCCTCTATGGCGGCACGATTACCTTGTTCGCGCAGACCTTCAAGCGTTTAGGGATCGAGGTCACCTTTGTCGATATGACCGATCCGCAAAACATTGCTCGGGCCGTGAAGCCGAACACGCGGGCCGTTTATATCGAGTCGGTGGCCAACCCCAAGAACGACGTGTTGGATTTCGAGGCGATTGCCGACGTAGCCCACAAGCATGGCCTGCCGGTTGTTTGCGATAATACCGTGTTGACGCCGATCTTGTTGCGGCCGTTCGACCACGGGATCGACATCACGATTTATAGTGCCACGAAGTTCATCGGCGGCCACGGCACGAGCATTGGCGGCGTGATTGTTGACAGCGGCAAGTTTGATTGGACCCGTGAGCCCGACAAGTGGCCGCAGTTCACTCAACCCGACGGGTCGTATCACGGGACGGTTTTCCACGACGCGATCGGGCAGTTGTGCTACATCATTACCTGCCGCACGCATTGGCTCCGCGACCTGGGCGGTGCCTTGAGTCCGTTCAATAGTTTTCTTTTCCTGCAAGGGCTGGAGACTTTGCATCTGCGGATGCCGCGGCATAGCGAGAACGCCCTGGCATTGGCCAAGCACCTCCAGTCGCATCCGCTGGTGACCTGGGTCAACTATCCGGGCTTGCCTTCGCATCCCGGCTACAAGTTAGGGCAGAAGTACCTGGGTAAAGGCGCGGGGGCGATCCTCGGCTTTGGCATCAAGGGCGGTCGGGCGGCCGCGCAGAAGTTTATCGAGTCGGCCAAGTTGGCCTCGCACCTAGCCAACATCGGCGACGCCAAGACGCTGATCATCCATCCCGCCTCGACTACCCACAGCCAGCAGACCCCCGCCGAACTCGCTGGTGCCGGCGTGACCGAGGACTATGTCCGGGTCAGCACCGGCTTGGAAGACATTGAGGACATCAAGGCCGACTTCGATCAGGCGATGAAGGCGTCGCAGGGCCAGCCTTGATCGTAAGGTTTCGGCTCTTCCGGTTTTAGGTGCAGAAGTAGGGTGGGGAGAGTGAAACGAGCC
>JBAWVO010000103.1:0-19224 GCA_037147235.1 Planctomycetota bacterium | reverse complement strand
TGTTTATCCGCAGTGGATTGCGTGATTAGAGGCGATTTTGGCGAGAAATACAAGCAAGAAACAGGCATAACTCCGCAAAAACCGGCAAATACTTGCCTCTAGTCCCGTTTTTCTCGGGTTTTCGGGCTTCATTGAGACTGGGTGAACATGAGATGGTATCCGAAGATCGATGCCAGCCTCACTAGCCCCTCTTGCTATTGCCACCAAAAACGGTATCCTGTTTGTTTAATCAATCCATCACCCGAACCCATGAGCAAAAACCATGAACAAAGAAGAAATCCTGAAGAAACTTGCTGCCGGTGAACTCGAAGTCGATGCGGCTTCCAAGATGCTTGCAGAAATCGAGCAACCGAAAAAAGGTTCGCTCTACTGCAAGGTCAGCGAGAAGGGTGCGGTCAGCATCTACGGCCTGCAACGGATGCCAGTCACGCTCTATATCGAGCAGTGGGAGCGGCTACTCGCCTTTTCCGACGAGATCAAGGCGTTTCTGAAAGAGAACGACAGCAAGTTGAAGCGGAAGGAAAAATAGGGGTATCTGTTCGTGAAAAAAGCACGTCGTCTACCCCAAAATCCAGTTGAATGGATTGAAGAAATTCGGGACGCCATGCTCGATGCTTGCGACACGGAGCCGTTCGGCATCTTGACTGGACATCCGATTACAAATGCCAATATGTTCCATCTGGCTCCCCTGATCTGCCTCAAGTTTCGAGGACGCAAGACCAGGGGAGCAGAAGCAAAACGGGTGATCGCGACGGCTCTGGCAAATTACGTGGCGAACTCCGACCAGCATGGATTGGAGTCCAAGCCCATGCTGGCGTTCGTCCTTTGCTACGTGGCTGCCCATCTCGCCCTTGACCTATTGAACGAGCAGGAAGCCGAAGCTATTCTGAACTACTGTGGAGAGAATCTGGATGATGACTGACATGGCTGGAGACTCAGAAAAGTTCGATCTTGACTCCATTGAAGCAAAGCTTTTCAGGCCGTTGAGCGAGTTTTACAAGAAAGCCATCATCCTGCTGCAAAAGTCACCATTGCGTGACGAGAAGGCGAAGGTGATGGTGGTAGAGCGAATCAAGTTGGTGATGAAGAATGTCGTTGACGAAATGAATCGCTCAAAGACGTTTAATATGACCGCACCACTGGAATCAGCTTATGAGGAAATACGATGCCTCGTAGAAGAACTATCCGTGAAGGAAAATCAATAATCCCGCTACCCTTTCGGTTCCGTTTCCCGAAGCAGTTTCAACTGGTTTACAATCAAGTCGATCATCTTCTTTCCAGCGGCGTGGACTTCTTTATTGCCGTTCACCAAGGATGCTGGCTCAAGGAGGATGAACTGGATCGCCGTCATCGCCACCACCCGTTGAAGACTCTCTGGACGGCAATTCTTGAAGGGGCCTGATCCGAATGGGCTGGGGTGTTTGTCCCGTATCAGCGTGTCGATGTCCCCCTGCAAGTCCATGATTTCAAACAGCTTCTTGCATACCAACGCTCCGATTCTGTTTGCCTCTCGCCGTTCTTCTTTGGATACTTCCAATTAAATGCTCCTTGCAGGTTGCGGGTTTTGGGCTGTCTGTTGCCACCGTGCCAGTCGTCAGTTTAGCCGCAGCGAACGAAAATGCAAGGGGCTTTGAACGATTGATGATCTCGATAATGCCCTACTTACCCAATACCTTCATGTTTTCTCCTCAAATTCTGCTTCTGTTGTTGAGCATAATCTACATAATCTCGGCAAGAGCCAGCCTTTCACGGAATCATCCAGCTAAGCATGTGTGCCTGTGCCAGAGTTAACAGCCCCACGAGAATCGCCAACGATAGACTGTGGAAAAACACGAACCGAAGAATGCGTCCCTCGCCACCCGACTGGCCTGTGGCCGCGGCGGCGACAACGATACTCTGGGCATCAATCATCTTGCCCATCACGCCACCGGTGCTATTACTGGCGACGATTAGTGTTGAATTCAGGTTCAGTTGTTCGGCAGTAATTCGCTGTAGACTCCCGAACAGGGCATTTGAAGACGTATCTGATCCGGTCAAGGCAACACCAAGCCAGCCCAGCAGCGGGGCGAAGAACGGGTAGAAAACTCCGGTCTTCGTGAATGCCAGACCAAGCGTGGCGTCGGCACCACTGTACTTAGTCACGTAAGCCAGGGCCAGCATGCAAGCGATTGTGAGAATTGCCCAGCGGATTCGCCACACGGTCTCCGACATTTGTGCGAAGAAGCCGTAAACTCCAATACGGAGCCAGGCTGCTGCCAGCACGGCCGTTAGAAACAAGCCGGTGCCCGAAGCAGAGAGCCAATTGAAATCGTAAACCGCTTTTTCCGGCTTGGCCGCCCGATCAGAAGACGCAGGAACCGGTACCACAGGGCTGGTACGATAGATTCGCTCGTGAAGTGCCGGCACAGGGATCGAGATCTGGCCAATACCAGCAAGCACGTTCGGCCTGTCGGGAGTGCCGCCATTCAGAAACGTCTTCCACGCCGGCCAACTCCAGAGAATGACCATCGCGGCAAGCAGTAGCCACGGCATCCAGGCATAGGCGATTTGCCGTGCTGTTAACGGCAACACACGGTCTGCGGCATGAGGATCCGCCACGGCGGTCTCGTCGGGGAATCGCCAAATCTCCTTGGGTTGCCAGAACCGCAATAACGCCACCATCGCACTTAGCGATCCGAGACCACCCACCAAGTCCACCAGCACCGGACCGTGGTAGTTCGACATCAAGAACTGGATCGTGGCATACGTGCCGCCACAGACTACGACTGCTGGCCAGCAGCCCTTGATCCCTCGCCAACCGGACATCAAATACACGAGCCAGACAGGAATAACCATCGAAAACAGGGGGAGCTGTCGGCCCGCCATCTGACTGAGGGCCATCTCGTCCAGCCCGGAAACTTCAGCCAAGGTGCGGATGGGAATCCCCAGCGATCCGAAGGCAACAGGTGCGGTGTTGGTAAGCAGGGCCAGTCCTGCGGCATACAGTGGCGTAAAGCCAATACCGATAAGCAATGCCGAGCAAATGGCCACAGGGGCACCAAACCCGGCCGCTCCTTCCAAGATCGTGCCGAAACAGAAGGCGATCAGCAGGGCCTGCATCCGCCGATCGGGCGATATTTCGGCCACGGACCGTTTGAGAACCTCGAATTGACCCGACCGTACCGTCAGGTGAAAAAGGAAGACGGCTGGGAATACGATCCACGCGATGGGCATCAAGCCGAAACAAGCCCCGTAGCCGGCCGCTGCGAACGCGGCCGAGGCGGGCATTTTGAACAACGCAATGGCAACGACCACGGCAGCCACAAGTCCGGCAATCGCAGCCCGCGGTGCCGAAACACCCAAGACAAGAAGGCTCAGGAGAAGAATAATCGGTGTGCCGGCGACCAGCGATGACAGAATTGGCTGGCCCAACGGATCATAGACTTGAACCCATTCCATAAATGCGAAGCTGTAGTTGTTGGCTACAGGTTAATATCAATAGTGTATCTTGTTAGGCGAACAATCTTATGAAAGCATGCTCCATTATCCCTTCAACCCTTCCATCACCGCCGAAAACTGCTCCAACGCCGTCTGCATGTCATCGACGATCTCCTGGGCCTTGGAAATCATGGAGACGTGTCGTGGTCTATCGCTTGGTCCGTACCCTTCCTCAAAGAGCGAGCGATCAAGTTCGGCTGGATTCGCCATTGTCGTTTCTCACAGTCGCGGAATTACTGGCCGTGCCCTAATAATACTGTCGGATGTACCCATACGCCCGGTCGAACAATTCCTGGTCCTTGTGCAGGTGGTACTTGAGCAATGTCCTGCGAAGTGCCTTTTGCACCTCGCGTTCGCCAGCTGACGTGCTCTGCCAACCGGGGAATCGGACCATACGGACGATCTCGTCGATGTCGTTGACGATCCGCTCCACGATTACCGGCGTTTCCTCCGTCTTCACTTGCTGGAATAGCTCGGTTAGGGCCGCTTTGGCCTTGTCCTGCTCTTCAACCGGGTTGACCTCCTTCTCGGCTTCGAGAACGTCCCTGGCCAATTCGAGCAGTTGCTTCAGGAACTCCCGGCTGTCGATCAACCCCTGCTCGTGCTTTTCCCTGATGCGTTCCAGCCGGTCGCCGAGGGCAACGAACTTCGGATTGCCGCCGTGCTGCCGCAGTCGGGCAATCAGGTTGATCGCCAGCGTTTTGCCCTTCTTCTTCGGGTC
This sequence comes from Planctomycetota bacterium, assembly GCA_037147235.1. GTDB lineage: Bacteria > Planctomycetota > Planctomycetia > Pirellulales > Thermoguttaceae > JANXQG01. The sequence goes on along the minus strand of JBAWVO010000103.1, from coordinate 15,026 downwards.
CGTGGCACCGAGCACGCTCTCCAAGACTTCCGCATCCATTACCAACGTCTCGATGTCATCGTGGATTGTGTCGAGATGTACGTTCTGGTGGATCAGGTCAATCGTCTTGGCACCGAGGACGTGCCAAAGTAGCTTGCCATTGCCACTGGGCGGCTTGACCGACTCGTAAACCTGCGTCAGCCATCGGTAATCAGCTTCGTAAGGGCTGAGGCACGGATCGGGTGACAACGCTTCCCAAATCCCGCCCAACACCGAATACTCCGCCGCAAAGGCATCCCGCTTCTCGTTGTTTGGCAGGCAGTCCTGGGCAGCGATTAGCCCTTCGTATCCGCCCACACTTCGATCGACGCCGGGGAAGAAGGCCATGCACTTGGCGACCTGCTTGGGTAGCTTTTTCTTCACTTCGTCCAGGTTGGTGATGACTTGTTGCATCACCTTCTCGTCGAATGCCAAGGCTTGGGCCACGTCGTCGAAGATACCGATGTAATCGACGATCAGACCGTGCGTTTTCCTAGGAAACGGTCGATTGGTCCGGCAAATCGCCTGGAGAAGGTTGTGATCCCGCATAGGCTTGTCGAGATACATGACCTGCAAGATCGGGGCGTCAAATCCGGTGAGCAACTTCGAGGTCACAATTAGGAACTTGAGCGGATCGCCTGGATCACGGAAACGATCCAGCAGTTTGGCTTCCTCGTCCCGGTCCCGCTCGTGGGCTTTCCATTCGTCAGGGTCGCCGTGCCCACAGTGCATCACGACGGCACTGCAATCAGGATCGCCGGTGATCTCGTCCATCATTGCCTTGTAGAGGGTGCAGCACTCGCGGTCGAACGTCACTACTTGGGCCTTGAAACCGTTCGGCTCGACCTTTTCGCGGTAGTGAGTGACGATGTGCTGTACGACGCCACGCACCCGTTCGGGCGTCTTCACCAGGACAGCCATTTTCGCCGACCGCTTGGCAAGGTCGTCGCGATCCTGCTCGCTGAGATTACCAGAGATCTGCTTGTACGCTTCGTCAATGGCCGCCTTGGCGATCTTCAGCTTGATCTCCGGCGACTCGAAGTGCAGCGGCAGCGTGGCCTTGTCCCGGATCGACTCCTGGAACGTGTACCGGCTCAGGTAGCCCTTCTCGTCTTCGTCAGCACCGAAGGCCCAGAACGTGTTCCTGTCGAGCCGGTTGATCGGCGTGCCGGTCAGGCCGAAGAGAAATGCGTTCGGCAACGCCGTCCGCATTTTGCGACCCAAATCTCCCTCTTGTGTCCGATGGGCCTCGTCCACCATTGCAATGATATTCTTCCGGGCGTTGAGCACGCCCTCGGCCTCGCCAAACTTGTGGATTGTGGTGATGATGACCTTCCGCACGTCCTGGGCAAGCAGCGTCTGAAGCTCGTCTCGTGTTTCGGCCTTTACCATATTGGGAACGTCGGCGGCATTGAAAGTTGCGGTGATCTGGGTATCGAGGTCGATCCGGTCAACCACAATCAGCACGGCTGGGTTTCCTAACGCCGGGTGCATCCGTAGCTTCTGAGCCGTAAAGACCATCAGCAGCGACTTGCCCGACCCTTGAAAATGCCAGATCAAACCTTTCTTAATCTGGGCCTTCACGACTCGCTCGACGATCAGGTTAGTCCCCTCGTATTGCTGGTATCGACAGATAACCTTGATGCGGCGATGTTTCTTATCGGTACAGAAGAGAGTGAAGTTCTGAAGGATATCCAGCACTACCTCCGGGCGGAGGATACTCTCGACCGACTTCTTTACGTCGGCCAGTTTGCCTTCCCCTTGATTGTCGGCGTCACGCCACGGTCCCCAAAGGTCAATCGGCATCCGCACCGAGCCGTAGCGAAACGCCTTGCCTTCGGTGGCGAAGCTGAACACGTTGGGCACGAACATCGCCGGGATGCTCTGCTCGTAGTCTTCGTTAATCTGGCTTGCCCCGTCCACCCAGGTGACCGCAGGCCGAACCGGAGTCTTTGCCTCGCCGATGATGATGGGCAGCCCGTTGACCAGCAACACCACGTCAAACCGTTTTTCGAGCTGGCCGACCTTGTACGTCCACTGGTTGCAGACGACTAGATCGTTATTGGTGGGGTTGTCGAAGTCAACGAGGCGGACCGGCGTGTGCTCGCCATTGGGACCGAATGGCATGGTTTTGTCGCCATGGAGCCATTCGGCCAGAGCCTCGTTGCTACGAACGAGGCCATCGTTCTGCACGGCCAGCAGGATAGCCCGCAGCTTGTAGATCACCTCGTCGGCCCGATCCGGCTGGGCGGCGATCTCCGGGTTGAGCTTGATGAGGGCCTGCCGCAACAGCGGCTCGACGAAGACATCGGATGGTTGACGTGGGAGCGTCGTTGCAGAAGTGCGTTGCCAGCCAAGGCCCTGGCAGGCGTTCAGAATCATCTGCTCGACGGTGTTGGATTCAGTGAACATAGTGTTCGTGCCTCTAAAGATGTCGCAAGCAAGTGTGTCGAAAGGTCACGCTGCGTCTCAAGATGTATCCGGGCCGCCAATAACCCCAGGTCAAGGTGGTCAAGGATCTTGACGATTTGTGCCTGAACCTCCATCGAAGGGACGGCGATAGGGATGCTTTCGAGTGTTGCTTTGTTCAGTTTCAGGCGTCCAGCACCTTGCCGTGCGAGATAGGGCATGATGTTCCTGTGCTTGAAATAATGGAATAGCCATTTTGTACTGCACACCCCCTTTCCACGTAAGATGTGGGATGGTTATTGACGTTAAATCGCCCCCGGACAAGTTGTGTCATTTCCCAGTCAAGATATTTCAAAAAGTGGTCGCCGTCTTCACCGATAAGAACGTATTCGCCCTCGACCCGGTACTCGTTCAGGTGATCCAGAATTCCTGTTGGCCCATAATACGGGAAGGGGCCCTGAATCTTTGCCCGTTCCGCCGAGTTTATTGGTTTTCGCAGCCCGTTAACGACCTCGCACGCATCGCCTAATAACATGACAGTCCAGGTAGCTTTGACGCGATTTTCGCTGTTGGACTTATGACAGAGAAGTTCCCGATGTGCCGCATTTCGAGCAACTCTCGCAGCCTCACGCAGTTTCCTCGTTCTTTCAACGCACGCGTCTGCCGCCCAAAGAATCTCGGCGATGCGGTGTTGCTCCTCTTTCGGTGGCAGCGGGAACTCGTAATCCTTGAGTTGGCTCCATCGAGTACGTGGCGACAACGACCCCGACGACGTGCCGAGGGCGTGCTCGAAGAATCCGTCTGACTGTGCGATGAACGGCAGCAGCTCTGGCAGCAGGTCGTCACCTTTCGGCTCGAACGTCAGGATGTCGCTGGAGCAGATTCCATCGAAGTCGGCAACCGCGACCTTTCGCTGATACGCCCGCCGCTTGCCGAAAAGAACCTGTCCTTTCCGGAACCGCTTAGTGAACGAAATCTCATCGTCGGCGAGGTTACCCCACTTCGTGAGATGCAGATTCTCCGGCTCGATATGTTCCAGCCCAACGTACCGTTCCAACCCGGCGTCAAGCGGATTGCGTTCGGCCACGTTGACATCTCGCACAACATCCCCAAACCGCACCATCCGCCAACCCTCGGGAAGGCTGTCATTCGATGCCGTCTTCGGCTGCACAGTAGCTCTGACCTTACTTGCCAATACCGAACTCCTTCAGCGTGGTTAACAGCTCGTCCATCGACTGACACAGCTCGCCCGAACTTGCCTGCCACGCCTTGATTGCATCCTTAACGGAAGTCTTCGTCTTCGCCGAACCACCGTCATTCTCCGTCTCGGTCCGCACATAGAGTGGTATGCTCAGGTTGTGTCCTTGGCCACGAATGTCTTCCAGGGGTGCCAGCCGCGAGAAACCCAGCTCGTCATCGTCACTCTCGTAGGCCGCGACGATGTGCTCGATGTGCTCGTTGGTCAGGAAGCTCTGTGCCCGCTCGCGGGTGACCTCATTCACTGCGTTGATGAACTGGATCTTCCCCTTCCGCTTGCGTGGCTTTTTCATCCGGCAGACGACGACGCAGGCTTCCATCGGCGAGTTGTAGAACAGATTTGGCCCCAGGCCGAGTACCATGTCGATAACGTCATGCTCGACCAGCTTCTGCCGCATCTCCTTCTCCTCATTGCGGAACAGAACGCCGTGCGGAAACAGAATCGCACAGCGGCCCGTCTTCGGATCGAGGCTCTGAATAATGTGTTGCCAGAAGGCATAGTCGGCCCGGCCTTGCGGTGGTGTGCCATAGATGTTGCGGCCCCAAGGGTCGGCGGCGAAGGCATCGCGGTCCCACTGCTTAATCGAGTAAGGCGGATTGGCCAGGCACACATCGAATTGTTGAAGCCGATCCCCTGCAACCAACTTCGGCTCGGCGAGCGTATCCCCCCGGATGATCTGAAAATCTTCGATGCCGTGTAGGAAGCAATTCATTCGGGCGATAGAGGAGGTCATCAAGTTCCGCTCCTGCCCGAACAGCTTGGCCGTTCGCCATTCCTTCCCTTGTCGCCGAAGCTGAGTCACGCACGACAGGAGCATGCCTCCAGAGCCGCAGGTGGGGTCATAGATCGATTCACCTGGTTGCGGTCGGAGTAGGTCGGCCATCAGGTGTACGACGGTTCGGTTGGTATAGAACTCGGCAGCCGTATGGCCTGAATCGTCGGCGAACTTCTTGATGAGATACTCGTAGCCGATGCCCAACTCATCCTCCGGACAGTTGGCGACAGACAGTGTGAGTGAACTAAAGTGCTCGACCAGTTCCTTAAGCATGCGGTCGGGCAGCCGCTCCTTGTTGGTCCACTGGGCGTCGCCAAAAATGCCGAACAGCTTCTCGGGATTCGCCTTCTCGATGGCCCGCATCGCGTTCTGGATAGCCGTACCAACGCTCCTGCTGGCCTTGCGGATGACATTCCAGTGGGCATCTTCGGGAATCTGAAAGCGATGATTCTCGGCGAACAAGGCATACTGTTTGTCGCCACCAGATTCTTTGAGGGCCTGCTCGACCTCTTCGTCGTACACGTCGCACAGCCGCTTATAGAATAGCAACGGGAAGATGAACTGCTTGTAATCGCCCGCGTCGATATGGCCACGCAGCAGAACGGCAGCACCCCAGAGGTACGATTCAAGTTGGGACTGGGTAATGTGGGTGATCACTTCAGCAATCCTGCCTTCCGCAGCAGTGCCTTGAGCCTGTCCTCCGCAGCGTATGCGGATTTAAGGCTGGTCTTGAGGTTTGCTAAGGCAACGGCGACTGAGACGGTCTCCTCTTCAGCGGCTGGCTCGATATACCGTGGGATATTCAGATTCCAGTCGTTCTCCTGGATCTCGTCGAGTGGGATGAGCCGGGCCACACCTTCAACATCTTGGTGATCGGCATACCAATTGTAGATGCGGTCAACCTGATCGGGTAGCAACTCGTTCTGGGCACGACCTTTCTTGAACTCTTTTGAAGCATCGATCATCAGCACTTTTTTGCGGTGATCCTTGGGCTTCTTTTGCCGAAAGACCAGGATGCACGCCGCTAGCCCGGTGCCATAGAACAGGTTCGACCCCAGGCCAATCACGGCGTCGAGAATGTCCATGCCGAGTAGCTTCTGCCGGATCTTCCCTTCCGCTGCCATGCGGAATAACGCTCCGTGGGGCAATACGACTGCCATCCGGCCCGACTTCGGAGCCATCGACAAGATCATGTGCTGAACCCAGGCATAGTCGCCGCTCTTGGACGGTGGCATGCCGGCAAAAGCCCGACCATACGGATCGCTGGTCCACACTTCTTCGCCCCACTTCTCAAGCGAGAATGGCGGATTGGCAATGACGCAGTCAAACGTCGCAAGGCTGTCGCCGGTGTGGAACGCGGGCTGACGGAGCGTGTCGCTGCGAACGATTTGGAAATCTTCCACGCCATGAAGAAAGAGGTTCATGCGGGCGATGGCCGACGTCGTAAGGTTCTTCTCCTGGCCGAACAGCCTGCCCCAGAGCGTCTTGATGTTGCCGCCTGTCTCGCGGACGTGATGAATGGCCTCGATAAGCATACCGCCGGTCCCGCAAGCCGGGTCGTAGATCGTTTCGCCTTCACGCGGGTGCAGAATCCGTACCATGAGATTGACGACACTACGCGGCGTATAGAATTCGCCCGCCTTCTTGTTGGTGGCGTCGGCGAACTTCTTGATGAGGTATTCGTATGCCTGACCGAGCACGTCGGCCCGAGCATGACGGTTGCCAAGTGGCAGCTTAGAAAAATGCTCGATCAGGTCGCGGAGAAGAGCGTCTGACAGACGATCCTTGTTGGTCCACTGAGCATCGCCGAATATGCCATAGAGTGTGTCGGGATTGGCCTTTTCAATTTCCCGCATGGCCCGCTGGAGGGACTGTCCGACGTTGGATGTTCTCTTGCGAACGTCGGCCCAATGGCAATCTTCGGGGATCTGAAAACGGTGGTTCTCCGGGAAGTGGGCGTATTGCTGGTCACCATCAGACTCCTTCAATGCGTCTTCCATTTCCTCATCGTACACGTCGGAAATACGCTTGAAGAACAGCAGCGGGAAGATGTAAGTCTTAAAATCGGCAGCATCCACTGGGCCGCGAAGGATGTTCGCGGATTCCCACAGGTGATTAGAAAGGGTCGTCAGTCCGTTTCCGTTGCCGTTACCTGCCATAGTTCGCTTCGCTTTGAGCCGTTGCCGTTTCTGGCCCCTGGCCCCGTGGGTTGCAGGAGGACCGCAATCCTTAGTCGCTAGCTCGTCATTGTTTCTGTTCGTTCCACCGTGCATTTTGGCCCACAGTCCCGATGGTTTTTGCTCCAATTCACGGAGGGCGGCTTCCATCAAAGGGCTATTTTGGGGGCCATCAGCTTGCAAGCACGGGGTAGAGGCCTGATTCTAATCTGCGAATATGCACTTGGCAAGCAACCCGATCTTAATAAGTCGTTTGCCTCCATGATTTTAGTTCCGGTCGAGCAGTTCCGGTAAAGACTGCGGGCCGGCCATGCGACAAACGACCTAATAGCCATCATAACCAGGCGGTTGGTCAGATGTTGGCAACCCCCTAAAAGAATTTTGAGAAGCGACCTGCTGGCGACGCCAATTCAGGCGATTCCCCGCGAAGGCCGCCGATCAAGCGGCCGCCGTCATCGAAAAACCGCTCGACGGCGAACCATGAGCCCGGCAGAACAGTACAGATAATACTGTCTGTCGTTCACCGAGAGGCCAGCCATGACTACTATCGTCCTTATTCACCCTAATGACCACTGCCAGCGGTTCCAGGTTTTTGCCGTCTACGAGGCACCAAACGTGCATCACGCGTTCGCCCTCGAAGAGATCAGCAGCCGCGACGAAGCCGAACACGCCGCCCGCCAAATGATGGAAACCTACGAGGCAGACCATTTTCGGCGAGTGATCAGGATTGGCGAGCGGATAGGCTAAAGGGTTGTGACTGAAATTGATGTTGAGATGAAATTCTAATCCGCCCAGTTGCCTTACGCTGTCCTAACTGTGGCCGTCAGCTTCTGGCGTGTGCGGTTCCATCCGCGAGAACTCTTGCTGGGTTATTTTGGCGAATGCGAAGCAGATCACGCTATAGAAGGCGACAAGACCAATTATGCCGGCTGAACGATGTCGTACCGTGGTTGGGGCATAAGACTGACTACGTTCGCGGCGAATCCGATAAGGCCCAGTTCGTCTGCGATGCTGCGGATGATGTTGCGTTTGGTCATGGAGCGGTTCTCGCGGTACTTTCTTCAATCATTCCAAGATCATCTTTGCTTTGACATCACGGTTCCAGATGCACATCTCCTGTAGTCCGATTGATGGTGCTCTCCACATTGTGGTAAGCAAAGGCGATGGCCTCGAACACCTTCTCGCTAAAGTATCCGGCAATCTCAGCATGTCTCGTTTGCATGATCTCTAGCAGAATGGCCGATTTCCCGATATAGGCTTTTGCTCCGTCAGGATAAGCCGCAAGACGGTACTGAAGGTTAGAGTAACGATCCGCCAGCTTGACAACAAGGGCTGGAATACTGGCGACGGAGAACCGTTTGAGATACTCGATCTTGTCGCCGTCCTGGGGAACATGCGTCAGCTCTGTGACCAACTGTGCTACCTCCTCACCAAAATCCTTGGCCAGTTGCCGTGTGGTCACATCCGAATCCTCCAGAACATCGTGGAGCACAGCCGCCCTCATGATGGTCGGGTCCGTAACACCCCATTCCCAAACCGTCTTCATGACTTCGATTGGATGCACGATGTATGGCAGTCGCTGCCCGCCAATGGCGTACTTGCGATATTGACCGGCGTGGCATCTCACCGCTAATTCAATGGCTTGTTCGAGCATGGTAGTACCAAATAGATAGCTGAATCCGTTGAATTCAGCTGGTGACCCTATAACCAAGGCATAATAATAAACCGCTGCAACACATAGCCAAGCAATCCCACCGCCGGGATAGTCAACACCCACGTCCAGACCATGCGGGCGACCACGGCCCACTTTACGGCGTTCAGTCGGCGTGTGGCACCTACACCCATAATCGAGGCCGAGATGACATGGGTGGTCGACAGCGGAATTCCCAAATGGCTGGCCACCTGGATGACCAAGGCTGCTGTCGTCTCTGCGGCAAACCCATGCACCGGTTGCAATTTGACCAAGCGATTGCCAAGCGTACGAATAATTCGCCAACCACCTGCTGCTGTTCCCGCCGCCATCGTCAGCGAGCAAATGACTTTGACCCAGGTGCTGACCTCAAACTGTGGAGTCTGTAGAAACTGTAGCCAGCCGGGCAGGTTTGTGAACAAGTGGGCGTCCGTCCCTGCGAACAGGGCCAGGGTAATGATACCCATGGTCTTCTGGGCGTCGTTGCTGCCATGGCTGAGTCCCATCATCGAGGCACTTAGCAGTTGTAGGCGGCCAAACGTGGTGTTGACTTGGTGGGGACGCCAGTTTCGCAACAGCAGCAACAACAGTCCCATGACGATGAAGCCGAGGATTAGGCCAAAGATCGGCGAGAGAATCATGGGCAAGACGACCTTGGGCCAAAGCCCTTCCACGTGATGCGTTTCGGGGTTGATCACCGACCAACGGATTACGGCGAACCGGTCACCAGCCGAGGCAACTGCCGCACCGCAGAGCCCTCCGATCAAGGCATGACTAGAACTGGATGGGAGTCCAAGACGCCAAGTGCCCAGATTCCAGATCACGGCCGCTATCAGCGAGCTGAGGAGCGTATAGAGAGTGATACCCTCCGTCTCCACCAATCCTCGGCCAATTGTCGTCGCGACCGCGGTTCCCATCAGGGCACCGATGAGATTGCACACCGCTGCCAGGACGATGGCTTGCCGTGGGGGCAATACCTTCGTCGACACGACCGTAGCGATCGCATTCGCCGTATCGTGAAACCCATTGATATACTCGAAAACCAGCCCGAGCAGAATCACGCCAAACACCAAAGCCATCGCCGACTCTTTCCGCTCAGGAGTTCTTGAGGACAATCTGGAAGATCACGTTGCCCGCATTGCGGCAGCGGTCGATGACCTTTTCGAGCAGCTCGAACAGATCGCGGAGTACGATCATCTGCAGGGCCTCATACTGGCCGCTGTAAAGCTCCCGCAGCAGCGAGAGCATGAGCTTGTCGCCCTCAACTTCGTAATAGTGCAGGCGGTCGTTGGCAGCCTGAACGATATTCAGTCGCGGATGTCGCAGTTGTCGAACCATTTCTTCGAGCGTAACGGTTGCTTGTTGCAGCAGCTCGGATTGCTTCGCGAAGAGCTCCACCTTGAAGTGCGGTCGCAGCAGAAGCATACGCTCAGCGAACTTTTTGAGTACCTTTGAAATCCGCGACAGGGCACTCGATAACGTGTCGATATCCTCACGCTCGAAGGGGGTGATGAACGTGTTGCAGAGCATACGGCTGATCTCTTCGTGGATACGCTTGTCCTCTTTGCGAAACTCGATGAATTGGTCCAGCGTGTGACCATTATCTGGAGCCTCAATAAGTTCGCGAATAGCCTGGGTCGCCCGCTTGGCTTCGCCGGCACTGGCCTCCAGGAGTTCAAAGAACCGATCGCCTCGACCAAAGATGCGTTGGAGAGAGAACATAAGCATTCAGCCCGAACAGCGAAAGAAAAACTTCTGGTGCAAGCCATCCTAACCAATGGCTAATCAAATGCTAACAAATATTTGGCTGGGATGCACGTAGGGCCACCCAATGGATGGGGTTTTGGCCGTCATCTCCCAGAGATTGACACGTCCGTAGCATTACCGTCTGGATCATCCTAATTTTTGTTGGAATCCTAAACGATCCCTAACTCCACATCCAGTTTGCAGCACAAACGAAAAAACCCCTCGTGGGACGGACATCCCACGAAGGGTTTATACCAAAGGTGTGACCCATCGGTATTATAATTATTGAGAGAGGTTTCTGTTTGTCTCTCAATTTTGGAGGAAACCATGCACGGAATCCTGCTGATTTTAATCGGCTTGGACGCCAAGGACTGCCCAGTCATTATTAGGAATCGATTATTTTCCTTTGCGGGAAGTCTACGCACACAACCCAGACTGCCCGACTTGACGCCGAACGGTTGCTCAGAGATTACCCTCTTGGGCCTTAGTCCATGAGAAATCTCACCCGACCGGTTTCGATCTCGTAAATCGCACCTATCATCTTCATTCGCCCCTCTGCTAGCCGAGTCTGGCCTTCTGGTGATTCACGGATCTGACGAACCGTCCAGCGGACGTTACTTTCGACCGCTTGTGCAAGTCGTATTTGCGGTGGAAGCTGCGGATCAATCTCACCTATCCCCGGAAGAATCGTGTCCATGAGAATTTGAATCCGGCTGCGTTGTTGGACACCGTGAAATTTGCATTCCAGGGCCGCACTGATCGCCCCGCAGCCTTCATGGCCGAGTACGACAAACAGAGTCGTATGCAGATGCGATCCTGCGTACTGCAAGCTGCCTGCGACTTCTGGCGACAAGACATTACCGGCCACACGAATGATGAAAAGTTCACCCAGACCCGCGTCAAAGATTATTTCGGGCGGAACCCGCGAGTCACTGCAACCGAGTATCGCAGCGTACGGCTGCTGCCCCTTGGCCAAGCCTGCAAGCGTCTGCGGTGTAACACGCAGAAAACGAGCCTCGCCACGGAGAAAGCGATCATTGCCATCCACGAGGCGTTGCATTGCTTCGTCGGCCGTAATTCCAATCGGTTGCGGCTGCATCATGCTTTGTCTGAAATTATTGTGAAGCGAAATCAGCTAGCCCCGGCCCGATGCCGCAATGTCAGACCGGTCTTTTACAGTTCTGGGGTATCCACGTCCTCTGGAGCCACATCCGGGTCCATGTCTCCGGGAGTTTTGGCGATTTGCTGCTGAACCATCTCTTGATGTTCAATTTCCTGATTGCGAAGTTCTGTGAAAAGACCCTGAACTTGGGGTTCCGTGATGACTGTCAACGCCGACACATAAAAAGCTTCCGCTTTTCTTTCAGAGTCTAGGGCCACTTCAAGTGCGTGACGGGTGGACATAAAAGGCCTCGGAGTTCCGTAGTCGGGTGCTTCTACACTTTCCACCATCTCTTTGTTCACCAGCATAGGAGTGTTTGCAAAAAGCTTCGTGCGTCTTTCTTGCAGTTTCTTGCAATGTTTGGCTTCGTAACCAGACATCGTCTGAAAAAATGCAGCGGCATCCCCCTCATAGCGAGAACCAATCATTTCCGCAAATGTGACGTACCTTTCTTCAGCTTCCTGTTCGATCAAGATAGCCAGATCTAAAGCGTCCATCACACTCAGACGTGTAAAATCAATTTTTGTGTTGTCCATTGTGTGCTCCTTGCTCCTCGCTTCAGTTAACCGGGATTCCCATATAGATTTCACTTGGATATTGTATTCCGATTGCCAACGGTTGGCAATTCCCCCGAAAACGAGCCTTCTGCGGCCTTCGACCTAAATTCAATGCTTTTTTGCGGCATTATATCAAGATACCCACGTATTTGCCGTCGTAAGGCTGTGTTACCGCCCATTTGGGCACCACATCCTTCGACGGCAGTGTTTTTCACTTTCACCCTTTGGGCCACCCGGCCTACGGGTGGCCTGCACTCTAGGAGGTCATCCCATGGTCTGTATTGCGTCCGCTTGTCCCTCTCCCAATTGGCACCAAGATTTTCTTCGCATGCTGCCAACTATCGTCCGACACGCCAAGTTCTCGTTCCGCCGCCTGCGGTCCGAAGCCCGCAGTGAAGCTGTCCAAGAGGTCGTCGCTAACTGCTGCCGAGCTTACGTTCGCTTGGTGGAACTCGGCAAGACTTCTCTTGCTTATGCAAACGTCCTTGCCCGCTATGGCGTCAAGCAAGTGAAAGACCATCGCAAAGTCGGTGGCAGGCTCAATGTTCACGACGTTCTCGGCAAGTATTGTCAGAGCCGCAATCACGTTGTTGTGGAGCGGCTCGATCGCCGCGATAAAGACGAGAACGGCTGGTATCAGATTCTCGTCGAAGACAAAACTGCTGGACCTGCTGACATCGTCTGCACCAAGCTGGATGTAGAAGCCTGGTTGCATCAACTCCCCCGCAGGAATCGTCGCATCGCCGAGTTTCTCGCTCTCGGTCACCGCACGGACGATACGGCTCGAAAGTTCAAAGTGAGCAATGGCCGCATCAGTCAGCTTCGCCGCGAGTTAGGCGAATCGTGGAATAAGTTCTCCGGCGGCAACGAAGCCAACGCCGCGTAGATCGTCATCAATCAAGGCTAGCCGCCCTGCTCGATCTGGGCAGGGCGGCTAGCTGTCTAAGTGTAGGGAATCTTGCCTTTGCCTGAACTCTGTAATTGCGGAAGGCTTCTGTCCAACATGTCGATGACCAGATCCTCTGCTGGCCGCTTCTGGCCTTCCGCGGCCACTGCCAGCCGTTTAGCGAGATCGGCATCCATGTAAATCGTCAGCGGGAACTTCCCTTTGGTGTTCGGTTCGGCCATAGTCGTTTGCTCCTGAGTTGGGTCGTACCAAGGAGATTATCGCTCATCGCTACCAGGGCAGCAACTCGTCAGCAAGCCTAGAAATCGATTTGATCGATAGCCCGATAGGTAAATGCTTGCCAGACCAGCCGTGATAAGCACTCCGTTCACACCAATGTTTGGAGCTGTTTATTACTTCCTTTCTTTCTCTCGAAAGAAAGAAAGTCCCAAAATCTCTTTGTGTCATTGGATGTATCGAGTGGACCTGGACAGGTTTCACGATACTTGCCATTCCAGGCTAAACCAGGCTATCGAAAACCTCGGTAGCCGATCAACCGCCTACATACCCCCCAGGAAAGCGTAGAAGGCTCACTGGAGCGACTTTCAGGGCAAACTCGACTCCTAGAGCCATCTTGGCTGCTAGGGCCTGAAATAGCCTGTTTTGAAGGTTGTAGGCAAAGTCACCAGAATCTTTGATTTTGTACATGAGATCAATATCTGGCAGCCTTTCTCGATCAACCTCCTCAATCTTCGCTCTTCACTCGACATAGTACACCAGTGCCTTGCCGATCTTGCTCTCACTGACCATCCTTAGCCCATTACCTTCCAACTTGAAAGAAAAAACCCCCATGCTCTCAGTTATTCTGCTTGCCTGCTCGATCCATGTAATCTCGAACATTGCCTGGCTACTCCATCATCGCCTGGCTCGCATCCCCCGAAAGGAAAACTATGAAGACAGTGATTCTGTTTGTCTCGATCGCCGTTCTTTCAATCCTCCCGTTGCTACTCGACCTCATTAGGGTGTCGACAATGAAGGTTCTGTCGCGTTTCTCCAGAATCGTCATCACGCTCTCGGCTGCTTTCATGGCCTGCATCGGTTGCACCCCAAAGGAGCCAGAAAAACCCAAACCCCGTCAGGTTCACTGGCAAGGCCCGGAAACAGGCTACACCGGGACAACCACACTTCCGCCCGATAATGCGGACAAACCCCTGGAGCCACAATGAAAACCATCATCATCATTGTAATTGGCCTGCTGGCTGTCTTCTCCAATCTGCTGCTGTCCTGTCTGCGTCAATTTCCAGTTGGATCGCAGTCACAGCCGCAACCACATCCGGTAGTTGTGAAGAGCCAAGGCCCCACGATTGAAAGATTGGAGAGGCTGTCCCATCTTGTCACTAGCCGCGTTTTTGTGGTCGATGTTTTGATCGGCGAAGGAGAGGGCTGCCGTGGAGCTTGGCTTATTCGCGGCGATGCCCTCCTCGCGGTAGACCTCAAGCATACGCAAATCACCGAGAAGAACGATGAGTCAAGGAAAGCCACAATCACGTTGCCGCAACCCGGTATTCTACAGCCGAGGGTGGACCACGAGAAAACAAAGACTTGGGAGGTCAGCCGTATGACTTGGCTACCATGGAACGCCAACCAAGACCGTTTGCGGGACGAAGTTATGCTCCAAGCTCAACGCCTAGTTACCCAAGCTGCTGGCTCGAAGGAGAATGTCGAGCAAGCCAAGAAAGCTGCCGAGTCAATTATCCGGGCGTTGTATGACGAAGTCGGCTGGAACGTGAAGGTTATCTGGGCAGAAAAGCCAATCGCTCAGGTCACCAGCGATGCAACAGCCGTTAATGCCGGAACCAGTCGCCGCTGACGACCATCGACCACGATCTAAATGAAATAATTAGCATCTCAACCAAAAGGAGAACCAAATTGAGTCACACTGTATCCATCAAAACGGAAATCCGCGATACGTCCGCCGTAAAGGCGGCCTGTCAGCGGCTGGGTCTCGCTGAACCCGTGCAGGGCAAAGCCAAGCTCTATGGCGGCGAAGTCGAAGGGCTTGCAGTAAAGCTGCCCGATTGGTGTTACCCCGTCGTCTGCGATACGGCCAGTGGTCAAGTCAAGTACGACAACTTCGGTGGCCGCTGGGGTGACCAGAAGCACCTGGATAAATTCCTGCAAGCATACGCGGCAGAGAAAGTGAAGATCGAAAGCAGGCGGAAGGGGCATACCGTCACGGAAAACCAACTCGCCGATGGCTCGATCAAACTCACCATTCAGGTTGGAGGTGCCGCATGAGTGTGCCAAGATAAGCTGATGTAGATCAGTTGGACAATCCAACCTGGCTA
>JBAWVO010000102.1:0-19264 GCA_037147235.1 Planctomycetota bacterium | reverse complement strand
GAACAGGAAGGGGGTACTCCATGAGACTTTGGGATCTGACGGGGGGAGCGGCCAAGCTAGAATTAACTTTGAAGGTGCTGCAAACCAAGGCGGCCGAGATCGGCGATGCCTGGTCCGACGAAGCCTACACCCGATTCGTGGAAACCTACCTGGATCCGATTGAGCCGCGATTGAAGGCGATGGTTGACGCCATCCACCGACTGTCCGAGGTGCTGAATACAGCCGAAAGACAGTGTCACGATGAAAATTCCTGAGACCGCATGATGACCGAGCCTTTCTCACCAGACGGACCGCAGCAGATTCTTGCCGACTTGTGTCGCCTCGCGGCCGAGCGAGTGCCGGCAGAGGAGGCCATCGCGGCCGACTTTCAAGAACGCACGGAATCGGCCGAAAAGGCTTATCAGGAGGCCCAGGAAGCACTGACCACCCGCTATCGAGAGGAGAAAGCGGCTGCCGAGGCGGAGGATGCCGCGTTGCGTAACACGGCCATCGAGCGATTCGAGACCGAACACGCCACGGTGCTGCGGCAATATGAAGAGGCACGGCAGGACATCGCCGAGCGATTCGAGGACGAGAAGGTCGCGGCCGAACAAGAAATGCAGAACGCCCAATGGGATGCAAGCACCATTGCCGAAGCGGCCAAAGGCGGTTCGGGGGTGCAGTTGAAAGAGATCCAGGCCCAGTTGGAATCGCGCTGGCAGGAGCTGCAAACAATCCATCACCAGGCCGTCTCGCTTCTGAACCGCTGGGGACAGTGGCGCGACTTCGTCGATCCGCAGCCGGTCAGCATGTTGCTGGAGCGGCACCCCGTGCGCCGTTTCTGCCATGCCTTGGATATGGCCCGGACCCAATATCATGCCCTGGCCAGCCAGTTCATGCCGCGACTCGTTCAAGGTTTGCGGCCGATGGGTATTGCTCTGTTGCTTTGGGGCGTCATGACCGTGCCGGCCGGTGCCTTATTGGGATGGGGTAACTACGACCGCTGGGTCATGACCAGTGCCGCGACAAGTTTCTTCCTCTTCGTTTCCGTCGGTGTGCCGGTCTATCTTTTGGCACGGCGGCGGTGTGCCGATTATTACCTGGCCCTGCGGCGGACGATGCTCGAGGCGGGCCTGGATCGTAGTTCCACGTTGGAGATGGCCAAAGGCGACTGCCAGCGATTGTTAGCCGCCATCGATTCCCGCCAAGTGGCCGAAATCGGCCGAGCCAACGAAAAGCTCTTCACCGCGATGGGAGCGAGCCTTTCACAGCGGGAGCGTCAGACTGCGGAGATCGAGGCCAACTACCCGCCACGGCTGGCCGCGATTCAGTCCGCCCGCGATCAGGCATTGCAGCAAGCCGATGCAAAATATCCTCCGCTGCTGAGCGAAGTGGAAAGCCGCCACCTGGCCCAGTCGGCCGCTTTGCGCGAGACCTGCCAGCGGGCCCTCGCCGCCAGCAAGGCCCAGCATGAGTACCAGTGGAACGAGATGGCCCAGCGATGGAACGCCGGCGTCGCTCGCTTTGTCGAAGCAGTGGAATCCATCCGCAAGAACTGCGAGCGGTTGTTTCCTGACTGGCATGCGGCCGATGCGCCGTCGTGGACGCCCCCCTCCGAAATGCCGGCAGCCATCCGCTTCGGGCAAATCAACGTACAATTATCCAAGATCCATGGCGGCATTCCCGAAGACCCGCGCCTGAAGCTGCCGGCCACGGAGTTTATCCTGCCTCTGCTTTTGCCCCTGCCCGATCACTCGCTTCTCTTGCTGAAGGCAGGTGAGGCCGGGCGGCCCAAGGCGATTGAGTCGATCCAGGCTTCGATGCTGCGGCTACTGACCTCGATCCCACCCGGCAAGATCCGCTTTACAATCTTCGACCCCGTTGGCTTGGGCGAGAATTTTTCCGCCTTCATGCATCTGGCCGACTTCGACGAACAACTCGTTTCTAGCCGTATCTGGACCGACTCCGATCACATCGAACAACGACTCGCCGACCTGACGCAGCACATGGAGAACGTGATCCAGGTCTATCTTCGCAATGAGTTCGATTCGATCTTGGAATACAACGCCTTCGCCGGCGAGATGGCCGAGCCTTACCGTGTCCTGGTGATTGCTAACTTTCCGGCAAACTTCACCGAGACGGCCGTGCAGCGACTGAAAAGCATCGTGGCCAGCGGGGCCCGTTGCGGCGTGTTCGTCTTGCTGGGCGTCGATTCCACGCTCGCAACGCCGCATAATGTGCGCGTGTCCGATCTCGACTCGGGGGCTTTGCTTCTGCGTTCGGAGAAGGGGCAGTTTGTCTGGAAGCATCCTGAATATGGCACCACCCCCGTGACGCTCGACGCCCCACCGCCGCCCGAGCGGTTCACCGAGATCGTGCGAGCCGTGGGCCACGCGGTCCGCGACGCCGGCCGCGTCGAGGTGCCTTTCCACTGCGTCATTCCCACCGAAGATGCCTGGTGGACCTACGACAGCCGCAGCGGCATCGACGTCCCCCTCGGTCGTGCCGGCGCAATGAAACTCCAGAACCTCGACCTAGGCCGCGGCACATCACAGCATGTACTCATTTCCGGCAAGACAGGCTCCGGCAAGTCAACGCTGTTGCATGTGCTGATCACCAACGTGGCCCTCCGCTATAGTCCCGACGAGATCGAGCTCTACCTCGTCGACTTCAAGAAGGGCGTGGAATTCAAGGCCTATGCGCGGTATCTGTTGCCGCACGCCCGAGTGATCGCCATCGAGAGCGAACGGGAGTTCGGCTTGAGCGTATTGCAACGGCTCGACGCCGAGCTGCGATCTCGCGGCGATCAGTTTCGGCGGCTGGGCGTGCAGGACCTCAAGGGGTTCCGCAATACCCAGCCCGATGAGAAGCTGGCCCGCGTCCTGCTGATGATCGACGAGTTTCAGGAACTGTTCGTCGAGGATGATCGCATCGCGCAAGAATCTGCATTGCTTTTGGATCGCCTCGTGCGGCAAGGCCGTGCTTTTGGCATCCACGTGCTGCTGGGTTCGCAAACGCTGGGCGGGGCCTATTCGCTGGCCCGCAGTACCATCGGCCAGATGGCGGTGCGAATTGCCTTGCAGTGCAGCGAGGCCGACGCCCACCTGATCCTCAGTGAAGACAACACGGCCGCCCGCCTGCTCACTCGGCCGGGCGAAGCGATCTACAACGACGCCAACGGCCTTTTTGAAGGAAATCATCCTTTCCAGATCGTCTGGCTCTCGGACGACGAACGCGATGAATACCTCCGTCGCCTGACCGAGTTCAGCGGCCGCCGGAATCTTCGCCGGCCGCCGCCGATTGTCTTTGAGGGCAATGTTCCCGCCGATCAGGGCGAAAACTCCGAGTTGCAAGCCAGCTTGGCTGCCGCCGTCTGGCCTGAATCGTGTACGGAACCGCATTTCTGGCTCGGCTCCGCCGTGGCCATCAAGGGGCCGACGGCTGCGGTCTTCGCCCGGCAGGCAGGCAGCAACCTGCTCTTGGCCGGACATCGCGAGGAAGCCAGCCTCGGCGTGATGGCCACAGGATTGATCGGTCTAGCCGCGCAACATGCCTACGTACGTCAGGCTTTCCAGCCTGACATCGGAGATACAGGTCAGGCTGGAAAGCCCGACCTACGCGTGCGGTTTCGCATTCTTGACGGCACGCGGCCCGAGGCCCCGGAGGCCGGCTACTGGCAACGGGTGGTGGATGTGTTGCCCCACGACGCCACGGTCGGCGGCCTGCGCGAGGCCCCGGAGGTTCTCCGCGAGCTTTTCGTGGAACTGGTCCACCGTCAGCAGGAAGGCCAAGACGGCTTGCCATCCATCTACTTTCTGATTTACAATCTGGGGCGGTTTCGGGATTTTCGCAAAGAGGATGATTTTTCCTTCGGTCGCGAGGATGACAAACCGGCCACGCCCGGAAAGATGTTCTGCACGATCCTCCGCGACGGCCCCGCCTGCGGGATTCACACCATCGCCTGGTGCGATTCCTACGCCACGGTCAACCGATTGCTGGATCGGCAGAGCCTCCGCGACTTCGACCTGCGGGTCTTGTTCCAGATGAACGCAACCGACAGCAGCAGCCTGATGGACTCACCCGACGCGGCACGGCTGGGCGTGCATCGGGCCATCTTCTACGATGGCGGTCACGGCCAGATGGAGAAGTTCCGCCCCTATGGGCTTCCTTCCGCGGCGTGGCTCGCCGAGGTTCGACGGCAGTTGTTCCACCGGGCCGAACGATAATATTTCTCGATCTTGAAACAGTCCATGCCAACCTCGTCATCCTCCAGCCTCGGCAAGAATCTTCTCGTCGGCGGCATGATCCTGCTCGGCGTTTATGCCGTTTTCGGGCAGACAACCCACTTCAAGTTCGTCGGGTTCGACGACAACGACTACGTTTACGAGAATCCGTTTGTTGCCCGCGGCCTGACTTTCCGCGGCGTGTGGTGGGCATTCGCGCACACGCATGCGTCGAATTGGCATCCGCTAACGTGGATCTCCCATATACTGGACTGTCAGTGCTTCGGCCTTGACGCAGGATGGCACCACGCGACGAATTTCGTGCTGCACGGTATCTCGGCCTGTCTGCTCTTGGTATTGTTGCGGCGACTGAGCAACACATTCTGGGCCAGTGCCTTTGTCGCAGCGATGTTCGCCATCCATCCGCTGCGCGTGGAATCGGTAGCCTGGGTGGCGGAGCGGAAAGATATTCTCGGCGGGCTATTCTTCTTTCTCACGCTCCTGGCGTACGAAAGCTATGTCCGTCGCGGTCAGCCCTTGGGCCGCTATGTTCTTGCGACGTTCTTGTTTATCCTCGGGCTGATGGCCAAGCCGATGCTGGTGACGCTTCCGTTCGTGGCATTGCTCTTGGACTACTGGCCACTCGGTCGATTCCGCAAAACCCAGAGCCAGGCTGACGACGAGCCGGGCGAGGACGAATCTCAGAACCGTCTGCCGCCAATCGTTCCCCTCTTGATGGAGAAAATGCCCTGGCTGGTCCTCTCGGCCGCTTCATGCGCGATAACGATCCTGGCCCAGAAGAAAGCGATCATGTCGTTTGACCGGTTGCCGCTCGCATTCCGCCTGCCCAACGCCGTCGTCTCTTACGCAGCCTATCTGAAGCTGGCCGTCTGGCCCCAAAACCTGGCGGTTTTTTACCCGAACTTCGGGAAATTGGCCTCGTTGCCTGCCTTAATCGGCGCGGTAGTTCTGTTGGCAGGAATCTCGTTTGCCGTCGTATACCTGAGACGAAGATACCCTTATCTGCTGGTCGGCTGGCTCTGGTATGTCGGCATGCTCGTTCCGGTCATCGGCATCCTACAGGTCGGCCGCCAGGCCATGGCGGATCGTTATACCTACCTCCCCCTGATCGGCATTTACATCGCCCTAGCCTGGACGGTACGGAGCGCGGTGCTGCGCTGGCCGCCGATACGAATGGCCGTCGCCACGGTGGCGACGTTGATTTTGAGCCTGTCGCTGGTAGCGGCATGGCAGCAGACCACTTTCTGGCGCGATACCCGTACACTTTGGATCCGGTCCCTTTCATGCACGCCGGCGAACGCCCTCGCACTGAACAATCTGGCCGTAGCACTGGCCGAAGACGGCCAATGCGAAGAGGCCCGTGCAATGTTCGACCGAGCCATCGAGATTCAGCCGGATTTCGCGACGGCGTACTACAACCGCGGCATGGAGTTAGCAAGGGAAGGAAAGGTGAAAGAAGCCATCACCTACACCCAAAGGGCAGTGGATCTTGAGCCGGATTTCCCCCTGTCTCACAACGAGCTTGCCAAGCTACTTGCCGGCCAATGCCGTTGGCGCGAAGCGATTGGGCATCTTGAAATCGCCTTGGAGTTAAATCCCAACGCCGTCGTGGTGCAAGAGAACCTCGCGTGGGTGCTGGCCACGACCGCTCCGAACGGAGGTGGCGACCCCGTTCGGGCCGTGGCCCTGGCCGAACATATTTGCCGGGTGATTCCCTCCCCCGACGACAGCGACTGGGATGTCTTGGCTGCGGCATACGCCGCGGATGGTCGCTTTACCGATGCCCTCGCTGTCGCCGACCGTGCCCTAAATATAGCGGTCACCCGAGGTAAAGATAAGGCCGCTGCGGAGATCCGCGCCCGCATCAAATTGTATGAAGCCAAGAAGCCGTATCGTACGTGACGAGTCAAACCTTTATTTCGATCCACCCACGGGCGAAACGAACTTCTTAGGCATGAGTTGCTGATTAGAAATAACATTCTTAATCGTATCGGAACTCGTGCTGCCTCGAAGATAGTCCTGCAACTGCATGATGGCCGGTGCGGTCAACAAAAGGAGTACTGCGGGAGCAAAACAGAACATGATGGGGAAGATCAGCTTGACCGGCGTCTTGTTTGCCTCGGTCAAGGCCGCTTGCCGCCGGGCCAATCGTAGGTGATCGGCCTGAAGCGTGAGCGAGCCGACCAGCTCCGTGCCTAAACTGGTATTGCGCAGCAATAGACTGGCCAACTGCGATGCTTCAGGCAGGTCCACACGCTGAGTGAAATCCTCCAGGGCATGCTTGATGCCGCCCAATTCAGCCTGCCGCTTCAGCAGCAGAAGCTCATTCGCACATTCGGGATAGGCCGTCATTCGCCGTGCCACCTGCTCCAGGCCGTCGCTCAGGGGCAGGCCACCGCTGACGCACATCCCCAGCATATCGATCACGTCGGCCAATCCATCGCGAATCTTCTGCATCTGCCGGCGGCGGCGAAAGTAGACATACAATCGCGGCATGACCATCAGGATTGCCGCAACGATCACGCCCGTCACCAAGATCGGTGTCGTGTACTTGCCGTCCACAAGCACCGCCAGAATACCGGCAACGATCAACGGCGCCACCAACAAGACAAAGCGGAGGGCATAAATCGTTTCCGAGGCACGCGGATGGTAGATACCCGCTTGCCGGAGCATCTGGCGGAATTCCTTTTGTTCGGCCTGGGATTCCGGGAGCTGCGCCGCCAAGGCCGGTGCCCAACTGCCGAAGACTCCCGCTTCCGGCTCGCCGTTATAGGGGGAATCGTGCGAGATCTGCTTCAGTCGGGCATCTTCCCGTAGCGGCCGACCCGTGAGGTAGCGACCCAGCAGATAGAACGCCAGGGCCACGAAGGCGAAGATCAACGCCAGCACCAGCGAGTCATACAGGCCAAGCACGTTCTGAACTTGTGGGATAGCAGTAGGCATGATGCCCTCCTCAATAACTCAAACGGTGGCGTTTCATGTCAATAATCAATCCGAATCACTCGAGATATCCAGATCGTGCCGATGATCACCAGCACGACCGCAACCGCCAGGAAAGTTGGTCCCCGGGGATGCGTCAAAAAGAACCCGGTATACTCCGGGTGGCTTGCGCTGAGTACCCCCAACCCGATGATACCGCAAGCAACGAGCCCGAGGGCCGAATAGCGGCCCGCAACGGTTTGTGCCCCCAAATGCCGCCGCCATTCCTGACGATCGCGAGCGGAAACAGCCAACCGCGAGGTCAGTTGCGAGAGGTTGCCGCCGGTTTGTCGATGCACCAAGACGGCCGTGGCAAAGAGGCGAAACTCCGGCAGCGGAATACGCCGCGACAGGCGGTCCATCACGGCAACGGGCGACTGCCCCATCTTCAATAACTGTAGGCAGTGACCGAATTCCTCTTTCAAAGGTGAAGCCGCTTGAAGCGAGACCGATTCGGCCGCCTGCTCCAAGGTTTGGCCGCTATGCAGGCAGTCGGCCAGTTGATCGAGCACTCCGGGCATGAGATTTTCCATGGCACGGATGCGGCGGCCACGGACCCAACGGATCCAGAGGAGCGGCGGCCAAAATCCGACCAGGGCCGCGGCGACGACTCCCCCCATGCTCTCGGTCCACACCAAGGCAATCCCACCGACTACCGCAGCCACGCCGACCATGAGCATCAAGACGGCCAACGGCGAAATGGAAAGGCCCGATTCGGCGAGGAGCTGATAAAAGTAGCGATCGAACCATCCGTCGGCGTCTCGAGCAAGAATCTCCGCCGGAGCCTCGCCAGCCGTGGCATCTTCCAAACCGATCCGCCGCTCAATTTTCTCCGCCGTCGAGCGGCGGCCAAGCACGATCATGCCCACGGCCAGAACCGCGAGGATGCCCGCCGAAAACGCGGCTACGATGAGCAGAATCGGAAGGTACGGATTCACAAGCAATCCTCCTGTCGCGTAGGCATCGCCCCCCGCTCCACGCCCCCCGCTCCACGCTCCCCGCTCCACTCCAACACCCGAGCGCGAAACAGCTCATCATCCAAGGCAATGCCACGTTCGCGCAGCCGATCCGAAAAGGCCGGCGCATTCCCCGACACATGGAAACACCCCGTCGCTCGCCCCTGGGCGTCCAATCCGGCTTGCTGAAAGCGGAACAACTCGCGAAGCTGATATTCGTTGTTTTCCAGATCGACAATTTCCACGATCCGCATCACTCGCCGCACGCCGCCCTTGAGGCGGGAGAGGTGAACGATGACGTTGATTGCCGAGGCAATGTAGCGACGCACCACGCTGATCGGCAGATCGAACCCGGCCATGGCCACCATGACTTCCAAGCGCGACAGGGCATCGCGGGCGTCGTTGGCGTGGATCGTCGTCAGCGATCCTTCATGGCCGGTGTTCATCGCCTGGAGCATGTCGAGGGCCTCGCCGCTGCGGACTTCGCCAAGGATAATACGATCAGGCCGCATGCGCAAGGCGTTGCGCACAAGATCGCGGGCCGTCACCGCGCCCATGCCTTCCGAGGTGGGGATGCGTGCTTCCATCCGCACCACATGCTTGCGGCGAAGCTGCAATTCGGCCGAGTCCTCGATCGTCACCAATCGCTCGTCGGCCGGAATGAACGGCGAGAGGGCATTGAGCATCGTCGTCTTGCCGGAGCCGGTGCCGCCGCTGATCATGAGGTTGATCCGCCCCTCAATGACCGCCCGGAGTACAGCCACCATCTCCGGACAGATCGAACCGTAGGCCTGCAACTGCTCGATTTGCAGCGGGTTGCGGCCAAATCGCCGAATGGAGAGCGTGGGACCGTTGAGCGCAAGCGGCGGAATCACGGCGTTAATGCGAGAACCGTCTGCCAAGCGGGCATCGACCATCGGCGACTGACTGTCGATCCGCCGACCAACGCGGCTGACCACGCGCTGGATGATCTGCATCAGGTGCTCGTCGTCGGCAAAAACGGTGTTGGTCTCGTACAATCGCCCATTCCGCTCGACATAAACCTCGTGCGGCCCATTGACGAGAATATCGGCCACTTCCGGATCCTGCATATAAGGTTCCAGCGGGCCGAGGCCGAACGATTCAGCAATCAACTCATCGATCAACCGCTCTTCGTCGATCTTTGAGAGGAGTTGCGGACGGTTACGAAAAATATGCTGTGAAAGGCTGGTCACATGCCGCCGCAACTGGAGATCGCCCATCGTGCCGATCCGCGACAAATCGATCGAATCGAGCAACTCGCGGTGAATCTGCGTCTTCAGCTTCTGGAACCGGCCCTCGAAACCTTCCGCGCCGGAAGACAATGCCTGACTGCCGGCGGGCAAGTCGCTGTGCTCTTGGGGGTAGGGCAGGTTCATGCGGATACTCCCGCCAAGTTGCGCTGGATGGTTTTCGCCAACGAATTGAATACCGCGGCAACCTTGCCGGATAACTCGACCGCGGGCACGCCTTCGTTGCGCGCGGCGGTCAGCAGGGGTCCATGGTCGGCGATCGTCGTCAGGATTGAGGTGTGCAAGGCATCTTCGACCTTGGTTTTTGCCACCTGGTTTTTGCCGCCGTAACGGTTCAGCACGATTTGGAAGCGGTCGCGGCGGATGCCGCGCGATTCGGCCGTATCGAGGATCCAGCGAACGCGCCGCAGCCCCGGCACGTCGGCCACGACCGGCAGCAACACGACGTTGGAGAGCCGGAATGCCTCAATCTGGGCCTCGGAAAAGGCGTGGCCCAGATCAACCACAATAAACGCGTAGCTGGTGCGCAACAGGACAAACATCTGCCGGATGACGGCGTGGCTCAGGTTGAATTCCGGCACGCGGAGATCGTCCGTGAAACCGGCCTGCGGCAGCACATGCAGGCCCGACGGGTGCGCCGTCATGGCACCGGCCAGGAGGCGGCGGTCCAGCCGATCGTGATGGCGAAGAACATCGGCCAGCGTATGCTTGGGATCCATGTCCAGGAGCAAGGAGAGATCGCTCGGCGGCGGCGTAATGTCGACCAAGGCCACGACGCCTTCCTCCTGCAACGGCATCCCGCCCGCGTCCCGTAACGTAGGCATCTTGTCTGCATCCTGTTTGCCTGCGTCCTGTGGCGTAGGCATCCTGCCTGCGTTCGCCTGCGGAGGGAGCTTGGCCAGCGACACGGCAAGATTCAGGGCAATCGTACTCACCCCGATCCCGGCAACCGGAGAGAAGACGGTGACGATCTGGCCCCGTTTACTGGTGCCTGGACGAGCCGTTTCGATCGTCGCCAGGGCTGCGGCCAAGTCATGGCGAAGGTTGTTGATATCAAGATATTCCCTCGCCCCGGCACGTAGGGCTTCTCGCGTCAGAGCGACGTCGGGCTCACCGACCGCCAGCACCGAGCCAGCCACGAGTTGGTGGGCCGTACGAATCGCCACCAAGCCCTCGCGCCCCTCACCGTGGCAATAGACCAGCACGACGTCCGGACTTACCGCCGCCAGACTATCCTGAAGCCAGTCGTAGCCGACGACGTCCTCCGCCTCGCAAGTCAAGCCTTCGCTGAGCAAGATCCGACGCGCTTCGTTGATCCGTTGAATTTCTCCACCCGCCACGACTGCCCTCATGCAAACATCCTCCAGTTCAAATACGAAATTTTCTATCGCGACAATCGCAGTTTATAAATATATAAGTTCCGCTGTAAACCAACCGGGGTATCGACAGCCGCCGATGGCACGGTCCAGGCCGTGTGATGGATCAGGTAGCATGGCTCGACGCGGACCGTGAGGCGGTTATCGACCACCTCGGCTCCCAGGACCGTGCAGGCAACAAAGCCTTCAACCTGGGCGATGCCTGTGCCGTCGGTCCCCACGCCGGTCATCCCTTGCACGAGTGGAAAGACCCGCTTCTGCCCGATCGTGCCGGCAAATGCAGCCACGATGGCCGTCGTACCCGGATCGCCGCCATCGCCCAGGGATGTGCCCAATACCGGCGCGAGCAGACCCGAAGTTGCCGGCCCAAACGATCCGCTGGAAGACAGGTCCGCGGGGAAAAGTCCCTGGGCAACCTGCCGCGGCAACGTCTGCGATAACACCTCTGGAGTGATGCTGCCGCCGTAAAACAACAGTGCCCCATTGGGTTGCGGTGGATAGGAGGAAGCACTCGGAGGATGAGCCGATTGCAAGCGAATGACCATTTCGTTGATGCCATTGCCGTTGCTGTCGGCCGTCCGCTCGCCTGTCCACGCCATGCTGAGAATCCCCATAGGCATGAGCGGGGCGGCCATTGCGGTCTCGGGCCGGAAGCCGACGACAAGGTTGTCGAGCGTCGCATAGGCCCCGCCGCGAATCTCGATCATGCGCTTCGTACCCGCCAAATCGACCGGATAGGTCACCGGATGGGTGCCGCCGGTGGTGCGGGCCGCATAAACGAACACGGTGTTGTCCGGCTCGGTCGACGAGAGCTCCAACTTGGGCACCGTCACATCGTCGACAAAACCCGTTTGCACGACGACGTCGCCGGCGTCGACACGTTGCAAGGAGGGAAGGACACGGTTATTGTACTGGCGATAGGTGTCGGCCACGGTGGTGGCTGCGGTTCGAGCTGCCGCTTGGTTGGGCACCGACAGACCCGCCGCATCCCGCAAAAGGTTCGGATCGAGCAACTCGGGGGCACCGGCCAGGGCCATGATGCTGGAAACGTCCTGCATGCCGCGATTCACGGCAACGAGATACGAGGCGTCGACCACCAAAATCGTCAGCAGCACCCCAACGACGATCAAAAGCGTGGCCAGAACCGTCACGGAGGCGCGGCGAACATAAAATCGACGGCGGCAACGCGGCACAATACCTATCTCCTTGCAACGGAAACTAAATCGCTCTCGGCGGTTCGGGGGGCGGCGTATCGCGGAAACCGCGGGGTGCGGGGGTCGGACTGGGGGTCGATTCACCACCCTTTCCCTTCCCATTCCCCTTGCCGCACGTTTTGCACTTTTTGCCCGAGGCCGGAGCTGCCGCACTGGCGGTACCGGTCGGCAAGGAGTTTTGCCGCGCTTCCTCCTGGGAAAGCCGCACATTATCTTCCGTGAAAATCACATAATCGATCTTGTTCCCGCGGATCTGCTCGACGATGGTGCGCTCCGGCGGTGGCGGCGGTGCGGGATGCGGCGGCAAGTTGAGCAAATCGCGCTCGCCAAGTTGGTAATCGCCGTGACTGAGCAGGGCATCCACCGTTTTGGAATCCATGCGGCTTCCGTCACTGCTGTCGGGCACCGCGCAAAGCGTCACGCTGATCGTTCCAGCCATCTGCTGGGCCAGGGCCAAGCGATTTGCCTGCTCCGGCGTTGCCGACAGTACGAGGTAGCTCTTCCCCGAAACCGAGGTCACCGAGTTTGGCACTCCGCCATCGCTAACCGGCGGGCTGAGTACTTCAACTCCGGACACCAGCCGTCGCGTCAGCTTGGTGGAGTCATCGGGATTTTCGGTCGTCAGGATCACGTCAACCAGGCAGCCTGTACGGATGATGCTGCTGGAAATGGCCGGATCGTCGACCCGCAGCGTGATCGCGCGATGCCCCTCTTTGAGCTTGAGTTGCGGTCCTTTGCCCAATTCGTAAAAATCCTCTTCGGTCAACCACGAACCGGCAGGCTTCGATTTTTTGAGAATCCGGCCAACGGCCTGCTGCTTGGATTTGAATACCTTATCCAGCGGAACATTCTTCTTATTCAGCTTCTCCAACGAATCTGCTACCTGCCCCACGTCTTGTTCGCGGATTCGCGCATCGGCAACCAAATTGCTTTGCACAACCAACAGGGTAGCCATCGGAGGCGGCGGTGCCTCAGCGACCGGCTCAGGCGGCGGCTGCTTGGCAAGCAGGATTTGCTTTGCCGCCCAGGCGGCACCTAGGCCAAACAAGATGGCCAAGACGGCGAGCGTGACGGTTTGCGGTCTAATGGACCTCATTGGCGACCCACTTTAACGGATTTTTTTGGAGGCTGTCCAAGAAAGTCGAGAAACTAGAGGTAGGTTTTCCGGATAGCCCATCACTCTTTACGCATCACGAACATGGCGGTAATCTTCTTTCCTCTCAGATCAAGCCCGGGCACCATGGCCAGTGGATTCACAGCCGCTTGGGCCGCATCCACCGATACCGCAACACTTACACTACCCTCAAGGGGCGAATCAACCATCTGAATATCATCGGGCCCCAGTTTTTTTGCATAGGACCAGCCGGCCAACGCCCCCACGACCGCCGACCTCACACGATCGTCGGTCGCACCGGGCAACGTCGCCTCCCGAGCACCCGCCATGGCCGCTCCTTGGATTGCCTGAGCGGCAAGCAGGTAGGTTCCAATCTCCACGAGAACCAGCAGGACAATCAAAAGAATCGGAAGGACTAACATCAATTCCATGGTTAGAACCCCCCTCCTCTTTCTATTCATTATTACGCACCTATCCCATTTTAGCAAGCAATTAATAAGAGGATTCCCTATCTTAATTCGGCCTTCCTAAACGATTCCATGCAAAAGGCACCCGGGTGTCGCTACAAATACCGCAGTCAGTAAAACAGAATTCATTCCATTGGCTCCGTAAAACGGAATTCATTCCGTTGGCTCCGTTTTTCGGGTGGACGGAATTCATTCCGGCGTAAAATGTTTCAAGATCATCAATCCCAGAACGCACCAGGTGCCTAGGGCCATGGGAATTGCAAACCGCACGGCCCTTTTGCGGCGAAACTTGGTTTTTATATTCTTGTCACGATCGACCGGTTTTTGAATCTTTTTGGCTTTGGCTTTGCCGCTGCCGGCCGAGAAACTGGTTGTCCAGACCACGAAGGCTACCACCAGGGCGAAAATCAAGGCAAATGCCAAACCGATTAACAAATGAATCCACCCTAGCCATGCACCAAGTGCCGCAACCAGCTTGAGGTCTCCCGACCCACCGCCTCCCAGCAAAAATGGGATAAAGAAAATCGTAAAACCGAGGGCGAAGCCGAGCAGGCAGTCTAGGAGCGTCGTAGGATACCCCGGCAAGGGAAGCAATGAACAGACCAAACCGGTAATTGCCATGGGGACGGTCAGATAGTTGGGAATACGCCGCATCCGCAGATCCGTATACCCGGTCGCTGCCGCGTAAAGTGCAACCACGACGATGAAAATCCAAAACGCCACGTTTTTTACTCCGGAATTTGCGCCTCTTAGCACCTGTCCAGCACTTTGTGGTGCGGCCGTCCCGGCTGCACGTGCAGGCGAGACACCCGCACCACAAGTTGTTTTTGGACGACTACTTACCTTGTTCCATGATAACCGGTCCATACCAATTACGCGAACAAAAAACAAGACTTTAACGAGATTTCAAGCGACAAGTTGAAGCGGGAACGCCACAAAATCGTCAGGGGCAGCACAAACCAACCCGGGCCTTGATCGTAGTTGTCGTTTTTACCCTGGGAAACCTGTCCCCACCTCCCTTACGCCAAAGGCGTTATGTCCTCTAGCGGACAGAATCCCGTTGGGATACCGAGATCCCAAATTCCGGCTCTCCGCCAAGATACTTGGTGCCAATTGACTCTCCATGGTGGCTTGCGGTGGCGTTCCTCTTCCTGTACAAATGGCGTAACGATTTGTGACATTTACCGCCGGAACGAGCATTCCACCCCGTCTCGAAAGCCTTAGCATGCGTAAAATGACCGGACTTGGTTGGGAAGATCAGCCGATGCATTGTTGGGTTGGACATCCGAAGAGGCAACGCCATGTCGGCCCATGATCCTGAACGGCTGGAAGCGATTTCAACGCGCTGGACCATGTTGCGCCGGGCACACGAGGGTTCGTTGGCCAGTTCCGTCGAGGCGCGGAACGCCTTGGTACTTCGCTACCGTCCTGCCCTGCGTCGCTACGTGGGTGGGATTGTTCGCAGGGACTCCGACGCGGACGACCTGACCCAAGACATCCTCACGCGACTCCTGTCGGGCGGTTTTGCGGGCGCGGATCCGGCGCGCGGCCGATTCCGGGATTTCCTCAAGACCGCAATTCGCAACACCATCCGCAGTTTCTGGCGGCGGCAAAAGCAGCGGCGGAGTGTCGAGTTCGACGTCGGAGGACTCGAGGGCGGCGACGATCCGGCGGAAGACCTCGCCTGGACAACCGAGTGGCGAACTAGCGTGCTGGATCTTGTCTGGAATGCCATGCAGCAGCAGCAGCGCCGCCAGCCCGACACGTTGGCTTACACCCTGCTGAAGCTCCGAGCAGAGTTTCCCGACGACACTTCGGAAGAGCTTGCCCAGAAGTTTGCAGAGAAAACCGGCAAGCCGCTCCGCGCCGATGCCCTGAGACAAAAACTCCGCCGCGCCCGCTTGCAGTTTGTCGATCTGCTCATCAGCGAACTGGCCGGTACGATGCAGGAACCCTCGCCGGAGAAGATCGAAGAGGAATTGGCGGACTTGGGGTTGATCGACCTGGTGCGAGACCTCTTACCGGAGGATTGGAAGGAGCGAGAGTGAGGTGTTGCGACCGGGTTCCGCCCGATTAAGGACCGGCGCAGAAATAACTGTCGCAAGAAAAGTAGCAGGCACACTCCGTGTGCCGTCTGCCCTCGCTCGGCGAGTGGGCAAAACACGACAGTTATTTCTGCGCCGGTACTAAGTGCCACGGCGCAATCGCTTTCAGGTCGGCTAGGGCGCGGGTGGCCGCGCCAAGAGTCGTTTGAAATCCTCCCGGCCTCGGAGCCCTTCCAACTTGGAATCCTCAAGGAGGAGTTTCGCCTGGCCTGCGTCCTTAAAGAAGCTGGTGTCGCGGCAGTCTGCGAGTGCTGCGACGGCGGCGGCCGCGTATTGTTCCGCCAGCCGCGATCCCGTGGTCGGACTGAGCTTCGCATCCTTGCCTGCCGCGGTCGAAGCCATGGCCCAAACCGCAGCCAGACGGTACAGTGCCGCACCTTGTTTCTTACAAGACGGCGCCAGTTCCCCGGCCGCGGCGGCAGCACCCGCGTAATCGCCGCTCGCGGCGCACGCCCCGGCCTGGCACCAGAGTGCGGAGAGCAAGACTGCCTTCGCACCCGGCAGCTTCCGTTCGGTGGAGGATCGCGACTGGATGAGCTTCTGGGCCTTCTCGACCGGCACCAGGGCGTTCTGGGGCTTCCCTTGCTCTAGGGCGATTTGACCCATTTTGCAGTAGAGCGAGCCCAGTTCGAGCACCGCGTCCATGTCTCGACTAAACTTGGCTGTCAGCTTTTCGTAGACGCCCGCCGCTTGCCGGTAAGCGGCGTCGGCTTCCTCGGTTCGGTTCTTTGCGCCGAGCGTGTCGCCTAGGTTCACGCACGAGGAGCCCAGACGCTGCAAGTAGTGCCGGCTGTCGGGCGACTCGCGGGTCAACTTCTGGCGGATATCGATGGCCGACTTCAGCGCGGCAATCGCTTCCTCGTGCCGGTCCTGGGCGCGGTAGAGGAGCGCCTGGTTGTTCATCACTGCTCCCAACGTGTCGCGATAATCGGGCACGTCGGGATGCTCGTCCGCCAACTGCTCAAACATCTGCCGCGCGATCAAGTACGCCTGCTCCCCCTTCTTGAACTGGCCGGTGCGACAGTACAAGGCCGCGAGGCTGAAATGACTGCCCGCCACGCCGGCCTGGTATTGCGCCACCTCTGGATGCGCTCGCAGTAGCTGGCGGCGCACGGCGAGGGCGTGTTGGTAGGCGGCCTCGATCTGTTGGGGATTCCCGGCCACATCGCCATAAAAAGTCGCCAGGTTATCGCAGGCGTTGGCTAGATCCATGAGATACTCGGGCACGTCGCGATCCGCGTCCACCAGGCGCGAATGGCGGTCGGCGGCGGAGAACAGGAGCTTGGTGGCCTCGTCGCGGCGGTTTTGCCGGCGGTAAAGGATCGCCAGGCCCGTTTCATCCCTGGCCAAGAGGCTTTGCTGCTCTGCCGCGGCGGGCGACTCTTTGAGCAACTTCACGCGGAGGTCGATCGCGGCGCGATACTCGGTTTCCGCCTGGCCGTAGTCCTTGCGCTCGATACACAGCCGCGCAGCGGTGCTGTATACCGCCGCCAGTGCCGCGCGGTAGGCGGCATCTTGCGGGTTGCGCGCTAGCAACGCGTCGGCCAGCTCGCGGGCCGAGGCCAAAGCCGCCGCGGCTTGCTGCGGAAGGGTGATCTCGGAGAACACGCGGGCCAAATTCAATTGGGTCTGAAGCTCGCCGTAGCGGTAATCGGCGCGTTCCGAATGTTCCCGGGCGAGCGCGGCAAACGTCCCCAGGGCCTGTTGCAGCAATTCCGCCGCCCGCTGCTTCGACCCAATCTCCGCCATGATCGACGCCAAGCGGAAATGGGCCCAGGCCCAGGCCGCGCGCAAGTCCGGGTCGTCGGACTGCTGGCGAATGAATTGCTCGTAGAAATCGCGTGCCGTTTCCAGCAGATCGCGGCGCAAGCGTTCCAAGTCGTGCGCCTTCAGTCGCGGGTCGTCGCTGACGCGCGTGAGGTACTTGTCGACCGCGTCGCGGGCCATTTGGAAGTTCTGACGGGCTTGTTGCCGCTGCTTTTCGGCCTGGATTTTGGCGGCGTGCTCGCGCTCGTTTGCGGCGGTCAGGAGCAGCACGCCGATGGTCAGGCTGACGGTCGCTGCCAACACGGCGGCCATGCCGGACCCCACCAGCGTGCGGTGGCGGCGGATCCACCGCCCGGTACGTGCTGCCCATGGTTCGCGCCAGGCGCGCACTGGTTCGTCCGCCAACCAGGCTTCCACGTCGTCGGCCAACTCCCGCACGGTAGCATAGCGCTGACAGGGATCCTGCGACATGGCATTGCGACAGATGGCCTCCAGGGCGGGCGAAACTTGCGCATTGACTTGCCGTGGCGACCTGTAACGGCCCGCGATAATCTGCTGCCGCACCTGATCGCTGCTTGAGCCTCCGAACGGGGCGGACCCGGTAAGCACGGCGTAAAGGATCGCGCCCAGGCTGTAGATGTCGCTGGCTGGTCCAAGTTGATCGACTAAGCCGGCGGCCTGTTCCGGACTCATGTAGCCGAGCGTGCCGACGATCGAGCCGACGCGCGTGGGAGTCGGGCTGCCGGCTGCCGCCGGGTGCAGCGTGGACGGTTGGGGCGCGAGCTCGCTTGCCTTCTGCTGCGCGGATACCGCCTGCTGATCGCGCTGCACGAGTTTTGCCAGTCCCCAGTCCAGCAGCAGCGTCTCGCCGTAGGGACCAAGCATCACGTTATCGGGCTTGAGGTCGCGGTGGATCACACCCCGACTATGCGCGTAGGCCGCGGCGTTGCAGACGTCGACGAAGCATCCCAAGAGCTTGCGAAGCATTAAGATTCGCTCGCCCGGCGGCTTGGCCGCGGTTTCCTTGCTATGAAAACGAGTGATCGCCTCCTGGAAGCTCTCGCCACGAATGAACCGCATAATGTAAAAAGGCCGATCGTCCTGATCTTTACCCAAACCATGCACCGGCACGATGTTGGGGTGCTCCAGGCCGCCAGTGATTTCGGCCTCCAGCACAAAGCGCGCGCGGAGCTCTTCGTCGTCCGCGTATTGCGGCCGAATCTCCTTCAGTGCCACGTCACGGTGCAGTTCGCTGTCCCGGGCCAAGAAAACTTCGCCCAAGCCACCGCTGGCGTGGTGGCGGAGGATCTCGTAGCGATCAGTTCGGACCGTTGACGATCCAACTCTCTCACCGGCACTTAGGCTAGGCAAGGGCAGAACGAGCGTGGTGAGGCCCGCTGCCAAGTCCGGGCTGGCACCGGCCTTTATCAACTCGTCAACCGCGTTCTGCACCCAAAGCGAGCTGGGGCCGGCTTGTGCGCCGCCGTGCCGTTGTAATTGCCGATCCACAGCGCGCAGCAACCACGCGCGCTGTTCTGCATTCAAACGACCGGCTTCCAGCAGTACATCGGCCAGCGGCTTTTCGCGACGGTCTTTCCAAGTGTTCATGGCCGCCACCAGATGGTCGCGGTCCACGATTCCCAGTTCATTGGTCAGGATTCCAAGCAGCAGATCGCGGTCAATGACAGCAGACATGGCACTACCTTCCAGTACGGATGCCGACGATAACCCCAGTTTAGGATCGGCGCATAAATAACTGTCGTGTTTTGCCCACTCGCCGAGCGGGGGGCGG
>JBAWVO010000101.1:0-19298 GCA_037147235.1 Planctomycetota bacterium | reverse complement strand
GCCCCCTGTTGTGGCCGGTCTCCCCTGTTGTGGCCGGTCTCCGACCGAGCCACACCTGCTGCGCTCAAGCTGCCCGCCGTGCCGATGTTGTCCATCGAGTGGGCATGGACAAGATGTCTGGTCCATCCTCCTGCAAATCGGTTCCAGCTTGGCCGGAAAGGGTCGCTTCCCCAGCTAGTAACAAAGAACGCTTTTGCCTCCTCCTCCGCCAACGATAGCCCAGCAGACCTAAGCACACGCCGCCAAGCAGGGCCAATGCCGAAGGCTCCGGTACGCCGCTAATACTGATCTCGCCAGTCGAATACAGATTGCTGGTGTTCCAACTCAGACCGTTGTTCAATTCCGGCAAACTGGGTATCCACTTCGCTCTACCACCCACAATATCTTGTGGTCGCGTTCGTTCTGCAGTTATAGGCCAGCACTTTGCGGAATATGCTATGCTTCATTAGTACGATTCGATGCTGGCGACGGCTTTTTTGAGCAACAGGGCCCTTTTCAGCACCAGCATACGGATCGGTGATGTGAAAGGTGGGCAATCATGTCGATGGCCATCAACAGTATCTCCGCAAGTGGCGTGGCAGCCATGCTGTACGGCATGCCTGTAAATAAGCCTAGCCGTGTGGAAAAGTCTGGCACGGGGAGAACGACTGCCGTATCCGTGAAAGCAGGCCAGACAGCGGTTCGAGCTACATCTCGCTCACAGCCTGCCAATCCGCTCAGCAATACGGCTGAACAGTTCTACGCCACGTTCCAATATGCTTTGGCGGCGTTGGGCAGCGTGGGGACGACGGGCACGGCCAGCAACTATTCAAGCCAAATAGGCCGGACTCCATCCGGCGGGGTCCAGCAGGCCAGCAGTGCAGCTTACGCTCAGGTCGAGGCACAGGCAGGGCAAGTGCTGGATATTACGGCTTAATTCGTGTTGTAGGCCAATTACTGTGATCAGTGAGTCTGGATATTGTTCATAAGATGAAGTTGTGAAGGCGTCTGCACGCCTTGCTGCCACCCATCCCCTATTGGACAATCCATCATTCTGGTTTATCCCTTCAATCCTTCCATCACCGCCGAAAACTGCTCCAAAGCCGTCTGCATATCATCGACAATCTCCTGGGCCAAAACATCTGGATCAGGCAAATCGTCCGAATCTTCCAGGCTCTGGTCCTTCAGCCAGAAGATATCGAGGTTTACCTTGTCCCGCTTGGCAATCTCCTCGTAATCAAACGATCGCCAACGGCCATCAGGGTTCTTCTCGCTCCAAGTCTGGCGACGGCGATGGCGGTTCTGGGGATTGTAGCACTTCACGAACTCGTCGAGTTCGGCCCGCTGCAAGGGGTTCGTCTTCTGCGTGAAGTGCATGTTCGTCCGCAGGTCATAAACCCAAACGGTCTTTGTCCACGCCTTCTCCTGGGCCGGTTTAGCGTCGAAGAACAGGACATTGGCCTTCACGCCCTGGGCATAAAATATCCCGGTTGGCAGCCGCAGCAGCGTATGCACGTCGAACTGCTTTAAGAGATTATTCCGGACGGTTTCACCGGCACCGCCCTCGAAAAGTACATTATCGGGCACCACGATCGCACACCGCCCATTCATCGCCAGCAGCGTTTTGACGTGCTGGAGGAAGTTCAACTGCTTGTTCTTCGTCGCCGTCCAGAAATCGAGCCGTTCGTAGCTGTGTTCTTCTTTTTCCAGGTCGCCTTCTTCGTTGACGATGGCGATGCTAGACTTTTTGCCAAATGGTGGATTGGTGAGTATCAGACTGAAGCGATCACCGGGATCGCCGGCCAGACTGTCAACACCTGACCTAACAGGGCAAGGATCGGCGTCGATGCCATGCAGATAGAGGTTCATAATGCACAGGCGGGCCGTATTGGGCACCAGTTCCCAGCCTTGCACGAACTTCTTCCGCAGGTGTTTCTTCTGGTCGGGATCGAGGTCTTTGCCAAATCGCTTGGCAACGTACTCATGGGCCGCCAGCAGGAATCCGTCAGTGCCGCAGGCTGGGTCGCATACGGTGTCCTCGGGCGTCGGCTGCACGCAATCGACAATCCCCTTAATCAGTTCGCGGGGCGTAAAATACTGCCCTGCACCCTTGGGCGACTCTGCGGCACTCTTGGCCAGCAGACCTTCGTAGATGTCGCCTTTGACGTCGGCTTCCATCGACGACCAGCTTTCGGTATCGATCAGATCGACAATCAGCCGCTTGAGCGTGGCCGGGTTCTGAATCTCCGGCCTGGCCTTTTTGAAGATTTCGCCCAACATGCTAGGCTTTTTGCCGAGTTCTTCCAGGACATGCCGATAATGAACCTCCAACTCGTCGCCATCGAGCTTCATGAGGCTTTGCCAGCCCAGCGATGGCGGCACGATCGGCGGCCGCTTGTAAGGTGGCTTGGTCAGCTCGTCGGCCATCTTGAGGAAGAGCAGAAAGGTGATCTGCTCGGTGTAGGCCATGTACGATAGCCCGTCGTCTCGTAGGACGTGGGCGAAGTTCCAGGCTTTGTTGACGATGTTCTGGGATACGGTGCTCATGTGGATGTTGTTTTTCCTTACGACTCAATACCTTCAATGCAACCGCGAAGCGGTTATACAGCATAGCCCAGGGTCGCGCAGCGCACCCTGGGATGCGAAGCACCCGTACCCAGCACTCCGAAGGGGTGCAACTCTTGTTCGACACGCGAGGAAAACGCGATGCGGTTCACCATCCCACGCGTTTAACCGCTTCGCGGTTTGGTTGTGCCCCTTTGGGGTACGGGAACCTTTTCACGGGCTGCCGACCCAGGGTGCGCTGCGCGACCCTGGGCTTTGTTGTTGAACCGATTCGCGGTTACATGGGCGTTATTTACCTTAATCCGGTCCAGCAGCACGCTCGCCGGCTCGTCGTTCGGATCTTGCGGGACCAGCTTGCCTTCAAAGGCCCGCTTGAGGATGCTTAGGCGAAGACGGGCGGAGCGTTTGAGGTTGGTGGTGATCTGGGATTCGGACTCGTCGATTATTGAAAGGTAACAATCAACCTCGGCGACTATCTGTTCCTGTTCGCAGACTGAAGCAATCGGCACGGGCAGTGAGGATACCTTGGAGACGCTGAGCGTGTATAGGCCGCTTGTAGATGCAGCAGACTCCATAACACGAGCGTTCCCAGCAGGTGAGTTGCGATCGACCAGGAAGAGGATTCGCTTGACCTTGCCGAACTTGATTAGCCGATAGCTGCTCGTGACTCCGGTGAAAGTCTTGCCACTGCCGGTCGCCATCTGAATCACGGCTCTGGGATAATTGGCTGCCAGCGACAGCTCCAGGTTGTGAATCGCCTCGGCCTGCACGTTCCAAAGGCCAGTCGTAATGAGTTCCGGCATGTTCCGCAGGTTGGCACGGAGTTGGCTTTCAAGCGTTGCCAGGCGGATCAGTTCTTCGGGCCGATGGAACGTAAATATCTCGCGGCTGCGGGCGTGTGGGTCGAGCAGGTTGGTGAACTGCGTGACGCTGCCCGTCGATTCGTAGGCAAACGGCAGCGGAAGATGGAAATGCGGCAGCCCAGCAGGGAGGCCTTTGGAGTATTTGGCGGATTGGGATTCGACACCCGTGAGCGTATGGCCTTCGGGCTTGGCTTCGACCGTGCCCAATGCCTTGCAGTCGCCGTAGAGAAGATAGTCAGCAACGCCGGTCTTCAGCGGGAACTCACGCACGGCCACGCCACGGGCCGCGGAAATATCCATTTCGTCGGCCGATTGCACCGCTCAGCCAGTCCGGTGAAGCTGATCGTCGATAAGCTCGCGGGATTTTCGTTCGGGCGTCATGGTTTACCTACCGATGGTGTATGCCCGTCTATTGGGTGTCCTAGGCACTGATTCTCGGCTAGGATTCTCGGCCAGAATAGTGAATAAATGCCAGTTTAGTCCAAAAGAGTAGGGTCCGCAAGCACACGGAGGACTCATATCTTCTACGCTGCCATAGAGTTAGCCCGGATTATTCGTAAATTGTAGGGTGCGTGGAGCGAACCCCCACCCGGGAAATGGTGCGTTGCGCACGGACTCAATACTTCGAGAACGTCTACCCTGGAATAGACCGGTTCGCGTAACGCACCATTTCGCGGGCATCCGTGCTCCACGCACCCTACGATGAATAATCCGAGTTAGAGTCCGTTTTGCAGATCAGGCAGACTTTGCGGCCAGAGATCATCGAACAAATCCACTGGCAGAACAGTACAGATAATACTGTCTGTCATTCACCGAGAGGCCAGCCATGACTACGATTTGCTGCTGAACCATCTCTTGATGTTCAATTTCCTGATTGCGAAGTTCTGTGAAAAGATCCTGAACTTGGGGGTTCCGTAATGACTGCCAACGCCGACACATAAAAAGCTTCCGCTTTTCTTTCCCGTCGTAAGGCTGTGTCACCGCCCGTTTTGGGCACTACATCCTTCGACGGCTGTGTTTTCACTTTCACCCTTTGGGCCACCCGGCCTACGGGTGGCCTACACTCTAGGAGGTCATCCCATGGTCTGTATTGCGTCCGCTTGTCCCTCTCCCAATTGGCACCAAGATTTTATCCGCATGCTGCCAACTATCGTCCGACACGCCAAGTTTTCATTCCGCCGTCTGCGGTCCGAAGCCCGCGCTGAGTTCCTCGCTCTCGGCCACCGCACGGACGATACGGCACACAAGTTCCGCTTGAGCAGCGGGAGGGTGTCGCAGTTGCGGAAATCGCTGGAGAGTTCGTGGAACGACTTCACGGGCGGCAACGAAGCAAATGCCGCGTAGATCGGCATCAATCAGGGCAAGCCCTGCGAGCCGCCCTGCTCGATCTGGGCAGG
The DNA here is from genome assembly GCA_037147235.1 of Planctomycetota bacterium. Lineage (GTDB taxonomy): Bacteria > Planctomycetota > Planctomycetia > Pirellulales > Thermoguttaceae > JANXQG01. The sequence goes on along the minus strand of JBAWVO010000101.1, from coordinate 14,494 downwards.
GCGGCTCGCTGTCTACGTGTAGGGAATCTTGCCTTTGCCTGAACTCTGTAATTGCGGAAGGCTTCTGTCCAATATGTCGATGACCAGCTTCTGCTTGAGGGCGATGCGACGCCAAGGTCACGCCAACTCGCTCAGGTTATTCAACGACATCTCCGTGGATCGGTGCATGAAAGCTATTTAGGACGATACCGTTTCTGGTAGCAATAGTAAGAGGGGCTAGCGGGGCTGGCATCGATCTTCGGATAACACCTCATGTTCACCCAGTCTCAATGAAGCCTAAAAACCCGAAAAAAACGGGGCTGGAGGCAAGTATTTGCTGGTTTTTGCGGAGCTATGCCCGTTTCTGGCTTGTATTTCTCGCACAAATCGCCTCTAATCACGCAATCCACTGCGGATAAACAACTTGTTTTACCTACCACCTTACACGGAGGAATGAATCATGGCCAAAGATGCCACCCCAAAGAAACCCCTCACCAAGACTGAACTGCTGGCCAACATTGCTGCCGCCACGGAACTGCCCAAGACGCAGGTGGCCGCCGTGCTGAATGCTCTGGCCGCCGAAATCCAGACGAGCCTCGGCAAAAAGGGAGCCGGAGCGATCACCATCCCCGGCCTTGTGAAGATCGAGAAGAAGCAGGTTCCGGCCCGAAAGGCCGAGAAAGGCGTGCCAAATCCGTTCAAGCCTAGCGAACTGATGGATCGTCCGGCGAAGCCAGCCTGTAGCAAGGTCAAGGTGCGGGCATTGAAAATGTTGAAAGATATGGCAAAGTAACCGCCCGGTCTCAGTACATGCAAACGCCCCCGGCCCAAACTCGGAACCGGGGGCGTTCTGTTTATAACTCGACCGTGGCCACGAACCAGCTTCGGGTGGGCTGGCGATTGCGGCTGACCTCACCAACGCATCCTGATATAATGACACCACGACCAAACGAAACATTATCCGCCGCATCGCAGACGAACTGAAGTGATTGCTGTGGCTGTGGTTGCCGTGAGGCTTGTGGTTGGCTGCCTTGACGGGCTTGACCGAATGGTGATGCTTGCCCCCCGGCCAGATGAAAAAGTTTCGGCAGTCTGGAATCGGATTGGGGTGGTGCCAGCCCTTGAGGCCGCTCGCTCAATGATCTGCTCCTCCCTTGGATCAAACCTCGTCATTTTCCTCCAGCCACTTCCAGGCAGCATCGACTTCCTCGGCGTCGAAATACTTCACTTTGGCCTTGGTAAAAGGCTTGCAAAAACTGGCCATCCACTTTTCCCACTGGCAGTCGCCCACCATGGCGATCCGCTCGAAGTCGGAATAATGCTTCAAACTGAACTTGAAATCGTCCCAAGCGGCGTGAAAATCCCAGCCGTGAAAATCCTCAAGCTGGATGAACAGCCGCACTTTCCCCTCGGCGGTCAAAATGGTCTCCATATTCGGCACGAACTGCTTGTAGTCCTCATCGTGCAGTTTGCCACAGAACTTCAAGCCGACCACCTTCGGAGAATCTGTCTCGATTGTCGCGATCATGACTTGTACCTCCTATTAAAGAGCTTGCCCCAAGGGAATTCTAGGCAGGGCGAGCGGTGTTGTGGATAACCTAAACGGTGCATCCAATGAAATACTGGCGGATGCTTTGGAGAATCCAAGAATAAGTGAAGGCCCGCAATTGCCAGTGCTTTCAACTCCGGTTCATGTCGATTTATAGGCGACTCTGAACCAACACCGGCGGACGGGCCTTCTAATGTAATCTTTGCAGGCTGCGGTCGGAGGGCAATGCGTCCAGTAGGGCATGCGGAGATGCCTCATTAGATTTATAGAGCAAGATCGAGACTCTTATGCTAACCATGACATCTAGGCAGATCACATTTTCATCTCAAGTACAAAATCCGTTTGTCGTATCAGGTTGGTAGTAAAAGACCTTCAGTTTGGCGGGTTCCCGCAAGCGGCTGTTACCAGCAAGATGAATTCCGAACTCATCGGACCATCAGAGTGTCCGTCAACGGAGGCAAAATCGTCGAGAAGCGCACTACAATGCGCATTTCACTTGACAACATCGATTTACCAAGGTAGTATTTCATCAGAAGCGCATTACAATGCCTATTTCAGAGATTTTTGACTGATTTTCGTCCATAAATCAACTAAAAGCGCACTATGATGCGCCTCAACGACGATGTATAGCGAGAAGATCGGACAGCTCGTGCGTTCTCGACGGAAGTTTCTCCAGCTCCGTCAGCGCGATCTGGCGGAACTGGCTGGGGTCACTTTGCGCGGGTTGACTGAAATCGAAAATGGCCGGGGAAATCCGACGCTCAACCAGCTTTCTAAGATAGCAAGCGTTCTCGGGTTGGAAGTAACTTTGAGCCAGAAACCACCAGATGCCACGAGCTAACGTCTATTACCGTGATACCCTGGCAGGGGTCCTAAGTCATGACTCGGGAGGATACTTCTTTGAGTATCTGCCCGGCTACTTGGGAAATCCCGCCTTGCCGGCAATCAGCTTGACGCTCCCCAAACGCGAGGCCGTTTTTCAATCGCCCGTGCTGTTCCCATTCTTCTTTGGGTTGCTGGCGGAAGGAGAGAATAAGTCGCTGCAATGCCGTCTTCTGCGAATTGATGAGGACGACCACTTCACTCGCCTCCTGCGGACTTGCACGACCGAAACGATCGGCGGAATCACGGTGAAGGAAATCACATGACGAATTGTCCAGGCTGCCTGAAGGAAGGACATTCCACCTACTGCCAACCTTGCCGAAAACGGCTCTTTGGCGGCAAGAAGGTCTCCCATGTACTTCCGTTTTCTCGGCCTGTCTACAATCAAACCAAGCTGGCGACGACGGAGAAAAGACTTTCGATCTCTGGTATCCAGACCAAGATGTCGCTTGTTTTGCGCGCGGGACGGCTGGAGATGACCGAGACGGGCGGCCAGTACATTCTCAAACCGATTCCCTATGGGGAGTTTCGGCATTTGGACGCGGTCCCGGTGAATGAGAACCTGACGATGCAGATTGCCAGGCAGGTGTTCGGCCTCCGCGTGGCCGAGAACGCGCTGGTCGAGTTCGAGGGTGGGGGGCTGGCATATCTGGTTCGCCGATTCGATGTGCAAGAGGATGGCACGCGACACTTGCAAGAGGACTTCGCTCAAATCGCCGAGCGATCCGAGGAATCTCACGGGAAAAACTACAAGTACGATTCTTCCTACGAGGAGATCGGCGACCTGATTCGAAAACATGTTGCCGCGTATCAGGTGGAGATGGAGAAATTCCTGCACCTGGTCGTGTTCAACTACCTCGTCCACAACGGTGATGCACACCTCAAGAACTTTTCACTCATTCGTAATGAAGAGAGCGGCGACTACACTTTGTCGCCGGCGTATGACCTGCTATGCACACGGCTGCACGCGCCTGACGAAACGCGGACCGCGCTGGATCTGTTTAAGGATGATTTTGAGACGGAAAGTCACCGAATCAATGCCTTCTATGCCTACGACGACTTTCAAGAGCTTGCCAACCGCCTGGGGCTGCACCCGGGTCGCTTCCAGCGATTCATGCAATCTGCGGTTAGCAAGGAGCGTGAGGTATTCTCGCTGATCGATCGCTCGTCGCTGTCCGAGCCATGCAAGCGCGTGTATAAGGATAGCGTGCGAGACTCGATGCATGCCCTTTCCTACTCCTATGACCGCAGTGCCACATGACAAATTTCCAGGCGAATTCAACTCGCCGGAATCTCGGCTACTTGGGAGTCCGCAGGCCAATTCTCTGTGAGTACCAGTTTCATGCCAAAAAACGCCGATAATACGTTATAGGCCAACACTTTGCGGAATATGCTATGCTTCATTAGACGATTCAATGCGGGCGAAGGCTTTTTTGAGCAGCAGGAACCTAGTTTGGCCTCAGCATACGGATCGGTGAAAGGTGGGCAATCATGTCAATGGCCATCAACAGTATCTCCGCAAGTGGCGTGGCAGCCATGCTGTACGGCATGCCTGTAAATAAGCCTGGCCGTGTGGAAAAGTCTGGCACGGGGAGAACGACTGCCGTATCCGTGACGGCAGGCCAGACAGCGGTTCAGGCTACATCTCGTTCCCAAGCGTCCGAAACGCCAAGGAACACGGCTGAACAGGTCCACGCAACGTTCCAATATGCCCTGGCGGCGTTGGGCAGCGTTGGGACGACGGGCACGGCCCAGTCGAGTACCAGCGGTCTTCAACAGGCCAGCAGTGCAGTATACGCTCAGGTCGAACAGCAGTCGGGGCAAGTGCTGGATATTACGGCGTAATGCCCGTAACCGTCACGGAATCGCCATCGCCTATCACCGTCCCAATTCCGCTGCCTGGGCAACATGAAGATCACGCTGAGCTTTCCCCCGTGCGGAACAGACATTCCCTACTTTGACGCCACCGAGTTCGATCCAAATGAGCGCCACGAGTACGTTGATCTGCGGTCAAATCCCGGCGGCGTGAACGACTTGCCTGAGATACGGCACGCCCCTCGGCTAAAGGACTTCTTGCTTGCGATCAATGGCAACGGCACGTTCTTCAGAACCTTTGGATGCAATTATGTGCTATTCCCAGAGGAAACGATCGAGACGGAACATGCGACGCGGACAATCACCCCCGCCGCGGCTCATTCCTACGTCCATGTCGGTTTTGCCGATATTAGCCGATGCGAGAACCTGGATGACTACTATCGCCTTTGCGGCAGATTGAGTAAGCATCTCTACGAACAAGCGGAGTTTCAGGGCAATTCGGGAGAAGCGGATGGTGCCGCCAAAGCTGAGTTTTTCCAGGTGGAGCTGAGCATCGAGTCGCTACGAATGGAAAACCAGGACAAGGGGCACGCACTTGCGATATCATGTCATGTGCAGGGATGGACGGAGGACGAAGCAAGACAGCGATGGTTGCAACTAATGAGCGTGGTGTCGGGATTCTTGGCGAGAGAAGACCGCAACGGTGCTTGGTAGCAGCCGGACATCGGACATTCCCTTGCCGCCCAGCGACGATGTCATGCGGGCCTTTGGCCCTCTCCAACTCGACTTGCGGCATGGGGGGCTACCGAAGTCGATCCGATTATTATACAATCCCCACCAGGGAAGTTGCGAGGTACTGAATCCACGGGAAAGGTCGGCCATGAAAGACCAAGACAAGCCGAAGGAACAACTGATCTCCGAACTGGAGGATTTGCGGGAGCAGGGTGTCGAGCGAAAGCGGGCCGAGGAGGCACTGCAGGAGAGCATCCGAGCAGGCGAAGCCAATCCCGAGGAATTGCTGCCGACTGCGGAAACGAAAAGGGTTATCCATGATCTGCGGGTGCATCAGATTGAGTTGGAGATACAAACCAGAGAACTTCGCCACACACAAAATGAACTCGAAGTCTCACGGGCACGGTACTTCGACCTATACGACCTCGCTCCGGTGGGGTATTTCACCCTCAGCGAAAACGGGATGATTCTGGAGGCCAATCTCACCGCCGCCATCCTGCTGGGTGTGGCAAGAGGTGATTTTCTCAAGCGTCCGTTGAGACGGTTTATCCTTCCTGAAGACCGGGACATCTTCGACAAGCATCACAAACAACTCTTCGCAACGCACTCGCACCAAGTCTGCGAGTTGCGGATGTTAAGAAAAGATACCCCCCCTTTCTGGGTGAGACTGGAAGCGAAGGAACCGCAGGACGACGAAAACGGTATGCCCGTCTACCGAGCCGTGATAGGCGACATCACTGGGCAGAAGCAGGCCGAAGAAGCGTTGCAGAAGGCCCACGAAGAATTGGAGCAGCGAGTAAAGGAGCGTACCGCTGAACTGGCGGAGGTGAACGAGAACCTTGCTGCCAGTGAAGCGAAGTACCGCAATCTCATCGAAACCACCGGCACCGGATACCTGATTCTTGACGAGGAAGGTCGAGTAGTGGATGCCAATGTGGAGTATGTCCGACTGACTGGCCATCGGAGCCTCGGCGAAATCATGGGTCGAGGAGTGGTGGAATGGACGGCATCCCATGATGCTGAACGCAATGCCCATGAAGTCCAGAAGTGTCTACAAAAAAAAACCGTGCGACAATTGGAGGTCGATTATTTCGGCCCGGATGGGAAGGTCACTCCCATTGAAATCAATGCTAGCGTCATCGCGACAAGGCAGGGAAAGCGAATCGTCTCGCTGTGTCGGGACATTACTGAACGCAAGGAGTTTCAAGAGGCCCTGCATCACACCCTCGATCAGCTTCAGGCGGTCTACAACGCCATAGTCGAGGGGCTTCTCATTACGGATATCGAAACGAAACACTTTGTGCGAGTGAATTCTTCGATGTGCCGCATGCTTGGGTATTCGGAGGAGGAACTGGTGGCGTTGTCGATCAAGGATATCCACCCACCCGAGGAAGTGCCCAATGATTTTGGGAGATTTCAGGCGGCCGCAGAAGGTCGAGTTTCGATCAATGAGAATCGCCCGGTTCTCAGGAAGGATGGAAGCGTCTTTTATGCGGACATCACAGGGCATCGGGTCTTCTATGACGAGCGGCCCTGCTTGCTCGCCCTTTTCCGTGACATTACCGAACGCAGGCAAACCGAAGACGCGTTGAATCGGCAGCACGAACTGGAGGTCTCCGAGGCGTTTGCCAGGAATAGGGCGATAGAACTCGCCGATGCGGATCGCCACAAGGACGAGTTCTTGGCGATGCTCGCCCATGAACTCCGAAACCCGCTGGCACCCATCCGCAGTGGAATTGACGTTCTGCGAGTCGTGCCGCCGGACGGTGAACGGGCCAAGCAGATACTCGACATGATGGAGGAACAGGTCCATAACCTAGTTCGTTTGATTGACGATCTGTTGGACGTGTCTCGGTCTACCCGAGGCAAGTTGGAGTTGAGGCGGCAACGTGTTGCGGTGTCGAAAATCATCGCCGCCGCCATCCACACCGCCCAGCCGTTAATTCGAGCAAGCGGCCATGAACTTGCGATGACGCAGGCACAGGAGACACTGCACATCCACGGCGACCCGACCCGTCTGACGCAAATCGTCTCAAATCTGCTGAATAATGCAGCGAAGTACACGCATCGGGGCGGGAAGATTGTGCTTACCACGGAAAGAATTAGGAACGAGGTTGCGATTCGAGTCAAGGATAATGGCAGCGGGATCGCCTCGGAGATGCTGCCCCGCATTTTTGAGATGTTCGTTCAGGCCGACAATTCCTTAGCCCGTACGCATGGCGGGCTGGGAATCGGCCTGACTCTGGTAAAAAGCCTTGTGGAAATGCACGGCGGCAGCGTCGAAGCAGCAAGCGATGGATTGGGAAAAGGGAGCGAATTCACCGTTCGCCTTCCGATTCTGCAAGCGAGCGACGTGGGGCATGAGGAAGCCACCGACTTTCCGGATGTAACGAGATCATTCCCATGCCATAAAATCCTGGTGGTTGATGATGTGCGGCCCATTGCATCCATGCTTGCCACACTGCTACGCCATTTCGGACAGAACGTGCGTTCTGCAGTTGGCGGAGTAGAAGCCCTGGCGATGATTGAAGAGGAAAAGCCTGATTTGGTTCTGTCGGACGTCTCCATGCCCGAAATGACCGGCTACGAACTCGCCCAGGAGATTCGACGGCGACCCGAGTGGAACGATATTTGCTTGGTCGCCCAATCCGGCTATGGTCAAGAAAGCGACAAAAAGCGGTCGACGGACGCAGGCTTCAACAGCCACATGGTCAAGCCCGTTGGTAAAGTAGACCTTGAACGCCTGTTGGCATCGCTGGTATACCTGAGATGCCCGCACCACGAACTTGGCGGAGAGCCGCAATTTATTTCTCGCAGGGACTCTTGACATCAGACGCAATTGTGTCAAAATAGAGTCTGTTCTCTCGCAAAAATCCCCCACACGACTCTGGCTTACCGCCATGGGCAAACTTGACCGCCAACATCTGCCTACCGAAGTTCAAAAGGCACTGACGCACCTCCATAGGGCGTACGAATTTGCCTTGGACGTTCAACTCGACGACATTTGGCAGTTCGCCGAACCACTACCAAACCTTGTCGGTATGGGCGTGACGGAGCCGACCCTGCGATGGTTGGTCTTGAAAGGGTACGCGGAACACGTCCACGAACTGACGACGTTCCGAGATGTGGATCGTCAGTTTCGTCCCAGCCTTAACCTCTCTTTCACTCCCGAGACGTGCTTTATACTCAGCGAGGCAGGAGCATTGCTTGCTGGCTCTTGGAGCGAGGAATCGGCTTCGCCGCCAAGCAGGGCCCCGAACTCCGCGGAGATTGTTTCCCTTGATTCTCACTTGCCGCACTGGGACGGTGATCGGCGCGTGCTTTACTTTGGCGGCCAAGTGGTCAGACAATATCGCTTCCAAGCGGCCAATCAGGCGGCAATCCTCGCGGCTTTCCAGGAAGAGAACTGGCCCTACGGAATCCATGACCCCCTTCCGCAGGTATCCGATTTACCGCCCAAGCGGCGACTGAACGAGACGATCAAGTCGCTCAACGCGAATCAGGAATGTCCTCTATTGCGATTCCGCGGCGACGGCTCGGGCGAGCGCATCTGCTGGGAACCACGCCAAGCCAGCGTACGGGCAATCCACGGACAGCGACGAGCGGCCTGAGCAGATAGCAATCGGGCTGCACCTCTTTTCGCCATAAGTTGCATCATTTGATGCTTCTTTTCTTGGCGGTATTTCCGCGATTCGCGGCATTCCGTAAATGCACCCCCAACGCACCCCCAACGCATCCGTAGACGAGTTTGTGGATCCGGGCAATAATCGAGATAAGATGGTTAGTTTGCACCGAGATTTCAGGCACTTTGCCAAGAATTGATGTGAGACATGGGATCGATGAAAAACTGTGCGGTATCCGCGTTCGCTTTCGCGATTTTGTCGTGCGTGGTCTTGTTTGGTAACGCCAACCTGGCTGTTGGCGACGAAGGAATCGAAGTCATGTCGATGATGGGTTCCATTGAAGTTATGGACATGAACAGCGGGCCGGTCGCACCCGCAGGCGTGGCGAGTCATATTGTGAGCGTGGTTCCCCAAACGGCGCGCATGCTCAGCAATGTTCCGACGTCTTCTTGGACCTACGGTTGTTCGGCCACTTCCGCAGGAATGATATTTGGTTACTACGACCGTATCGGATATTCCAACATGTACACCGGCCCGGCCAACGGCGGTGTCGCGCCGCTGACCAACCTTGGTGCCGCGTGTTCGATCATCGCTACCCGGCAGGGCTTCGACGGCCGTAGCACGCCGGGCCACGTCGATGATTACTGGACCGGAAACAATAAAGCAGGCCCCGATCCTTGGGTTGACGTCCGAGCCGAGCATGTCTGGGGTGGATGCACGGCAGACTACATGGGCACGAACCAGTGGAAATGGGACTTCAGCGGTGACGGTAAGACGGACTACAACGTCGACGGCTCGACGGCCCTGTGTTCGTACGGGTCCGATTACGGCGGGAAACTCTACGACTGTATTCCCTCGGCCTCGGCGGGACTGCCACAGACGGAGTTGTGCCATGGAATGCGACTCTTTGCCGAATCGCGTGGTTACACGGTGCTGGAAAACTATACGCAGTCGATCGATACGATTGTCTCCGGCGGCTTCAGTTTCAACGATTACATGGACGAGATCAATGCGGGCGATCCCGTGATGATCCAGGTAGTTGGTCACAGTATGGTGGGAGTTGGCTATGATGCTAGCTTGAACAAAGTCTACCTCCACGACACCTGGGGTGACTACACGGCCGACATGACCTGGGGCGGCTCGTATTCAGGCATGCTCCAACAAGCAGTCACGGTGATACACTTGGCCCCGGTGCCTGAGCCGGGCACCCTGGTGATGCTGCTGGTGTTCGCCGTGATGTCGCTCATCTGGTACGCCCGGCGGCAGTGGCAGCACGCAATGTAGGCGGCACACGCCGCGTGCGGGTCGGGGTCGGTGCGGCACCATGCACTTTAGCACTTGCGAAGAAAGGCGAGCATAAAGTGCATAGTTAAGCCTGACCGGTGCTATGGAAAGCGATCCAAGGATTGGTGGTCTTCCACAACCCTACTTCGGACTCCCCAGCGGCGCATGGACGCCGCGCATCGCGGAGCCTTGCCCGCCGACCGCCGAGACGTTGTTGGCCCGCGAGTCCGTCAAGACGATGCCGATGAAAAGACTCACGAACAGCAAGCAGCCGACAAAGATCATCGCGTTGAAAGAGCGGTCCCAGAAAAGATGCATGAAAAACAAGATCACCAGCGAGGCTTTGACACCGGCAATGGCTAGAGCCAAGTAGAGGTTCAGGTTGCCAAGATCGACCTGGGCCGCAGCCACGGTTACGCCCGTCAGCACCAGCAAGGTGCCGAACACGGCAGCGAGGAGCCACAAGGGCACGACATGCCCCAGGGCGGAATGCGTGGAATCGTGCGTCGTGGAGGAATCTGCTGGAGGTTGGGTCATGGCGGTGGAACTCATGAAATCAGGTAAAGAAGTGGAAACAAGAAAATCCATACGAGGTCGACCAGGTGCCAATACAGGCCGACGAAATCGACCGGGGCGAAATGGCGAGGGCCGAAAACCCCTTTGCGGGCCTTGCTGATCAACCAGGCGATCACCATCATGCCGCCAATGACGTGGACACCGTGCAGGCCGGTCATGGCGAAGTAGATGCCGAAGAAAAGCTGCACGTTATCAGGCTCCGGGCCGGACCACGACTCGCGGCCGTGATGCCTGCCTTCGAGCCAATGTTCCGACAGCCCTGTCGGGCCAATCGCCGCGGGACCAATCGTCGATCGCTCCCCCACGGCACCCGCCGCCACTTGCGGCTTCGCATCCGCAGACGCGTCTTTCTTGACCGATTGAAAATCTGTCTCACGGAGTTTCTGGAATTTGCCGCCCGGCGGTGGTTCTTCCGGACGATAGAACTTGCCGGGCAGCAGGCTCTCTTCCCACTTGTTCTTGTACTCGACAAACTTCACGCCCAGGAAGACAAAGGCGCAGACCAGCGTGATCGTGAGCAGCCGAACTAGCAGTTTAGTTTGGCCAAGCTGCGCCGCGCGGACTGCCCAGGCCATCGTAAAGCTACTGAAGATCAGCACTACCGTATTCAGTGCGCCCAGTTCAACCGACAAGTAGCGATGGGCATAAAGGAATATCTCCGGGTGCAGCGATCTAAGCACCGCATAGCCGCAGAACAGGCCGGAGAACATCAGGATCTCCGTCGTGAGGAAGAGCCAGATACCGAGCTTGCCCGAGTCATACTGCTGCCGGAGCGACTCGAAGTGGTGCGAGAGGTGTTCGGGATGATCGTGGGGAGATTGGGGGATAGTGGCTTGGGTCATGGTTTTGGCATTTTCTTCGTGTAGGATGGGCCTCCAGGCCCGTCGGCTGAAATGGACGGACTAGGAAGTCCATCCTACGGAGACATTCCTCTGGTCCTTCTCTCAAACTGCGTGCGGAACGAGTTCCTTCATGTAGGATGGGCCTCCGAGCCCGTCGGCTGAAGGACGGACTAGGAAGTCCATCCTACGGAGACAATCCTCTGGTCCTTCTCTCAAACTGCGTGCGGAATGAGTTCCTTCATGTAGGATGGGCCTCCGAGCCCGTCGGCTGAAGGACGGACTAGGAAGTCCATCCTACGGAGACAATCCTCTGGTCCTTCTCTCAAACTGCGTGCGGAACGAGTTCCTTTTCCTTGCGTTCAAAACCTTCCGTCTTTTCGTCCCACTCGAGGCCATGGTGGTCATAAGGCCGGCCGACGATGGGTGTTTCCTTGAAGTTGTCGTGCGGGGGCGGCGAGGAACAACTCCATTCCAAGGTCGAGCCGCCCCACGGGTTGGCGGGAGCCTTCTTTCCGCGAAAGAGCGAATGCAGCAAATAGGCCCCGATAACCATAAATGCTGCCATTTGGATGAACGCGCCAATAGTCGAAAGGACGTGCAGGTACTGAAACTCAGGATAATAGACCGCGGAACGACGCGGCATGCCGTGCAGGCCGAGGATGAACTGCGGGAAGAACGTCAGGTTGAATGCCAGGAGTTCCAGCAGGCAGCAGAGCCGCCCGAGCGACTCGTTGTACATCCGGCCCGTGATCTTCGGCCACCAGTAATGGATTCCACCGATGAACATGAACAGCGTACCGCCGAACATCACGTAATGGAAGTGGGCGACGACGAAATAGGTGTCGTGGACATGAAAGTTGGTCGGCAGAATAGCCAGCGGTAAACCGGTAAGCCCACCGATCGAGAACATGAAGAAGAATCCCAGGGCGTACATCATGGGTGTCTTCAAGTCGATCGATCCCTTGTAGAGCGTGGCTAACCAATTAAAGACCTTGATGGCCGAGGGGATGGCAACCAGAACGGTCAAGCCGCTGAAGATCACGTTGGCCGGCCCCGATTGCCCGTTGGGGAACATGTGGTGTCCCCAGACAAAGAATCCGATCAAAGCGATGGCGATACTGCTCATGGCCACGAAGCGGTAGCCGAAGATTTCGCGGCGGCTGAAGGTGGCGATGACCTCGCTCATGATTCCCATGGCGGGCAGGATCATGATGTAGACGGCTGGATGCGAATAAAACCAGAAGAAGTGCTGGAAAAGCAGCGAGCTGCCCCCGTAGGCCGGATCGAAAATGCCCAGGTGGAACATACGTTCCAAAATCAACAAGAGGAGCGTGATTGCCAGCACGGGCGTGGCGAGGATCTGAATCAAGGCAGTGGCGTAGAGGCCCCAGCAGAAGAGCGGCATGCGGAACCAAGTCATGCCCCGCGGCCGCAGTTTATGAATCGTGACGATGAAGTTCAGTCCGGTAAAGATCGAACTGAATCCCAGTAAAAAGGCCCCGAAGACGACGCTGATCACGGCCGTGGAAGTTTGCACGCTGTAAGGCGTGTAAAAGGTCCAGCCGGTATCGACCGCTCCGAGCACCAAGGACGACAGCGCAAAGAGCATCCCGCAGACGTATAAGTAATAGCTCCAGAGATTCAGCCTTGGGAAGGCGACATCCTTGGCCCCCAGCATGATCGGCAGGACGAAATTGCCCAGTGCCCCCGGGATGCCGGGGATGAGCACGAGAAAGATCATCACCGCGCCATGGACGGTGAATATCTGGTTGTACGGCTTATAAACAATCAAGTCCTTAAGGACATCGGTCTTGTGGAAGAGAAGTCCCGTGGGCGTGAGCAACTGCAAACGGATGAGCATGGCAAACAGGCCGCCCAAGAGAAAGGCCACGAGAACCGAAATCAGATACATCACACCGATCCGCTTGTGATCGAGCGTGAATATCCAGGAGGAAATGCCACTGCTGTGCGTCAGGTAATTATCGTTGTCTTGGCTCTTGGCGATCATTGTCCTTCTTTCTTCTTCACGGCCGGCGGTTGTTCCGAATTAGCGGCTGCTTGTGGTTTCTCGCTATTGTGCAAATCCTGCGTCTTCATCGGTTTGTAATACTTCGGATCCCCAAGGCTCTTGATATATTCGATAATGGCCGCGAGCTTTTTCTCTTTATACGGCGATCCGCTTAGTGATGACTCCTGGGAAGGCATGACATTCTGAAAATCCTGCACAATATCGGCCTCCGGATGGAGGATCGACCGCTGGAGGTAATCGTCCCACTTCTTGTCGTCGTCACTCTCCTTGAGCGTATAGCCGGCCTCGGTGGACTTTGAGAACTCGTGATCTCGCTTGTAAAGCCCTTTCCAAGTTGGTGCGGTTCCCTGGGCACCATCGATCGAGTGACACTGGGAGCAGCCCATCGTGATGTAGAGTTTTTTGCCAACTTCGATGTAGGGCAACGGCTGGTTGGAGTTTTTATCCACGAAGATGTTGGCCGCCTCAGCGAGTTTCTTGTCGTAGTCTTCCCGGGTCAGCACGAATGCCTTCGTAGTCATTTCGGCATGACCGTTGCCACAGTACTGCGTGCAAAACACATGCAGCGATTCTTCCTCGCCGGTGGCTGGATCCTTGGCGGTAAGTACCGTTGGCTTGAACCATAACTCCGTGTTTTGCCCCGGCACGGCGTTGCGCTGCACGCGGAAGGCCGGAATATAGAGGGCGTGGGTGACGTCCTTGGAGGTGAGCTTCAGCAGCACCGGCCGATCGACCAGAAGGTACAGTTCGTTCGATTCGGCCCCGTTGGAATACTTAAAATTGAACTGCCATTGGCTGGCCTCGACATCGACGACGTCGGCCCCCGCGGGCGGCGATTCGATATCGACGTAATACTTCAGGCCAATGACGAAGAAGCCGATGACGATGCCCAGCGGGATGACGGTCCAGAGAATTTCCAGCAGCGTGTTGTGCGTGGGGGCGTTGTCGTGTGTTTGGCCCTTGCGGCGACGATACAGAACCACGAACGCCAGCATGATCGTGACGACCAGGAAGAAGAAAAAGGCCATCACATACAGCAATGCGTAGAACACTAGGTCGTGATTCTCGGCCGACGTCGATGCCGGCGGATCAAGCCAAAACGTCCGTTGCGCCAGGAGCGATGATATCATGTCAGTTGTCAGTTGTCAGTTGTCAGTTGTCAGTTGTCAGTTGTCAGTTGTCA
>JBAWVO010000100.1:0-19370 GCA_037147235.1 Planctomycetota bacterium | reverse complement strand
CCCCCCCCCAACGGAAACCCCAACTCAGGTGGCTGTGCCCACACGATGGTCGCGACAAGGCAGAACGAAACTCCTGTCAACCAACCGAGAATTTGCACCGGAAAACTATGATTTCGCATAATAATTGCCCTTTCAAGGAGCCACGATCCAACGGAATGAATTCCGTTTTACGAAGCGGTTCCCGGTTACAATTTACGCACTTGGCTCATTTTTGGCTTTCTCGGCGGCCGAGCCAGCCTCCACCGCGGCGTTTTCGCCAATCTCCGGTGCCCCGGCGGCATCTTTCTGTAGTTTGGGAAGGCCAAATTTCTGTTCGCTGGTATCCGCATCGAGAAAGACTTCATCGGTTTCCCTCGCGTCAACATCACGGCGAAGCAGATAATAAATAGCCGTCGAGGCGACACCGAAGTAACTGAACGAATAGCCAATGGCCAACAGTTTTACCAAGCCGCTCCAAAAGGCGAGGAGCGACGTGGCGGCGTGGGCAAGCGACGACTCGTCGCCAGAACCATCCGTCAACTCCTGAATTCGTGCCGATCCTGCGCCCCAACTGGCCGCCCAGGAAGCAAGCCAGATGATCGACGCAGCGAAGTTCTCCACCACGATCCAGCCCAGCCAGCCGACCAAAGCAGCCACGATCGCATAGAAAAAATAGCGAAATGGCCGCTGAAAGACGTACGAGTAGGTGCGATTCAATGCGTCAAAACTGTCGGTTCCCTCGACACTGATGGTGGCCCACATCAGCGGCCATCCCATGAGTACACCTAATAGGAGGATTGTCATCACGAACCCGCCGGCCAACACGAGCGGCCATAGGAGGGCGGCTAAAACAGCAAGAGTATTGGCTTTCATCATCAGCCCCAGCACCAGAATCGGAAGCACGACCAAGGTGACTCCCAGCATGGGCAGCACGGGTGCCGAGAAGTAAGCCAGCCACTTCGCGCCAGCCCAACGCAGCGATGCCCCCCAGCCCACCCGCTCGCCGGTGGCCAACTGCACTGCGGCCACACGACTGATGGCCGCCCCGAAGTATGCCCAGACCGCCAGGCTCCAAACGGCCGAAAGGATTAGAGCAAAGAAATCGCTTGCTGACATCGCTTGGTCTGATGCCGACGGCGCGATAGACAAAATCCGCAGTACTGGCCGGCTGAGTACAGCCCATGTGCTCACGACAGGCGAGCGTCCATGAATGTTCAAACCTGATGAATCGTCAAAACCCGCAAATGGGCGGTTTGGCACCGAATTATCGATGACCTGCCAAGCTGATTGGCCTTGAAACGAGCCAGTCCAACTGCTGCTGGGCACTCTTTCATGCGAAAAGATATTTGCGATTCCCCACCACCCAAGCAGGGTTAGCAATACCGCCGCCGCCCCAAAGGTTATCAGGCGAAGGGTTATCGCCAGGCGAAAGCTCTTGGCAATGCTCAGCCAAGGGAAAATTTCTGACCAACAAATCGCTCGTAGCACCACTCCCTCGTTATCCAACACGGCAAATTTTCCTTTCCAAATGAAACACCCGCCAAAATGTTAAAACTGTTGTAGGTCAGGCTTTCCAGCCTGACCTTGTCCGGCACCGTCAAGCTGGAAAGCCTGACCTACTTGGAAATACCCACCGTGCCGGTATTTTATACGAATTTGGGGGATTCCTGCAAGACTAGGAAAGATGCATTTTACAGGAAATTCATCGCCGCGTCGCACTCGTTGTCGCCGTTGCGGCTCTTGAAGTAGATCGCCACGTCACCGTCGGAACTGACCTTGATCGGTCGGCCACCCCACAAATACGCCGAGCGGGCGGCTGTAACTCGGGCACCGAGATGATTGCCGACGTTGGGATGCGAACGAATCAGGGCACCTACGGCCAGCAGGTTGTCGTTGTCGAACACGACCGCACCATCGACGCCCGACATCTCAATCAGCCGCCGCTTTCGCCGAAGCGAGCCGGCCCTGCGGCCGATGGATGTGTCGGTGATCGAATCGACGATCATCGATTGCCCTGTTTCCGGGGGGCAACTGGTCTCTGGACCACCCGTCGTGCCAGCGACTGCGGTTCTCCGCAATGCTCCGGTGCTGTCCTGAGTCTTCTGGAGGTGGTCACCGCCGATGATGCTTTCCGTGTTGAGAATGTGGTCGGTGACGAGATGATCGGGATCGTAAACCAAGAGTGAACCTTGACGGCGGAAACTCAGGTCAAAGACGACCTCGAAGAGGTTCGCTCCCACGTAGTGGCTTCCGAGACAGTAGGCCAGGCTGTTCTTGAAGGTGCGAACGTCGTAAATCTTCCACTTGCGATTTCGCCGCGTGGCCAACAGGCCGGCCTTGCTCATGATGATCAGGTCGCCACCGACCGTGAGGTGGGCCGACAAGTCGGTTTCGTCCATCACGCTATGGATAGGATGTAGAAACTCGGGATGAAACTTGTAAGAACGAGCCGCTTTGACCTGCGACCACTCGACTTCGCCATACTCAATCAGCCGTAGGTCGCTATCGACGGCCAAATAAGAGAATGCCGACGAGGCAAGGCGATCAAAGAACTTCTGAATACGCGGCCGCGTGATATCGCCTAGTCCTTGACCCTGGCGGATAATCAGGTTCAGGGCCACCGGCTGGTTCTCGTGAGTCCGCCGGGCGAGTGATTCCAAGTACTTAATGAACCGCCCCCAATCGGTCGTCGGCGAATGCATCCGCAGCCACTCGATGGCAAAACTCTCCAAGAGCACATCGATCAGACCCGGCAGGTTCACGAAGTGTTCCAACGGCAGGGTCTTCGTGCGGGCACAAATCCTCGACAAAAAGGTGCGGAGATTTGGCGTGAGACGACAATGATTGCAGAATCGGGCCGTGTGGCTCCCCACGGGAATGGTATATTGCTCCGGGCCGTATTGCGCCTCGTACCAATGCGGCACCAGGCGAATGATCTCGCGGCCGATCTCCGCTTCGGTCATTGCCAGCAATACGTCGGGATTTCTCATAGTTACACTCGGGTTGGCTCTTCCGGTCTGGGTGCGGAATACAAAAAATTGTAGGGTGGGACGAGTGAAACGAGCCCCACCAGCTCCGTTTCGGCTCGCTTTTGGTGGGGTTCGCTAAGTTCGTCCCGCCCTATGTCTCGGCGGCCTGTTGCTGGGAAACCCTGAGGTCGAGTTTTACGGTTTGTCAGACTAAACTGCAATAGCAGTAATGTGCCTCACCGGGTGCATGAGAGGGAAGAATGGCCGCCACCGCCTTCTGGAGCATGCCGCGGGCCTTGTTGGAATACCAACCATAGTAGCGGATCAGGTGCGAACTCTTGGGGGGAACATGCTGCGTGAACTCGGCGATAAAATCCAGCGGATCGAGGATCTGGAATTACCGCTTCGGCCCGGTCGCCAGGTCGTTACGCTGAGGGTCGGGGAAGGCCCAGCAGGTGCCGGATTGCAAAATCCGAAATCCGAATATCGAAATCCGAAACAAATGCAAATTTCCAAAGGGGAAAAGTTCAAAACCGGGGGGACTCTGTGTTTTGGTCATTCCGACGTTCAGGACAAGCTGAATTCCGAGCACGATTCAGGCCGTTCGCTTGCCGGCCATGAGCGCGCGGACCTTGCGCGCGAGCTGCGCATGTCGCTTGCTCAGGCGATGATAGGCCAGCATGCAGTTGATGGCCTCGACGGCCTCGGCGTCCTCCACCAGGCTGCGGGGAGCCAGGTCATGGCGGCAGAGCCATGCGGCCACGTCGCACCATTGCCACAGCGGCTGCCCCGTCGCGCCGATGCTGCGGGCGTTGACCGGCGGGGGAAATCCGCCCGGGCCGCGGCTGCCGCCGATGTACTGACTGACCGCCGCTCGGCTCTTGCCCAGCTTGCGGGCAATCTCGGCCTGCGTCAGCAGCGTGGAGCAGTCGATTCGCAGCACGTCGATACCCCGCCCCACCTGGCGGACGTCGGCGATCGCCGCCAGGATCGCGTCTTTCATCGTCGCCGCCGGGCGGGTGAAGTCCAAAGAGGCCACGCCGCCAGAGGTCGCCAGCAGGGCGTCGTCGCAGACCGCGTAGACGGCGTTGGCAATTGCGTCGCTGAGTTCGCTGACGCAGCTGAGAATCAGGGTGAAGTCGTATTCGGTGTTGGTGATCATGTTCTTCTTCTTAAAGCCCCCCATGCCCGTGCGGACAGCGGGCAATCCTCCGCCGCAGTTGGTGGGCGTGATTTTCCGGCGATCGCGGCGTACTATGGACAGCCGGATTGCAACCGCCGCAGCCGGCGTGCGGGCAGAGCACGAAGCCCAGGAGTGCCCGTTTGACAGCTCCACCCGCCAGCCGAGGCCCTCGGCGTAACGAATCGCATCTTCAATGTGCTTGTTCGGATGACGCGGACGTGCCATCCAAGAAAGTATAGGCCTCGTGTTAACACTTGTCAACAGAGAGAGGCGGACAGAAACAGGACGGTCAGAAAGGAACCACGAAAGGCAGGACCGATGAGCCCAGACGAGCAAGCGGCACAAAGAAGGATAGTAAAATTGATTCTCTAAAGCTTTGAGTCTAACTAGTGCATATTGGTAAGTCACCGCGCCTTGCGACGGTTCAATGAAGGCAATCACCGTCATCTGGCCTCCACACTTAGGACTGGCGCACCAATAACTGTCGTGTTTTGCGCATTCGTCGAGCGGGGGCAGACGGCACACGGAGTGTGCCTGCTACTTTTCTTGCGGAGGGGAGATTATCACCCCCGGCCTCACCGGGCCTCACCGCCGCCCGCGAGCAATCCAATAACCCTTCGAGGGCTTAATCACGACGTCATTGAACCACTGCGACATATACTCGTCATACCACTCGGGCTGCTTGGTAACGACGAAGATGTGGCCGCCGGGACGCAAAGCGGCATGAGCGGATTCCAAAAAGAATCGCGCGATGCGAAAACCGGCATAGTATGGTGGATTTGCCACGACGACATCAACGGTCCCCGGATCGCAATGAGGCCCGCGCGCGCTCTGCTCGACCGAAATATTGCTGAGGCTGTTTCGGACTGTACCCAGGGCAGTACACTCCACGGCCCGGGCGTGTGAATCGACGGCTATAACGCTCACGCCCTCAGCCCGGAAAGCAGCCGCCAAGGATACCGTGCCGCTGCCGCAGCCCATGTCCAAGACGCGATCCCCCGCTGTAATCTCCATCGCAGTCATGAGCTGCCTCGCTCCCGGGTCCACTTCGCGATGCGAGAAGACTCCCGGCCGACTAACGGCGTGGATCAAACGGCCGCAGTCGCGAAAAGCGAATTCGCACCCAAAGTTCCTGACCCGCTTTAACGGCCGGTCTCGTCGTGCAAGATAGACCGTACCCTGCGACGACTCGCGACGGGTCACCGCGGCAAACAGCTTCCGCATTTCCTCATGCAGCCAGCGGTCATGTGGATTGTCGGTACTCGTGATGAGAACGCCGCCGGTTTCTAGTCGCTGGTGCGCCTCTTGCAACAATTCCCGCGTGAGTTCCGCATCCCCTTGGGTACTCAACGGCAGCGCGGCGAGATCGACCGGCTGAGGTGGAAAGTCGGACGAGCAACCGAGCGTGAGATTTGCCAAGGCGTTACCCGCATATTGCCTCGCCTTTTCGGCATGATAAAGATCGAGGTAGTGGCAATAGACGGTCGCACTCGAAAATCTTCTCGCAGCCGCAGCCGCCAACTGGGCAACGCCCTGCGAAGTGCAAAGCATTCGGCCGGGAGAAAATGCGTCCAGCGCGTCGATGAGCAGTTGCTCCTGCGGGCGGACTTCGATTTCGGCCGGTTCGTGCTGGAAGTTGCTGCTGCTGTCGGACATGCTCGCGTTATTTGGACAGAAAGATGAGGGACAGAAAAATGAAAAATAGGAGAGAAAAGAAAACGGATGAGGGGGCATTGCAAAAAAATAGGCCGCCCTGCTGCGATTGATCAAATCGCGGGCGGCCCGAAGGAAAATCAGCCATCAATTTCGACCTAAGTCCGATGGCAACGGTCTATCACAGTCAATCAATTATTATTGGCAGCCTGATTCACATGGTGTTGCGCAAGGTGGGGCACACACCCCTTGGGCCGGTTCGGCGGCCCGATCACGACCTAGTTGCCACGCATAGCACGTCTTGCAACCGCCGGCAAACGCCGGCATCAGCAAGAGGGTCAATATCCAAAGGCTTTTCATCCCGCTGGTCTCCTTTCTTGGCAGGTTACTTCCGTTATCAATTCCTATCGGTCCGGAGAAATTGTGCGCTATGACAGTGCGAATGCAACTCAAAACGTGTTGCCTCGCCGCATTTTTTGCGATTTCACCCTGCTGGCCACGCAGAACGCTCTGTCTAGCGAAACTTTGACGGACGAAAAGTGCATTGCCGACTCGGCGGCCTGATTCAAGCGGATGTCGAACACCAGAATACCACCCGCGCCGACCGTCACCGAGGCGACCGTCTCGGTGAGACCGTTTTGAGCTGCCTAACTTCAATGACCTCAAGGCGAAGCTTACGGATTTCATCGACACTTACAGGGGCCGAAAGAATGTCGTGATTGATTTGATCGAAGACGACATCGACGCCCTGGCAAAGGCCGCGCAAGGACTGACGATGGCGGAGGCCGAACTGGCATTTGCCAAAGCATTGGTCGCCGACAATCGTCTGGATCGCAATGATGTCGCCATGCGAGATAAGATTGCCGATATTCGTCAGCGAGTACATCAATGCACGGTGGCGGCATCCAAGCCGGCGGCCGGTGAAACCGTGCCCGAAGTCACCGCAGATGCCAAGGAACGTCCGGCCCAGCCAGCCGAACCCACGCCCGTGCCCACGCGGGGCGGGCGGCAGCTTGATCTCTAAGCAAAGATAACCATGAAGCTCCCACGCGAGGTCAATGTGCTGCCCTACTACTGCCCCACCGCTATCCCGGCACTAAAACCGGCGGAACTCAACGAGGGAAGTGAATGATCCACGAAGGCAGCCAATTTGCGGCTGGGACCGGGATACTGGAGCTTGCGAATGGATTCCGTCTCGATCTGCCGAACACGCTCCCGAGTGACCGAAAAAATGCGGCCGATCTCCTGTAGCGTGTAGGTGTAGCCGTCAGTCAATCCGTAACGCAGTCGCAAAATCTCCCGCTCGCGATAGTCCAGCGTCTGCAAAACGTCGGCAAGGCTCGAACGGAGCATTGCCATGTTCATGCCGGCCAGGGGATCTTCTTCGCGATGATCGTGGAGCAGGTCGCCAAGAAAGTTATCCTCTTCGTGCCCTACCGGTTGATCGAGCGATAGCGGTTGCTGGCTCATCCTCAAGGCCCGCTGTGTGTCGGCGATCGATAGACCACTGAGCGTGGCCACTTCTTCCAAAGTCGGCTCACGACCTTCGTTGTGTACTAGGTTGCGATTGATATTGCGGACCTTGCCTATCTTTTCGAGCATGTGGACCGGCACGCGGATCGTACGACTCTGATCGGCGACGGCGCGGCTAATCGCCTGGCGAATCCACCATGTCGCGTACGTTGAGAAACGGAATCCACGTATGTGCTCGAATTTGTCCACCGCCCGCATCAGCCCCGTGTTGCCTTCCTGGATCAAATCCAGAAAGCTCAGGCCGCGGTTCCGGTGGCGTTTGGCGATGGAAACGACCAGCCGAAGGTTGCCCGTGGCTAGGTCGCGTCGGGCCGTTTCGTGCAGTTTGCTCAATGCGGCGATTCGCGCCAGTCGTCGCAGAAGCCTGCGCGGCATCTCCAGCGTCATCCGTCGCAAACGGCGAAGGTCGCCCGGCAATTCGTTCAGCACCGGCGAGTTTTCCGCCTTTGCACTCGCCGAACCCGTGTGGCAATTCAAGTGGGATAGGTGTTTGTCAAGGGCCGCCATCCGTTTCCCTATTTCGCACAGGTTGCGATAGCTGCGTTGCAGGTGCGGCATCCGCAGGCCGATTTCGTCGATCAGTCGCGCGGCCCGGCGGCGACGCCCGGCCAGACGACGATAGGCATCCCGCCGAGAGGCAACCGGTTGGCGGCGGTTCATGGCCGCTCGAAAGTCATGCCGGTTCTGGGCCAGGAGATGCTCCAAGGTCCGTCGATTGGCCTCGATACGCCGCAGCAACCCGCCAGCCATATTCGGATCGCTGAGCGAAACATCGACCGCCTTCTCGAGCCGCATCCGGCCCGTGAGTACGCCGTCCAGGATGCCTAGAACCGACCGCAAAACGTAGTCGTTTCCCAGGATCGCACGCCGAAATTTCCGCCGCGTCCGTTCGATGCGACGAGCCGTGGCTAGTTCTTCGGGGCGGGTGAGCAGGGGAATGTCACCCATTTGCATTAAGTAGGTACGGATAGAACCAGGTTCGTATTCCTCCATTGCGGACTCCTTAGAAAAGATCCCTCTTGGTAGAAGCGTACTCGGCGGACTGTTCCTGTCCGCACTACGTCTTGCCCGAAAGATGAGACTGTCAAAGCACAACGCCCATGAACAGACGCTTGCGAACTCACTTACTACGCAACACGCCCTAATAATGTTCACTGGACCTAACATTATTATGTACCGGCAAGAAATCCGCGAACACCCCCCGTATAGGGGTGGATGTAAGAATTTTTTGGCGGCCTTGATCGTAACCTTGCCAACTTCTGTCATCGAACAGTGCGTTACGCGAACTGATCTGGAACAGCGGTAAGTGCATTCAGCGTCTCGACTTCATGCGCAACCCACCATTTGCCGGGCAGTTCGCTTCACGCACCCTACAAACGGTGTGTTACGCGAACTGATCTGGAACAGCGGTAAGTGCATTCAGCGTCTCGACTTCGTGCGCAACCCACCATTTCCGGGGCAGTTCGCTTCACGCACCCTACAATCACATATTTCTCTGCTTCCGCTTCCGCCACGCCCAGCCAAACAGCCCCAGGCCGCCGATGCCGAGAAGGGCGAGTGGAGGGTTCGGGAACACTTTCGACATGCAGGCCGTTCAAGACGACGCTTCCGTTGGCGGCCGTCAGGCTCAGGGTACTCGTATTGAAGTCCGAGGGGAGCCAACCGGCCGCGATCAGGGCCGAGACATCATAGATTGGGGTATTATATCTTTGCCGTGCATAACCTTTGCCGACTGGCAGGTCGTGAGCGACTTTGTTAAGATAGGATATGTTCGTCAATCTCACCTTAGGGAGTCTCTCATGCAATGTTCGTCACGTATTATTGTCGCTTTGTTATCCCTGCTGTTACTTCCGGCCGCTGAAGCTGCCGACTGGAAACCGGCCGCCGGCCCGATGCGAACGCGCTGGGCGAAGGACGTCTCGCCGGAGAATGCCCTTCCCGAGTATCCGCGGCCACAAATGGTGCGGAAGGACTGGCTGAACCTGAATGGTCTTTGGGATATCAAGCTCGCCGACGGCACGCAGTCCAAAATCCTCGTGCCGTACGCAATCGAATCGGCGTTGTCGGGGGTGATGAAGCACTCCGATCGCATGACCTATCGCCGCAGTTTCGAGATCCCTCAGGGATGGATCGGCCGGCATGTGGTGCTGCACTTTGGCGCGGTGGATTGGGAAGCAAAGGTCTTGGTCAACGGCAAGGAGCTTGGCGTTCATCGCGGCGGTTATGACGCTTTTCGTTATGACGTCACCGACGCCCTGAAGACGTCGGGCCAACAGGAAATCGTGGTTGAGGTTTTCGACCCGACGAATACCGGCAGTCAGCCGCGTGGCAAGCAGGTGCTGCACCCGGGCGGTATCATGTATACGCCGGTGTCCGGTATCTGGCAAACGGTGTGGCTCGAACCGGTGGCCCAGACGCACATTGAATCGTTGCTGCTCGTGCCGGACTTGGATGCCGGATGTTTGCGAGTGACGGTGGGCGGCACGGGAACGGTGGAGGCGGTCGCGACCGACAACGGCCAGCCGGTCGCCCAAGTCAGCGGCAACGCCGGATCCGAACTCAAGCTCGAAATTCGCGACCCCAAGCTCTGGTCGCCAGACTCGCCGCATTTGTATGACCTGCGCGTGTCTCTAAAATCGGGCGACAAGACGGTAGACGAAGTGACTAGCTATTTTGGCATGCGCAAAATCGCGCTGGGCAAGGACGATAAGGGCGTCACGCGGCTGATGCTCAATGGCAAGTTCGTCTTCCAGGTCGGCCCGCTGGACCAGGGCTTCTGGCCGGACGGCATCTACACCGCGCCCACGGACGAGGCATTGCGTTGGGACGTGGCGGAAACGAAGAAGCTCGGTTTCAACTGCACCCGCAAGCATGTCAAGGTCGAACCGGACCGCTGGTATTACTGGTGTGACAAGCTCGGCCTGCTGGTCTGGCAGGATATGCCCGCCGGCGACAACAAGACCGCGGAGGCCAAGAAGCAATTTGAGGTGGAGTTGCAACGCATGATCGAGGGCCGCCGTGACCACCCGGCCATCATCCTATGGGTGGTTTTCAATGAAGGTTGGGGACAGCACGACACCGAACGATTGACGAAGTGGGTCAAGGAGATGGACCCGAGCCGGCTCGTCATCAATGCCAGCGGTTGGACCGACAAAAAATGCGGCGACGTGATCGACATGCATAATTATCCTGGACCAGGTTCGCCCAAGCCGGAAGAGAAGCGAGCGGCGGTGCTTGGCGAGTTCGGCGGTTTGGGCCTCGCGGTGAGTGGCCACACCTGGACCAAGAAAACCTGGGGTTACAAAGGCACGGAAAACATCGAGGACCTGACCCGCAGTTACGAAAATTTACTCCGCAAAGCCTGGGCGCTGAAGGACAAAGCCGGCCTGAGTGCCTGTATCTACACGCAAATCACCGACGTGGAGACCGAGTGCAATGGGTTGTTGACCTATGACCGTGAGGTACACAAAGTGATCCCCGAGCGCGCCACCGCGGCGAACAGCGGCAAGTCCTCTCCGGCCGCCGTAATCAAGGAAAAGGGATCGCCGCGTTGAAACCCGGCAAGAATATCTTTGCCGTCCATTGCCATTAGACCGCCGGCGGCCAGTTCATCGACGTCGGCATCATCGCGGTCACGCCCGGTCTCAAGTAAGTTTCATTGGCTCTTCCGGTTTCATGTGCGGAACGCGAATAATTGTAGGGTGGGGAGAGCGCAGCGAGCCCCACCAATTCCGTTGCGGTCCGCTTTTGGTGGGGCTCGTTTCACTCTCCCCACCCTACTTCTGCACCCAAAACCGGAAGATCTTTATTTTTCAGGTCGCCCGTGTCGAATGGCCTCGGCAAAGTCCTTATTTGCCTTGTCCGGTTCACCTTTGTAGTAGTAGGCGAATCCCCGGATGCGGTACGCATCGGCACTATTGGGCTTGAGCCGGATGGCCTCGGTACAATCCACAAGGGCCTTGTCCAGTTCGCCCTTGTAGTAGTAGACGCTGCCTCGATTGCCGAAAGTATCCGCGCCGTCGGGTTTGAGTTGAATGGCCTTGGTGTAATCCGCAATGGCCTTGGTTGGGTCGCCTTTTTTGTCGAAGGCCAATCCCCGATTATTGTACGCAACGGCGGAATCGGGTTTGAGCCGGATGGCCTCGGTGTAATCCACAATGGCCGGATCCAGGTCGCCCCTTTTCACGTAGGCGACGCCCCGATTGTTGTACGCATCGACGTAATCGGGCTTGTGCCGGATGGCCTCGGTGCAATCGGCAATGGCCTTGTCCAGTTCGCCCTTCTTCGCGTAGGCGTTACTCCGGTTATTGTACGCAACGGCGTAATCGGGTTTGTATCGGATGGCCTCGGTGTAATCCGCAAGGGCCTTGTCCAGTTCGCCCTTGGAGTAGAGGGCGAGTGCTCGGTTGCAGTAAGCATCGGCATAATCAGGTTTGAGCCGGATGGCCTCGCTACAATCGGCAATGGCTTTATCCAGTTCGCCCCTCTTTACGTAGGCGAAACCTCGGTTGCCGAACGCATCGAAATAATCGGGCTTGAGCCGGATGGCCTCGGTGTAATCTTCAATGGCCTTGTCCAATTCGCCCGTTTTTGTGTAGGCGTTACCCCGAGTGTAGTAGGCGGCGAAGTCATCGGGTTTGAGGCGGATGGCCTCGTTGTAATCCGCAAGGGCCTTGTCCAGTTCGCCCTTTTTCTCGTAGGCGTTCCCGCGGTTGTAGTAGGCGTCGGTGCAATCGGGTTTGAGGCGAATCGCCTCGCTGCAATCCGCAAGGGCCTTGGCCAAGTCGCCCTTGGAGTAGTAGGCGAATCCCCGAACGCCGAACGCATCGGCGGAATCAGGTTTGAGGCGGATGGCCTCGCTGCAATCCGTAATGGCCTTCTCCAGGTCGTTCTTCTTCGTGTAGGCAAAACCTCGGCCGCCGAACGCAGCGGCGTAATCAGGTTTGAGGCGGATGGCCTCGGTATAATCCGCAATGGCCTGGTCCAGCATGTTGATTTTTTTTACGTAGGCGTTACCCCGGTTGCGGTAGGCATCGGCATAATCGGGTTTGAGTCGGATAGCTTCGGTGCAATCCGCAAGGGTCCTGTCCAGGTCGCCCTTGGAGTAGCAGGCATTGCTTCGGTTGTAGTAGGCTGCGGCGAAATCGGGTTTGAGCCGGATGGCTTCGGTGAAATCCACAAGGGCCCGGTCCAGGTCACCCTTGGAGTGGTAGGCGTTGCCCCGGTCGTTGTAGGCAGCGGCGAAATCGATTTTGAGTCGGATGGCTTCGGTAAAATCCGCAATCGACTTATCCAGTTTTCCCTTCTTCGCGTAGGCGTTGCCTCGGTTGTCGTGCGCAGCGGCGTCATCGGGTTTGAGCCGGACGGTCTCGCTGTAATCCGCAATCGCTTTATCGAGGAGGCCCAGGGAGTAGTAGGCGAGTCCCCGGTTGCGGTAGGCATCGGCATCATTAGGCTTGAGCCGGATGGCCTCGCTGCAATCCGCAACGGCCTTGTCCGGGGCACCCTTCTTTGCGTATGCGTTGCCGCGGTAGTTGTATGCATCGGCGTCATCGGGTAGGAGCCGGATGACCTCGGTGTAGTCCGCAATGGCCTTATTCAGGTCATTCTTTATTTCGTAGGCGTTGCCTCGGCTGTTGTATGCAGTGGCGTAATCGGGTTTGAGCCGGATAGCCTCGGTACAATCCGCAATGGCCTTGTCCAGTTCGCCCTTTTTCGCGTAGGCGTTGCCCCGGTTGTCAAACGCAGCGTTAAAATCGGGTTTGAGGCGGATGGCTTCGGTGTAATCCACAATGGCCTTGTCCGGTTCGCCCTTCTTCGCGTAGGCGTTGCCTCGATTGTCATACGCAGCGGCGTCATTGGGTTTGAGGCGGATGGCCTCGGTGCAATCGACAATGGCCCGATCCAGATCGCCCTTCTTCGCGCTGGCTTTGGCCCGGCTCTCATGCACGGCGGCGTCATCGGGTTTGAGCCGGATGGCCTCGGTGTAATCCACAATGGCCCTCTCCAGGTCGCCCTTGGAGAAGTAGGCGCCTCCCCGGTTGCTGTAGGCGGCGGCATAATCGAGTTTGAGGCGGATCGCCTCGGTGCAATCCGCAATGGCTTGGTCCAGGTAACCCTTCTTCGTGTAGGCGAATCCACGGTTGTTGTACGCAGCGAAATAATCAGGGTTGAGCCGGATAGCTTCCGTGCAATCGGCAATGGCCTTGTCGAACTCGCCCTTTCTCGCGTAGGCGTTACCCCGGTTATTGAGCGCATCGACATCATCGGGTTTGAGCCGGATGGCTTCGCTGTAATCCGCAATGGCCTTGTCCCGGTCGCCCTTCTTCACGTAAACATTACCCCGGTTGTTGCGTGCAGCGACGTCATCGGGCTTGAGGCGGATGGCCTCGGTGAAGTCCGCAATGGCCGGATCCAAGTTCTCCTTTTTTTCATGGGCGTTGCCCCGGTTGTTGTACGCAGCGGCATCATCGGGTTTGAGGCGGATGGCCTGGGAGTAATCGACAATCGCTTTGTCCAGTTCACCCCTCTTCACCAGGGCGTTGCCCCGGAAATTGTACGCAGTGGCATCATCGGGTTTGAGGCGGATCGCTTCGGCGTAATCGGCAAGGGCCTTGTCCAGTTCGCCCTTCTTCGTGTAGGTTAATCCCCGATGGTTGTATGCGGCAACGTAATCGGGTTTGAGCCGGATGGCTTCGGTACAATCCGCAAGGGCCTTGTCCAGATCGCCCTTCTTTGCGTAGGCGCTGCTCCGGTTGTAGTACGCTACGGCGTAATCGAGTTTGAGCCGAATCGCCTCGGTGAAACAGCGGATCGCCAGGTCGTGATCGGCTTTTGCAAAGGCTTCATTCCCTTTCTCAAACGCCACGGTGGCTTCATCGGCTCTTGCCTCGCAAGCCATGGCGGCCAAAACCGAAAGTATTGCAAAATCAATAAGACGGGCATTCATCGCCGCTCGCATAGTTCAATTCTCTTTTTGCCTGAAAAATTCCGAATCCAGGTTCGCCTCGCAAAGGCGGAGCCACTATATCCATTATAGTCTGTTTTGTCGTGTCATGCGAGGTTTTTCAGCGAGGTTTTTCAGCCCCTCGTCTTTAGGCACGGTGATGTAGGACTGAGTACGGCAACGGCGAATTCCTTGCATACGGAAGAAGACATCCGCCGATACATCCGTCAGCTTGTCACCTGTCGACTAACGAGACCACAAGATGCTTCCCGACGGCCTCGGCGTAACGCACAAGCATGCCGACGGTCGGATTGGGACGCTGCCCCGTTTCAAACTTCGAGATCGCCGATCGATCCATGCCCGTTAATTTTGTCCATTTGTTTGTCACAGCGCGAACTTGCTGCGGTCGGCGACTTCCGCCTGAATGACGATCGTCTTGCTGTCGCGGAAGATTTCCAGCGATACTTTCTTGCCGACCTCAATCAGGCCAACGAGATTCACTAGATGCGCGTCGTCGTCGATCTCGGTGCCATTGAGTTTCATGATCACGTCGTCCCTGCGAATGTCGGCGGCCTCGGCCGGTCCGCCGCGCGTGACGGTCATCACCCGCGTGCCCGTCACCCGGGTGAGGCCCAATTCGGCGGCCATGGCTGGGCCGAACTTGGCGTCGAGACTCACGCCAAGAAACGCCCGCGTTACTTTGCCGGAGTCGATCAACTGCCGGGCCACGCCCATGAAGAGATTGATGGGAATCGAGAAGCCAACCCCCTCATTGCCGCCGGAACTGCTGGCGATGGCCGTATTTATGCCGATGATCTCGCCGCGCAGGTTGCACAACGGGCCGCCACTGTTGCCGGGATTGATGGCCGCGTCGGTCTGCAAAAAGTCCTGGAAGCGAACCGCGTCGTCGCCCAATTCAAGATTGTGCCGCCCGCGGGCACTGATGATGCCAAACGTGATCGAATGGCTCAGATTGAAGGGGCTCCCGGCGGCAAGCACGAAGTCGCCAATCTCCATCCGATCACTGTCGCCGACCGGGGATGCGATCAAATCGGCTGAATCGATTGCCAGCACGCCGACGTCGGTTTCTTCGTCCCCCAATGCCCGCACGGGATGAAGTAGCCGGCCGTCGGCCAGATGAATGCGAATGTCTCCAACCGGAGCGTTGCGAAAGACGTGCCGGTTGGTGAGTACGTAGAAGCGACCCTTCCGCTGGACGACCACTCCGGAGCCGGCCGTCTCGACATGCCGATCATGATTGTGCTGTAGCGTCTGCTGCGGCACGTCGGCTTCAATATGGACCACGGTCGCGCCGATGAGCTTTGAGACCGTCTTGAGTACCGTAGCCTGGGCCTCCAGCACAGGGGCGTTCTGCTCAAGAACCCGCTGCAACTGGGCACGAGCCTCGGGCGATGTGACCGGATGCTGGGCACTGACGGCCTTGATATTCGCAGCACGAACCGGCGAGACGTTCAAGGTCGCGATGCTCAGCAGCAGGGGCACCAAGGCGCAGGTCACGGAGTCCCGCGCCAGCCACAACTTCCGGCGTTTCGACATCACCGCTGACGGTCCTTTGCTTTGACGGAACATTGCAGGCCGTGCAGACCCGTAGGATGAACCCGGAGATCCCTCCTGCAAAACCTGCGCCGGCCCTTGCTCGGGAATATCGCTTAGGATACGTCCAACTCGATGTCGTTAATCGACAATTCGGAATCGCCGTTGGACGAATCCAGCAACCGGCTCCAGTCAACGTCGGCGGAACTGCCGCTGTTGGCACCTTGCCGTTCAGCCTCGCGCTGACACTTGATGCAGCATGTGGCGTAGGGCAGTGCGTTGAGCCGGGCCATGGGAATGCCCATGCCGCAGCCTTCGCAGCTACCGAAGTGCCCGGAGCGCATCCGCTCCAGGGCATATTCGATGCTGGATAGTTCGCGGCTTTCGACCTCGGCCAACTGCGAGCTGATTTCGTCCTGGACGGAATCCAGTGCGGCATCAACCATGTCGCCAGAGGTTTGGGCCCTCAGTTCTTTGAGCAGGCTCAAGTCGCCTGCCAGTGCATTGCGGAGTGCGTCTCGCCTTTTGACGAGCACTTGGCGCATGCTCAGAATCGCGTCTTTGCGGCTCATAGGATTCACCTTGGTGTCCGATTCGGGCCGCGCTGAAGGAAACGCACCCTCAGAGTAGCCATACTCAAACACCCTTATTAAGAATGTGTTAATTCCGGATAGTTACCCTGCGGTGCCGAAAGATGAGCCCGACACCACCGGAGCAACCAAACTATACTACGCAAGTCGAGTCAATAAGGCTCAAAAAAATAAAAAATTTTCCCGCAGCCGGCTCTCAAGCTGCTAAATCAGTCACAAATGCTTTCAAGGCAAGCAGTTGCAAAAAGACCGCGAATCTTGGTTTGCCACGCTCCGGGGAAGATTGTCTTGGACACTTGGCGACCAGCGCGCCTTGTCCCACGATCGGTTGGGATGGCCCCCCCTCGATTCCCGTTCGGCGTTGCTATCCGATAATCGGCAAAACCGGCACAGATCATCAACCCTTTTTTTTCGATGAGCAATCCTCTCGCAAATGTGCCTTTTCGACTTTGACGTGCCACTGTCCGCAAGCTAAATGCCGTAGAGAGTTATATTTTGAACGGCTAAAAGCGATACAAACCCCTCCCTATCGGTGCGATTCGGGGCACTTCAACCCGTGTAGACAACAAAAATGGTCCGAATGCTTTCACCGTCGTCCGTGCTTTCATCGACTCCAGGTTTTCTGGTTCTACGCGTGCGGGGGTCGACCCGCGATGGCCAGGTCGTGCGTCTCGAATCGACGAAATGCACGATCGGATCGGGTTCCCATTGTACTCTGCGATTGCGAGCTGTCAACATAGGGGCGGTTCATTGTCTGATTCTCCGTGGCCCCGGCCGAACGGTGGTCCGGCGTTGGTCGCCCGATACGCGATTAAACGGACGCAACTTCACCGAGTCGGCTCTGCAAGCAGGCGATTGCCTGAGTATCGGGGCCATCGACCTGGAAGTGGTTGAGACCGCGCAACCTGGCCTGCCCAGCGAGAACCTACGAGAACAGCAATGCACGATTGATCAGCAGTTGGCCCAGATTCAGGCTCGTCTTTGTTCATTGGACGAACAACAGGCCGAATGTGACGCCACGCAAGCGGATTTTCAAGCCAGGCAGTCTGAACTGGACATGCTTCGAGCTCAGTGGGAGTTGCAAAAAACCGAATCGCAGGCCGATCTGGCTAGCCGAGCGGCCGAACTGGATGCCCTGCAAGTCGAGCTTGATTCGGCCTGCGCTGCGCTGAATAACGAGCGTGGTGAGTGGGAGTCGCGGCGCGGCAAAGCACTCACCTCCCAGTCCACGGAAGCCGAACAACTTGCGGCCCAGCAAGTCGAGTTGGATGCCCAACGTCGGGCGTTGGAAGAGCAGCGAGTTGCCTGGGAAACACAGAAGTCGGAAATTGCCGAGCAGGCCGCGGCGCACGAGGCGGACCGACAGCGTCTTCGCGTGGAATTTGAGTCCGCACAAGAAGTGTTGGCCAGCGAACGTCTCCAATGGGAATCGCAACAAGGCGAGGTATTGGCTGCCCGGTCCACGGAATCCACGCAAGTTGCGGCCCAGCAAGCCAATTTGGATGCCCAGTATCGGGCGTTGGAAGAGCAGCGAGTTGCCTGGGAAACACAGAAGTCGGAAATTGCCGAGCAGGCCGCGGCGCACGAGGCGGACCGACAGCGTCTTCGCGTGGAATTTGAGTCCGCACAAGAAGTGTTGGCCAGCGAACGTCTCCAATGGGAATCGCAACAAGGCGAGGTATTGGCTGCCCGGTCCACGGAATCCACGCAACTTGCGGCCCAGCAAGCCAATTTGGATGCCCAGTATCGGGCGTTGGAAGAGCAGCAGGCCGCCTGGGAAACACAGAAGATCGTCGCGCATCAGACGCTGGATGA
The DNA here is from genome assembly GCA_037147235.1 of Planctomycetota bacterium. GTDB lineage: Bacteria > Planctomycetota > Planctomycetia > Pirellulales > Thermoguttaceae > JANXQG01. The sequence goes on along the minus strand of JBAWVO010000100.1, from coordinate 1,148 downwards.
TCGCGTGGCGGGGTTGGACGCCCTGTGCGTCGACCTCGAATCGCAACACGTTGCGTTGGAGAAGGAGCGTCGGCAGTGGGAGTCGCAACTTCGTAACGCCACGGCCATTCAGTCGACGGAAACTGAGCATCTAGCTGTCCGAGAAGTCCTAAGCGAAACGGAAAGGAAGCCCGTCGCCGAAGCCGAGACCGTGAAAATCACCGCGCCGACCACCGCTACACCCGTTGATCTGTTGGCCATCTTGCGGCGGACCGGCTTTAATACCGACCAGGCGGACGAGGAAGAGCAATCCAACAACAATTTCAATCACGAGGACGAGTCCTCGAAGAGCGGACCGGCTGAAGAGCCATTGATCGACATCTCTGCTCCTGTCCCGCGTCCGCTGGAATCTGTGGGACAGGACCGAGAGGAAGAAGTATCGATCGACGAATATATGTCGCGATTACTGGCTCGGTCGCGAGGCGATTCGGCACCATCGTCTGATCCGGCTGCCGTCTCGGCTGTCGCTGCGCCCCAGTCGTCCTCGATCTCTGTCGTACCCGAACCTCACCCCGAACCTCCTGATCCGTGCGAACCGGTGGAGATGGCTCCTCGTGCCGTTGTTGCGGAAAGGCAGGTTGACTTGCAAGCGATGCGTCAATTAGCCAACCTTTCGGCCAAGAACGCCTTGCACAAGCACGAAAGCAAGCGGCTTTCCGGCAATACGCGTGCGAAGCTGCTGGTGACGAGCGTATCGGTCGTGGCCGGCGTGTCGCTTCTGGTCATTTATTTATTGCCGGGGGCACCCCATATTACGATTTACGGTGCGGTCGCGTCGTTGGCCGTCGCGGTACTCTGGGGAGTACGCTACAAGTCGTTGGCGTCACGCATGACCAGCGAGCGGTTGGCCTACATGAGCCGTCATATCAAGGCGGTCGAGGAGCCTGCCGCGGAAGTCAAAAAAGAGAATAGATCGTCGTGATCGAGTAGCGGGGCCACAAGAAAAAGCCTCGCGATTGCGTCGCTGGGGGTGCGCAACATGGCATTCCTCCTGATTTTCCTCAGTGGCGCATTCGTGGGTTTCTTGGCTCTCCGCCGGGTTTGCGGATAATTGTGGTGCGGGCGTCGCCTGCCCAAGATGTTGTGGTTGAACCAGGCAGGCGAGACGC
>JBAWVO010000099.1:0-19650 GCA_037147235.1 Planctomycetota bacterium | reverse complement strand
GGAGAAAGGGAGCAGGGGAGCAGGGGGGAAAGGGAGATGCAGATGCAGACTTTCCCTCTCCCTTTCTCCCTTTCTCCCTTTCTCCCCTGCTCCCTTTCAGCATGTCAGGTTCCTCCCGAGATCAAAGTCGTCTGGCTTGGCGGCGTGTAATTCGGGTCCGGCAGCCAGCGAACGAGCGAGAACTTTACGGGATGCTGGCCGGCCGGCAGATCGCGGGTGACCGTCAATCGCACGGAGATCAGTCCCTCCTCATCAGTCGATTGCGTGCTGATCGAATAGATCCAGGCGGGTTCGGCTGGGTCGAGCGACTCGCTGGAAGTGTCAAATGCCGCATTCTCGACCGCCTGGGACGAGGTAATTCCCGCTGCGATTTCGGCAAGCTTGCTCTCTGCCAGCAGTTGCGCCCGAGCCAGATCCCGCGCGCCGGCGGCGTTCCGCAACGCAAGGCGGCTGACCTCGCCCAAAACGGCCAGTGCGCCAGCAAGAATGGTCAGTGCCAGAATCACTTCCAGCAGGGTAAATCCATTACGCTGCTCCAAAATGTTTTGAGCATTTCTTATTTGGATTTTGCGTTTGATTCGTATTTCGTATTTCGTATTTCGTATTTCCATTACTGTGTCATGGCCGTCACGCTGTCTACCGTGACCGACCCGGTGATTCCACGCAACAGCAATCGCATCGCGGAATGTCGATCGGCGGCAAGCAAGAGCCGTGCATCCGAGGTGGAGCCGTCGGCAAAAAAGTAGATCGGATCGGACCAACCATCGCCATCACCTGCCGACTTGGTCTCGGAATCATCACCCATGGCAGCCAAGTCGCCGCCTCCATTGGCATTCAGGAAACGAATCCCCTGCGGCAGCGTCTTGTCGACCGGCGGCGGCAGCGGGCCATCGCCCAATGCTTCTTCGTCAGGCGACAAAGACTGTGCAACTGCCAAGAAATCGACCTGCGACGGATCTTCCTGCGCCCCGAGGTGATAACGATCGCCGTGGACCAGATAACGGAAGGCGTAGGTATGGCCCGATTTCATCGCGTCAACCCGGGCATGGCACCATTGGGTGCGCACGGCATCGGCAGCCGATCGCAGCCGCTGGCGAGCCAAAGGTCGCTGCAAGGCAATCCACGCTACCCCGGAGATGACGACCAGAAGTGCCATCGTCAGCAGCACTTCGACCAAAGTGAAAGCGCGATGGGGACGAGAACGCGGATGAGAATTGCAAATTGCAAATTGCCGACAGTCACGACCGACCATTAAGGCAGTTCGTTTGCCGGACGGTGCGCTGTTGAATACTCGGTAAGGCCGACGCTCTTTGGACATAATCACGCTCGTGCAGCGGTAGCAACAGTAGGTGTGGTCAAATTTTCAATTCTCAATTCTCAATTCCCCTCCCCCTCACTTCGTCTTCTCCGCGGTCCAATTGCCAATTTCCTGGTTTTCAGGGGTCACGGTCCACACATCGAACCTGTCGGGGTTATGGTTGCCTGGGCAGGCGTATTGATACGGCTTACCCCAGGGATCCGAAGAGATGTCCTTGGTAAGAAACGGACTTTCCCACTTGTCCGGATCCGGGAGATCGGCCGGTCGGGTTCGTAAGGCTTGCAAACTCGAAGGGTAGCTTCCGATGGTGATCTGGTAAGTGTCCAACGCCCCCGCGATGAGGTCAACCTGCACCGTGGCGGTTTGAATCTTCGCACGCCGCTGGATCGGGCCGTAGGAAACGACCGCCAGCGATGCCAGCACGACCAGGATCACGAGGACCAGTAGGACTTCAATCAAGGTAAAGCCGCGTTTACGGCGGGGGGAGGGACGATTCATAAGGGAGTCTCCAAGTTGGGGAAAGGGTGAAAGGGTGAAAGGGTGAAAGGGGAGGCATTAGGTTGGGATCTCGCTTTCCTGGTATTCTTTCCCGTGCAATAGCCACGGCTCCGGATGGTTGATTATTTCTACAAGCATACTAAGTATCTTCCTTCCTTCCCCTGCCATTTTACACGGTTGTACTCATCTTGAGGACGGGTAGCAACAGGGCAATCACCAAAACCAGGATGACGCCCGCCAAAATCAGAAGCATGATCGGCTCAATCAGCCGGACGGTCAGATCGAGGCGGCGCCATGTGCGGCGTTCCAGCGAGTCGGCCACGGACAACAGCACGGTTTCCAGGTTGTTGGCTTGCTCGGCGACGGCGATCATTTCGACCACCACGGGCGGGAACTGGCCGCTGGCCCCCAGCGGCCCCGCCAAGGACTGCCCCGCAGAAATATTTTCGGTCGCGGTGCTGATCGCTGCGGCGAGTACGCGGTTGCCGGCGGCATCGCGGGAGATTTCCAAGGAGCGGACGATCGGCACGCCGTTGTGCAAGAGCGTGCCGAAGACGCGGCAGAAGCGAGCCACCGCCAGGCCGAGGAATACCTGCCCCACCAGCGGCAGACGCAGCCGCATGCGGTCGGCCCACCAACGTCCCGCCTCGGTTTGCAGCCAACGCTGCATCCACCAGCCGAATCCAACCAGCAGGGCCAAAACCAACAGACCCCAGCGACGCATGAACGCGCTGGTGGCCAGAAGCCATTCGGTAACGAAGGGGAGCTCGTTATTTTCCCGCAGACGCTCGAACAACTCGCCAAATTTCGGCACGAAGAAAACGACAAGCACCACGACGATGATCGTGCCCACCACGGCCAGAAAGGCCGGATAGGCGATAGCACCCATCGTCCGCTTCTTGAGATCGTCCTGCGTCTCGGTGAACTGGGCAACGCGGGCCAATGCCTCTTCCAGGAAGCCACCTTCGCCGCCGGCACGGACCATGCTCACGGCCATCTCGCCCAGTATATTCTCGAAGCGGGCCATGGCGTCCGCCAGCGTGCTGCCGTCTTCCACGCGACGGTGGATCTCGCTCAGGATCGCCTTCAGCCCGGCATGCGAGGACTGCTTTTCGACGACCTCGAGGGAACGCAAGAGCGGCACTCCGCTGCGCAGCAGATCGGCCAACTGGCCGTAGGCCGTCGAGAGCAGTGTCGCGGGCACGCGGCGGACACGCGCGAACTCGGTCACGGCACCTGCGTCGTCCACGGTCAGCGGGAAGATCATCCGTCCCGCCAACGACGCGGCCGCCTCGCGGCGGTTGGCTGCCGTGAGCGTGCCAGTTACCTTTTGGCCGGACTGGTCGCGTGCTATGTAATTGAATTCAGGCATCGTGGTTAACTTGTAGGATGGACCTCCAGGTCCGTCCGTTTTGTTTGTGGACGGACCTGGAGGTCCATCCTACGGAACATTATTTTGTCAGTTCCTACGCCTCGATTTTTCCTTTGGTCACTCGCAATACTTCATCGACCGTGGTCCGCCCGCCGATAACCTTTACCCAGCCGTCATCGCGGAGCGTGCGCATGCCGCGGCTGACCGCCACTTTTTGGATGGCCCAACTGCTGACGCGCTCGTGCGATAATTGGCGAATCTCTTCGCTGGTCACCAGCAATTCATACAGCCCGACGCGGCCGCGATAGCCCACTTGGCGACATTCGCGGCAGCCCACGGCCCGATAGAGCGGGTTGCTGCCCAAGGCATCGCGGGGAAAGTCCGCGGGAAGTTCGTCGTCGGCCGGATGGTAGGGCTGCTTGCAATGTTTGCAGAGTGTGCGGACCAGACGCTGGGCCATGACGGCTTCGACCGTGCTGGAAACCAGGAACGGCTCCAAGCCCATATCGACCAGCCGCGTGTAGGCGCCTGCCGCGTCGTTGGTATGCAGTGTGCTAAAAACCAAGTGGCCCGTCAGTGATGCCTGGATCGCGTTCTCGGCTGTCTCCAAGTCGCGGATTTCGCCCACGAGAATGATGTCCGGGTCGTGGCGCAGAATGCTTCGCAGCGACGTACCAAACGTCAGACCGATCTTCGGGTGTACCTGGATCTGGTTGATGCCGTCCAACTGGTATTCCACCGGATCCTCGGTGGTGATGATCTTGGTCTCGTCGCTCTTGATTTCCAACAGCGCACTGTAAAGTGTCGTGCTCTTGCCGGAACCGGTGGGGCCGGTGACCAGGATGATTCCGTGCGGCAACTGGATCAACTCGCGGAACTTGGCGTAGAGGTCCGGCTCCATGCCGAGCTTGCCGAGCTTGAATTCCATCGCCCCTTTGTCGAGCAATCGCAAGACGATTCCTTCGCCGTTGATGGTGGGGATCACCGAGACGCGGATATCGACCTCGCGGCCACCCGTGCGGAGTTGGATGCGGCCATCCTGGGGCAAACGACGTTCGGCGATGTTCAACCGCGACATGATCTTCAAGCGGCTGATGATTGCCGCCTGAAATCGATGGATCTCCGGCGGCATCGGCTGGACGTGAAGCACGCCGTCGATGCGATAGCGAACCCGCAGGCCCGAGTGCTGCGATTCAATATGCACGTCGCTCGCCCGCAGTTCGATCGCCTCCAGCAGAATCTCGTTGACCAACCGCACCACGGAGGGTTCCTGGGCCATCTGCGAAAGCTCGGCATCGTCGTCGATGGGCTGATCGAGTTCGATGCGGTCGTCGGTCGTCTGGGCCAAAAGACCGTCAATCGTTTCGCTGCCGACCCCCAGGTGGTTTTTGATTCGCTTGGCGATTTCCTCACGGCTAGCCAATACGGGTACCACGGTCAGACCCGTGGCGACACTCAGCTCGTCCAAAGGGTACAAATTGAAGGGATCGCTCGTGGCAACCGTCAGAAAGCCATTGCTGCGGCGGATCGGAAAGAGCATTTCACGGTGTACGAATCGCGGAGGGAAGTCCTTCAGGAGATCCAAGTCGATCTCGGCCGTAACGAGGTCAATGAACTCCAGGCCGACTTCTTTCGCCAATGCCTGCAAAGCAGTTTCTTCGCTGAGAAACCCAAGCTGCACCGCAACTTGGTCCAGCCGTACCCCCTCGGTTTGGTCGGCGCGCGCCTGCTCAAGCTGCTTGGCATCCAGCAGGCGTTTGCGGAGAAGCATTTCGCCAATATCCATAATCTCATCACTCTACTGGGTACCTAAAGTAGCAGGCACACTCCGCGTGCCGACCGCTCCGTAGCGAAAGCCGTGCCGTGTACCGATTACCGTGGCCGTTGGCCTCGTGCGGACGGCACACGGAGTGTGCCTGCTACCTTGCACAGACAGACCTTTCGCGCCGATGCCGTCGATTGCCTCTATAATAAACCCCACCAAAAGGAAAAAGTCTCGTTTTTTTCCGATGCGAATTCGGTCCGCTGGGGTTAAAATGAATAGGTGCAAATTCTCTGCACCGCCCCAAGGAGTAAACCAGATGTCACCGGCCGCCAAAGTCTCTATTGTAATTGGAGTTCTGTCAATTTCCCAGCTTGCTTTTGGCCAGGGACGTCGCGGGGGGGGGGGGCGAGACGAGAATCGCCCCATGTCCAACGACGAAATCGCCCAACGAATCGCTCGCACCGAAGATTTTCTGAAAAAATTGGATGCCAATGGCAATGGGATGATCGATCCAGACGAGGCCAGCGATGCCCAGGCCAAAAACATGCTCGATCGGATCTTCGGTCGGATGGGTAAGGAACCGCATTACCCCATGGCGATCCGCGAAATTATGCAAGGTTACGAGGCCTACTATCGGACAAGAGGCAATTCGAGCGGTAGTGGATCCACAAGTCCCGCCGGTTTGCCGCCAAGCGGTTCGCCGCCCGCTGCGGGGTGGACGTCTCCACCCGGCATGGGTTTTGGGTCGCCCGTGACTCCTGTCTCAGGCGGCAGTCCCTCAATCTCTTCAGCAAGTAAGCCCGTAGTGCCCACGGTTTCCAGTGCGGCCGGGGCCAATTTGACGACAGTTCCCCCCTCTGGTCAGGCAGTGCCTTCCCCAGGCTCAGCCTCATCGCCGACAGCATCATCCTCTGCCGATGCCAAGCCAACTCCACGAAAGCCAAGCCGTTTTCTTACCGCTCGCGAGCGATTGCCCAAAGGATTGCCCGATTGGTTCCTGGAAAAAGACATCGATGGCGATGGGCAAATCACCATGGCCGAGTTCACCACCAACTGGACACCAGACAAGGTGGCCGAGTTCGCCCGCTATGACCTAAACCACGACGGAATTATCACCGCCGCCGAGTGCTTGAAGGTTGAAAAAGCCAAGGCCAAGTAGGCGTGGAGCGTGGGGCGTGGCAAGTTCGGCGCGGGTCTCCTGACCCCGCCGAAACGTCTGACCAGCCACAACAGAGGCTCAGAGACCGTTGCCCCGCTTAATCCTGTGGCCTAGGCTGGGGGCGGTTACCGCGCCGCATCCCCCGCTCGGGGAACTTAAATTCCTTGCCGCACATATTCGTCCAATCGAGCATTTGGTCGTCGTTCAACACGGCGAGACACTCCTTTTGGGCTTTTTCAAATTGCTCCCGCATCTTCTTCATCGCCGCCTGACGATCCTCGGTGGACTGGTTTGGGTCGAAACCGGTCCGGGCTTTGGGGCGAGCATCCTCCTGAATCTTTTTGACCTTCGCCTGTTGTTCTTCACTGAGGCCAAGCTTCTTAATCACGTCAGGGCGATTCAGCGCCATGGCACCCTCGCGCTGCAACTGCAACTGATGGAGCCGCTCGACTTGCTTGGATTCCAGGAGCTTGCCGACCTTCTCGTCGATTCCTTTGCCGGCCTCTTCAATCTTCTTGCGCATCTCGCCGAGGCGCTTCTCACGTTCTTCCGCGCTCAAATTCTGCAGATCCTGAAAATTGACCTGCCCGAACGAGGCCCGCATCTTTTCACGAGCGTCCCCCAGCAACGTGTCAACCTGTTTCTTTTGGTCGTCGCTAAGATTTAGTTCCTTCTGAACTTCCGGAATTCCCAGCAGCATGGTACTCGAGCCGCCACTGCGCCCGAACATGCCACCCCCAGGCCCTTGTGCCGATGCCGTCACGGCAAACGATCCCAAAACCAAGATTACTCCCGCGATGAATACACTTCGACGCAACATGGTTCACCCTTTCTTTCAATAATGCACCCCCAACTGTGAATGGATAACCCAGCACATTAGGGATAGTAAATTCACAACACCGAATCCAGTATAGCAGTTTCTTATCGGTCTAGCGACTGTGGCAGAACAGCAAAGAAATGATTAGTTTCTGTTATCCTTGTGCCACGGCGGTTCTACATCGTCAGTCGTTCGTACCATTCCTGAATGCGTTGCCTTTGTGCGGCATCGTCGTATTGCAGCCAAGGTTTCATGTGGTTGGCATAGGTCTGCCTTAGTGCTTGCCCCAGTTGAATCGCCCGTTGCAGGGCCGTGGAGGCTTGATGAAATCCACGGTCAATCACGTCGCAGACGATGGTTTCCGGCCTCTTCGAGTGCTTGAAGTCCTGCTGGGTGCCAATCCAGATACCCATTCCATCCTGCCATACGACCCAAGTGTGTTCTGGATTTGCCGCTTCCTCCGTTACCTGTCGGTTGGCCGGGGCGGCCGCCTCGATCGTCGCATTTTTCACGGGGATCTCTGTCGGCTTGGTTGCCTTTTTGCTGATCGGGGCAGCCGCCCTGACCGTGGCATTCTTCGCTAGGCTCTTCGTTAGCTTGGCAAGCGGCCGCTTCGTTGGCTTTTTGCCTGTTCCCTTCGTTGGTTTTGTGGCTGATTTCCGTGCTGGTTTTTTAGGCGTTTTTTTCTTGGTCATCGTGCCACCTCCGTCATTCCGAAGAGTCTGCTTAGGTCGAGTTTGTCCCGAGGACTGAGGTAATCGTTCGGGGTTGACTTTGGGTTTTTTCGCCATTTAAATATCTCCGTTTCTGGATCACGACTTCATGAACAATTATTACTCCCAAAATCGACGGAACAATCCCCAAAGCAAAGCCAAAACCCCCATTCAGTGACGCGGGTTCTGAATATGCCGAATGCGCCGTAGATAAGCCGGCCGTACCAGCGAATCGCGAATCAGGATCACCCGACAGACGATGCGTTTTAATGTCGCCTGATATGATTTCATTCGGTAAACTCCACTTCGATTGGCGCGATACCGAGGCGAAGATCCTTCGTCAGCCAACGATAACGGCAACGCTGTAAGAGATCCGTAGGCGAGTCGAAGTATTTTCCGAGTGCCGAAATGTCACCCTGCTCAAGCGGCCCGTCCGGCCAGCGGGTCGCTTGATGCGAGATAATCAATATCCGGTAGCTCCCGGCGGCCGGGACAAATACCGCGAAGCGCCCATCGTCGTCGGCACGGGTCGCGGCACCGCCAAACTGCGCTAGCACGGCAGACGTAGCATCCCCCGGCGAATCGCCGGGCCGTAGACCGGTAATCGGCAGCCGCTTGTCCGGTATCTTGGCGGCAGGCAAGACAATGACAATGGCTCCGGCGTCGCCATGCTTCGTGCCGGTTTGCGGGACGAGCAGCACTTTGCCCTCGACCGGCACCCGCATCTGCATGTCGGCATCCTCCTTGCTGGCGGCCGAAAAGCCCCTGCGGCCGGTGAGGTAGCCCAGGCCGAAGGCAGTCGTCGCGACCGTCAAGTAAAGCACGGCCTCGACGTAGAGCATGCGGCGGGGAAAGAGTATCTTGTCGGCGGGCACGGGAGTCAGCCGCGAAAGCTGCTGGCCGGGGACGCGGAGTTCGAGGCTACCTTCCAACTCGGAGTCGGGAATCCGGAACTCGGAACTATTCGTGCCGTCTTGCACTGAGGGTTCTCCATCGACTACTGATCGGGGTCGTCCGACCGGCCCAGAGCATGGATCGCCTGAACGAAGATCAGGCTCACCAAAATTACGATCCAAACAACCCCACCAGCCAGAGCCACATAATGCAAGACAGCCCCCCCAACGGTATCCTTCATGGCAGCCAGGAGCGAGGCCAGTGCCAGGACGACGCAGATCGCAATCGGCAGCACTAGCCCTGCGACCATCAGGATCATCAATAACATGGAAGAAACAGGTTTGCGACTCATACCCCCATTCTGTCGTGAGGATGAGCGGTTGTCAAGCCGGATTGGCTTGACATGCCGTCCCCATCGCGCACAATGAATCGTGAGGCAAGAAGAGCAGGAAATCGAGCGAGGAATGAAATGACGCGTTCATGGCACGGGTGGCAACGGTCGGCGGCCGGCATCGTCGGCGGTCTTGTGGTTCTGCTTGCCATTCCAGCACTGGCGACGGAGGTCGTGCTGAAAGACGGCCGAATCCTGCGCGGCCGGATGGGCGAAACCGTCGGCCTAGCTGAGCAGAATGGGGCCGGCGACGGCGATACCCTCAAGCAGATTGTCTTCGTCAACGACGATTTCCGCATGATCTTCGTCCCTAAGCGACAGATCGCCGCCGTGCGGCCCGACACCTCGCTGGAGAATGCGGAGAAGTTCGAGTGTGAACAGCCGCGTGCCCTGATCGGCCGCAACGGCCGGCAGAAAGTCCTCTCGGTCGGTCCCCCGGCTGGGCCGATGAAGGATTTCGACGACTGGGGCCGGCGAACTTATCCCATGCGCACCGCCGGCGGCGTGCTGAACGTCGTGCAGGTCATCACCGATCTCACACCGCAATACGCCCGGGTCGAGGCATTAAAACAAACATGGGACATGCGGATCGCCACGAGTACGCTCTCCGACGCATTACTCGACAAGATCCTCATGCACCAGATCAATCCCAAGAATCTCGAACACCGCAAGAAGATCGTTCGTTTCTATCTCCAGTGCAAGCGCTACGGAATGGCCGTGGCGACGTTGCAAAAGATCATCCTGGATTTCAAAGACGACACGCAGGTCGCCCAGGAACTTCAACCCACGCTGCAAAAGTTGCGGCTCCTGTACGCGCAACAGATGCTCGACGAGTTGGGGCTGCGGCGAGAAAGTGGACAACACGCCCTGGTGCAGAAAATTTTGAAACAATTTCCCACGGAAGGCGTGACGGGAGAAATTCTGCAAACCGTCAGTCAGGTGCAAAAGGAATATGCGGCATTCGAGGCGATGCGGACCGACATTGAGAAGGCTTGCCAGACACTCATGCCTCAGGTGGCGCAACGTGCCGATCGCGCGGCCCTGGCGATAATGCTGCAAGAAATGGGGCCGGGGTTGAATCCCGAAATGCTGCCCCGCATGGCAGCCTTTCTGCAAAATCAGAACGGCGCACTCAAAGCGGAAGAAAAGCTTTCGCTGGCGGTCAGCGGTTGGCTGCTGGGGTCCGACGCGGCCTCGACCGATTTGCCGGCAACCCTCTCGGCATGGCAACTACGGAAGCTGGCGCAAGACTATTTGGCGGAACCGCTCAAGGTAAAACGCGATCGAAAGCTGCAACCAATCCTCTCCGAAGTCGCCGCCAAGCCGGAGGTGCTGGCCGCGCTGGCAGCACACATGACGCCGCCCTACCCATTGCCCGACTTGATCGACGAGAATATCCCCGGCTACTCCGAGCTGAAAATCAGCGTACTCTCCGGCCAGCCGGATACAACTTACCATGTCCAATTGCCGCCGGAGTACAATCCACAGCGCCGCTATCCAATGATCGTTTCCCTGCACGGCATCGGGCACGACCCCACGATGCAGATCGATTGGTGGGCGGGTGAACATTTGCCCGACGGCCCGCCAGGCCGGCAGGGACAGGCGGGGCGATACGGGCATATTGTCATCGCTCCGGCCTGGACCGTCGAGCATCAGAAGGAATATGAATACTCGGCTCGCGAGCACGCCGTGGTCGTGGGCTGCGTTCGCGACGCCTGCCGGCGGTTTGCCGTCGATACCGACCGCGTGTTTCTCTCCGGCCATTCGGCGGGCGGCGATGCGGCCTGGGACATCGGCGTGTCGCATCCCGATCTCTGGGCGGGTGTGGTTCCCATCTCGGCCGAAGCCAAAAAAACATGCACCTTCTACATCGAGAACGCCCGTCATGTCCCTTTTTATGTCGTGCTGGGCGCGTTGGACGGCGGCCGCATTACTCGTAACGCCTTGGTGCTGGATCGCTATTTGCGGAACGGCTACAACACGACCATCGTGGAGTATCTTGGCCGCGGACACGAGCATTTTGTTGATGAACAGTTGCCGCTGTTCGACTGGATGAACCGCTGTAAACGGAGCTTTCCCTTGCCTCGCGAGCGGGAGCTTTCGCACGAACGAGAATTTGTCTGCTCTACGATGCGGCCGGGCGACAACTTCTTCTGGTGGGCGGAAATCGAGAGCCTGCCGCCGAACGCCATTATAACGGGCTGGACGTCTTCTCATGAGGCGAAGCCGTATACAACCGGCTCGGGTCTGTCGGCACCCAGCGGCATGGGGGGCGGCGGTTCGCCGAGTTCGCCGCTTCCCCCCGGCACGCGGCCGCTGCCGGTGCGGGGCAACGTACCCACGAGCAACACCTTGGTACTCACCGCGGGCAATTCGCGGACCACGATCTGGCTGTCGCCGGAGATGGTCGACTTCAATCGCCGCGTGAATATCACGGTCGGAGGCCGCCGGCCCAACGCAACGCCGGCGATGATCAAGCCGAGTGTCGAGACGATGCTCGAGGATCTGCGCGTGCGCGGTGATCGCCAGCACCCGTTCTGGGCGAAGGTGGAGACGCGGTGAGCAATTTAGGCTCTTCCGGTTCTAGGTGCGGAACGCGAATAATTGTAGGGTGGGGAGAGCGCAGCGAGCCCCACCAATTCTGTTGCGGTCCGCTTTTGGTGGGGCTCGTTTCACTCTCCCCACCCTACTTCTCCGGAAGAGCCAATTTACTTCGTCATCAGCACGCCCTTGGCGAACCAGCCGTTCTCTTCGCTGGTCATGGCGGCACTTGACGGGCCTAGTGCTTTACGGACGACTTCAAAGTCGGGTAACTTGCTACCATCGATCCGTTGATGCCGCGGCAATCCACTTTTGCTGGACGCAGCCATGCTGTTGAGTGCCCGGCCCAGCAGCGATTCGCTCTGGGGCATTTTGCCCTGACGGATCAATTCGTACGTAGGCTGCACCGCGCGATCGGTCCAGGAGAAGCCGCGGGACGCCTGCTGCTTCAATCCGAGCTTATCGAAGGTAACATTCCATACTTGCTGAAATTCCGGTTGCGTGGCCAGGCGGCTTTTTTCATCGAGCGGCTCCAGGGTCTTGACCAAGAAGTCAATGTGCGAAGCGACGAACAACTGCCCTCGCGCAACGGCGATCGCGCCATGGGGGAGGAAGTGACCTTCCGTTTCCTGGTCGTCTTTATCGTCCGACTTGGACTTGCCTTCATCCTTCTTGGGCGTGAGTGTAGGCACGTCGACTTTCAGCATGGGCACCTCCGTGTCTTCCTCCTCGACAATTTCCCAAACAACGTGGCCGGCGATACTCCGCTTCTTAATCGTGGGATCGTTCTTAACGCACTTTTCAATCGCCTTGGCCACAGCAGCTTCGTCCTTGGTCTCAATAGCCCAGAGCAGCCGCTCACTGGTCGTGGTGATCGGCAAATTGTAGTCGGTGACCATGGTGACCCGCTGTCCAAGATTGGCGATAAGCTCCTTGCGAAGATCAATCTGTGGACCACTGGGATCGGTGGCCATGCCGTCGAGAGTCTGTTTCCAAACGCCCTTCTCGTTGATGATCTCGTCGTATAAGGAACCAAAATTGTCGAATGCATTCAAAATATCGACATAGACCGTGAAGTAGGTGGCCACGTCGCGGCCAACCCAGGGTTGCGGTGCGAAATCTTTGTTATTGGGAAAGACAAGCATCTTCATCGATTCCTTGTAGGGCGGTGGGGCAAACACTGCCGTGCGATGGAGGATCTGGTAGCCATCGGTGGAAACGTCAATATAACCGCCAATGCCCTTGAAGGCCGCACAGCCCTGGTTGCGCATGATCTCGATGATCGTCTTGCCCTTGCGCCGCTTTTCCGGCGGGGTAGCTGCCCGAACTGCCTCGGCGTAGCCCAGGGGATGAATGAACCAGCGGATGCCCGGCGCGTGATCGGCGGGGGCATCCGCCGCGCAGCGCTTCATGACCATTTGATACCCAGTGACTTGGGATAGGCTGCCGGCCTGGCCGCCGTTGACCAGTCGGGTGAGGATATCCTGCACAACGGCCAGATCGTCGCAGGCACCGAAGAAGTTCTCGGTGAGAAAATAGACCGTCTGCCCCGTCGCGGCCGTGGCCGCGGCACCACCCTTCCCCGTCGCAACCTGCTGATCCTGAGACAGTGGGACGACGTAGACGTAGACCGAAGTTCCGCAAATCGTTTGAAGGGTCTCTTGCGCACCGCTACCCTTCAGACCTGCGCGGGCTTTGGCCAAGAGGGCTTTCGCCTTGTCGAGATTCCCCGAAACATCCAAAAGTAGACTGGTGGCCGCCTTGCCCGGTTGCGGTTCTATCAGGGCTAAAGAAGCCTCGCCGGTGGACACTCCTCGCAAATCGTCGAGGTGAATCCCCAGCCGACCGGATAGTACGGACCATTGCGATTGCATTTGTACCCGAAAGTCCTCCTCAAACGGCTTCATGACCGGATCGGCCATAAGTTTGCTGAGCTGGGTTTTGTTCCATTGTTCCGTCAAACGGACCGAATTCGTTGCCGAGATAAATCCGACGGTTGTATCGGGTAGCAGCGTATCCATCGACGGCGGCACGGGAACGGCCGAACGCGGCGGGGGAATAGCGACGGTGGTTTTGGGCGGCATGGGATCGACCGACGGCGGCTCTGGCGCGACCGATGGCGGCACGGGATCCGTCGATGGCGGCTCTGGAGCGACCGACGGTGGCAGGAGAATAGCGGTGGTTGTTTTAGGCGGCACGGGATCGATCGACGGGTCGGCCGCCGAGATCCCTTTGGGAACCACCAGACCGCAAATAACAATGAACCACAATGCAGCAGGCCGCAGACTTGGCACGGCAAAATCCTTTCGGGAAAATTCAGCGGTTTTCATGGGTCACCTTTAGAAGCTTTTTCAGAACCGCCCCACGCAGGCGAAATACCTACACTACGAGACCAGTTTTGAAACAACTCAATGTAAAAGTCTATCCATCCTTGCTAACTTATGCCAGATCGAATTCATAAATTAGGAAAAGCAAAGCAACCTTACCGCTTCTCGAAGTGCGGCAAACTAGGATGTTTGGCATGACATAAGGCAGACGAATGGATGAAAATAAGACGAATAGGGCATTTGGGCAATGCTCGCCGCTGCGTTCACTTGCTAACGGCGTGAAGATACATCGGATTTTCTAGCGGTCCTGCTTCAGCGGCTATTACAAAACCGTCCAAAAAGGCAAGAAAGCGACCATGACCAGATCGACGCTGGTGTCGCGATCGAATGGCTGTTCCGCATAGCCGCCGAAGAACTGAACCTGCGCCGAGCCGGCCTGCTGTGCCATGGCCTCCAGGTCACTGCTTTCCAGGCCGAGAAACTGGGGGGATTCGTGGGCCAAGAGCGGCCCGCCGTTGGGATCGGCGACGGCCAACTCGACGTAGCCGCAACTGCCGCAACGATGCACGCCCTTGAGGATCAGCACATCACCTTGAGGCAGTTGCGTGCGGAGGCACTTCTGCCAGATGCATGGACCGTCCGGCAGCCGCCAGAGATTGAGAATCTGCACCAGCAGAACACCGCCCGGCCGCAAAGCCTCCAGCATCCGGGCGACGGCCGTTTGGACCGTCGCCAAATCGGGTGCCAAGGCCAAGGAGTTTCCCACGCAGACAACCGCATCCCACGACCCAGCCGCAGGGATCGGCTCATCAAAACCGCGCACGGCCCAGTGCAGTCCCGGCGGTTCGTCGAAATTGGCACGGGCCTTCTCGATCATCGCGGGGCTGAGATCGGCACCTTCCACATCGAGGCCCCAGCGATGGAACATGTCCGCGTGGTGTCCCGTGCCGCAGGCCACGTCCACAACTCGCTTGACCCCGGCCTGCTGGAACCAGCGGCGATAGAACGGCTCTTCGGCCGCCAATCGCTTCGGCCAATCGATCATCGCCTCGTAGACATCAGCCAGTTGATCAAACGTGTTGGCAGGCATCGGTTTCCGATAGGCAAGAGAGAGGACTTAGTTCCGGCCGCTTGTGGTTTCGCGGATTTGGACGGTTGACGGTTGAGCATTCTTCCATGAAACTAATGAGCATACACCCTTTCTTTCACTTCTCCAACCCTGGACTGTCTGTTCTCAACGCCAATTTTTAAGGAGCGTGTTTCATGCCGGTACGACCTACTTACTGTTCTTTCCTGTTTGTCATTCTTGTCCTATCCGGGACGGTGCGCGTCAGTACCGCCGAAAAGCCGAGTTTGCAGCGATTAGCGGCCAAGGAGGTCGCGCGCTACCTGTATGTTCGCACGGGCCTTCTGCCCGAGAAGATTGCCGAGCAGGGAAAGATCGTCGTCGTGCGCAAGGACGCGGCGCGGTTGAGCGATACGGCGGTCCTCGCGGCGGCCCAGGACTTGCGGCCACAACAGTACGTACTCAAGACCACCGTCGCCGAAGGAAAGAAGACTTGGTGGATTGTCGGCGGCGATGATCTTGGCACGCTTTATGGGGCTTATCGTTTCGCCGAGAAGTTGGGTGTGCGGTTCTATTTGCACGGTGACGTCATTCCCGACCGGCACCTCGCCAGGATTCCCGACATGGACGAGACAGGTAAGCCGCTGTTCGCCCTGCGCGGCGTCAATCCCTGGGGTTCCCATCCCTTCGGTTTCGACGCCTGGGGCAGCGATGACTACAAAGCCATCTTCACGCAACTGGCCAAGATGCGGATGAACTTCCTTGGCATCCACTGTTATCCCGAGGGCCACCCCTACGCCGAGCCGACGGTCTGGCACGGCATGCCAGGAGACTTTGATCTCCAGGGGCGAGTGAAGGCGAGCTACCCGTCGCATTACTATAATACGCTCGTCAAGGGCGAATGGGGTCCAATCCTGCCGAAGAAGACGGGCGACTATAGCTTCGGCGGTGCGCTGTTGTTCGACCGCGACGATTGGGCACCCGAGGTGATGCGCGGCCACTGCCCCGTGCCATCCACGCCCGAGGGCTGCAACGAAGTTTTCAACCGCATGGCCGCGCAGTTCCGCGAGGCATTTGGCTTTGCGAGGCGACTGGGCGTCAAAACCTGCATCGGTACCGAAGCCCCATTGATCTTGCCTTTGGCTTTGCAGAAACGGATCAAGGCACAGGGAAAGAACCCGAAAGACCCAGCCACGGTGCGTGAGATCTACGAGAGTACCTTCCGCCGGATCATGGCCAGCCATCCGCTGGACTATTATTGGATATGGACCCCGGAGGACTGGACGTGGGCCGGCAACAAGCCGCAGCAGTATGAGACCACGGTGCGCGACTTGAAGCTGGCCTATGAGGTGTCGAAGAAGGTTAACGCACCGTTCCAACTCGCTACCTGCGGTTGGGTGCTCGGCCCGCAGCATGATCGAGCTGCCATGGACGCCGATTTGCCCAAGGACATGCCCGCCAGTGCCATCAGTCGCACGCTGGGGTATACCGAGGTCGATCCAGCCTATGCCCGTATCCGGGGTCGTGAGAAATGGGCTATTCCCTGGCTCGAAAGCGATGGCAACCATGGACTGGCCGCCGTGCAACTGGTCGCAGGCCGCATGCGCCGCGATGCCGCCGATGCGTCGGCTTACGGTTGCACGGGCCTGATGGGTTTGCACTGGCGCAGCGATATCCTCGGGCCTAATATCGCCGCCCTGGCCGAGGCCGCCTGGGACCAACCCCGTACGAAGACTGCGGTGACCGAGAAGAAAAACCGCTCGCTGCCTTGCGACGACTTCTACGCCGATTGGGCGGAGGCTAATTTTGGCCCCGAAGCATCGGCAGCGATCGGCAAATTATTTGCGTCGATTGATGGCAAGGTTTCCATCAGCGTTGGCGACGGGTGTCCTTCCGGCTCGCTCGCAGCGGATACCCGGCTGTGGCCAAAGGTAGGCAAACCGTATGCGTTCATCGATGAACTAGCCTTACTTCGCCCGCAGGTGACGGGGCCGGGCAATCTCGACCGCTTCGATTACTGGCTGAATATCTTTCGCTATCATCGCATTTTGGCGCAGGTTCGCTGTGCCCTGGGTGTCTTTGAGACGGCGATGAAGCAGGTGACAGCATCGGATCCTGCCGTGCGACGAAAGCAGGCTGAATCGACCGCTCTGCCGGCATATAGGGAAGTCCTGCGGCTCTACGGGGAAGCGTATCACCTACTGCTGGCGACGGTGAATACGCCCGGCGGGCTGGCCACCGTGGTGAACCTGGAGAATCATGCGGAATTTTTGCCCGTCGCCATCGGCAAGCCGGCGGCCCGTCTGACCGCGGCACTGGGCGGCCCGCTTCCCTCGGACGCGATTCCTCCCGTGCAGTACCAAGGCGAGCCGAGGATCATCGTTCCCACCGTACGCACATTGATTGCACAAGGCGAACCCCTGCGGTTGAAGATCATCGTTCTGGATAACCAGCCAGCCCGGACTGTCACGGTTCTTTGGCGGCCCTTGGGTATCGGTCCGTTCCGTGCGATACCCCTAACCCATATCGCCCGCGCAGTCTACGAGGCGGAATTGCCAACGCCCGAGAAGGATTTCGAGTACCGCATCGAGGCCACCACGGCCAGTGGAGTCAAGTTGATGTGGCCGGCCACCGCGCCAGAGATCAATCAAACCGTGGTACTCTGGGAGGATTGAAAAACCTTGTTGCCGAGGCGGCTTAGACGCCAATGGAAGAAAAGGTTGAAAACGGGCTACAAAATCGCGAGCCGCTGCGCGGCAGGGATAAAAGGAGGCTCTTCCGGTTCTAGGTGCGGAACGCGAATAATTGTAATTGTAGGGTGGGGAGAGCACAGCGAGCCCCACCAATTCAGTTGTGGTCCACTTTTGGTGGGGCTCGTTTCACTCTCCCCACCCTACTTCTGCACCTAAAACCGGAAGAGCCAAAAGGGGAAAACCGCAAAAGGTAACACCGCCAGAGGCCATAGTATTACTGAGTCCTGGAAACGCGGAACCCCGCGTAGTCGCCCCGGAAGCCCGGCGAGCCCCCGCCGCGCACGGCGGAACGGGCGCCGCCCGGCCCGCCGCCCCAGGAACCGCCACGAAGGACACGGCAATCTCCGGAATCTGGGTCTTTTGGGTCGTCTGCGGGAGACTTGGCATAGTATTCCGCCTCGTACCAATCCGCACACCACTGCCAGGCATTGCCGTGCATGTCGTATAAACCGAAGGCGTTCGGTTGGAATGAACCCACCGGCGACGTAAACACGTAGCCGTCGCTGGCTTTGAGCGTCCATGCCCAACCAGGGAACTGCGCCTTGGCCGTCGCGTCGGCCACGTTGCCGACCTTGGCCAGCGTTTCGGGATCGTCGCCGCTGAAATAGCGGGTTGTTGTCCCCGCACGGCAGGCATATTCCCACTCGGCCTCCGTGGGCAAGTTGAAGAACGCAGCCGTGGCCTCCGCCGACTCACCGCTCCCCATCTTGAACTCGCCCGCCGGAATGAGCGTTAGCTTCAGCTTCACCCCGCCGCCGAGATTGACGGCGATCGGATTGTTGCCGCCCGCCTCCTTGGGTTTTTGTGGTGCGGCCGTCTCGGCTGCATGTGCATGCGAGACGCCTGCACCACAAGTTGTGAGTGCCGCAAGGGCCATCAACGCGGCTGTCGATACTTGTCGGAACATGGACCAAACCTCCACTTGTCAATACGGTTTCCCGAAGCCGCCGTGACGCACGAAACCAGCGGCCAAGATTGTCTCGCGGAACTAAAGCCAGTCTGCAACTCAACGAGGCCAGTGCGGCAGCCCACTCGTTTTCTTACGTGCGATGGCTGAGGGCTGACTATTTCGACCCTCATTTTGGCGTGGACACCGATCAAAGTCAAGAACTTGTGGCAATTCAAACTTGCGGCAATTCAACCCGTCGGTCATGTTCGCCATGGATTTTCCTGGCACACGTAGAATTGACTTTTTTCTCGGCCGTTGGTAGGATTCATGGAATCTGTTTCTTGGATGAGGTACTTGGCCCATGTCTTACGCATTTCCCGTGGAGCTTCAGCAGATCGTCCAGAGCGAACTTGCAAAGGGAGTCTACGCAAGCGAGGATGAACTTCTGCTGGTTGCATTGAAGGCTCTTCGCGAACACGAGCAGGTCTTTCAGCAGTTCAGGGCCGAGGTGCAAAGCCGGATCGAATCCTTGGAGCGCGGAGAAGGAATCGAGTTGGAGGACGAGCAGTCGCTGCGGGAGTTTGCCGATGAGATCAAAGCGGAGGGCCGGCGATCCTGGGAGGCAAACCAGAAACGCCCATGAGCCACTTCACGCTTGCCCGTGGCGTTCGCGCAGATCTTCGTGACATCTGGCACTATATTGCGGTTGAGAATCATAGCCCAGATGCCGCCGACCGATTGATCGATCGGATTACGGACGTTTTTGCCCTGCTTGCAAGGGAACCGTTGCTTGGAGAAGCACGCGACGACTTAGCACCCGGAGTTAGCGGCTTTGTCGTAGGTTCGTATCTGGTGATCTATCATGCGGCGAAAAATGGGGTGCGTGTGATTCAGGTCGTGCATGCTGCGAGAGATATTACAACCGTCTTTCGTCGAACTCGGATCCAGTAGCGGTTCGGTGCCAGGCATTGCCGTGCATGTCGTAAAGACCAAAGATTTTGGCTCTTCCGGTTTTAGGTGCAGAAGTAGGGTGGGGAGAGTGAAACGAGCCCCCATACGAACCAACTTAAGATTTTTGGTCTTGTAAAAAAAGCCCTGGTGTCCTAGCCGGATTGCACGGCCGGAAGGGTTAACCATTCCCTGAGGG
>JBAWVO010000098.1:0-19685 GCA_037147235.1 Planctomycetota bacterium | reverse complement strand
CCAACCGACTTGGACCAGTTTCAGCATCACCGTAACGCGGCCAATCCCTACAAAACCACCGGAACCCGAGCCGAGTCCTCCGTCGGAAAAGGTAGACCTAGGCAGCGGTGTGAAGCTAGATATGGTCTTGATTCCCGCCGGTTCCTTCACAATGGGCGACGCTAGCGAGAAGCCCCACAAGGTGACGATTACAAAGCCGTTTCACCTGGGCAAGTATGAGGTGACACAGGAGCAGTGGGAGGCGGTGATGGGCAGTAATTCAAGCCGCTTCAAGGGTCCGAAGAACCCGGTGGAACAGGTCAGTTGGGACGAATGTCAGCAGTTCCTTATCAAGCTGAATGCGAAGTCCGGCGGGCGAGGGGGTAAGTTTGTATTGCCAACCGAGGCACAATGGGAATATGCGTGTCGAGCGGGAAGCACGGGCGAGTTTTGTTTTGAGGGCGATGAAAAGAAACTCGGTGAGTACGCATGGTACGATGAGAACTCGGGCAGCGAGACACATCCTATTGGCAAGAAGAAGCCGAACGCCTTTGGTCTGTATGACATGCACGGGAACGTATGGGAGTGGTGCCAGGATGGGTATGGTACGTATGGGGCAGAAGCGGTGACGAATCCTAGCGGTCCTACAACGGGCTCGCTCCGCGTGTTTCGCGGCGGTGGCTGGTACGACGGCGCCAGGCACTGCCGGTCGGCGGACCGTGGCTGGAGCACGCCTGGGAACCGGAGCAGCAACCTGGGCTTCCGTGTCTCCCGGGTTCCGGCGGAGTAGTCAAGTCAAGGTGAGCGAGCGGAGCCGGTGCGCAGCCCGAGCGTAGACCCGAAGCGCAGCCGGGACGTAGCTGGGCAAGCAGAGGCGTAGCGAGCGAGTCATAAGGTAAGGTGTTCCCCCTCGGCCAGGGCGTAGCCTCTGAGGCTCGCCGATGGCTTTTTTGTCACACGCGGTCTCGGCAGAACCGAAGGGCAGTATCAATCCCGTACCGGAACCCTAGCATTGCTGCCCGCGGGGCTGACGGTAGGGTTTGCCGTCTTGCGGAAGACTCCATTTTCGTTCACAGATTCCAGTATCTGCGACACGACACAAGTTGTCGTGAATTCCGCCGTTCCTTACTGTCTTTCCTCTCCCCGTGGTGTTTTCACGATCCCGACAGTCATTTTCTCCAATTTTCCAACCCAAGCCCTGCTACTCGACTAAATTCCCCGGTATTTGCTGTCACGAGTACGAGTCCACCGGCGATTGCATGACCGGCCAAAAGTATATCGTAAAGGCCGATCGTTGATCCACGCGACTCCAAATCAGCGCGTATCTTTCCCGCCTCGTTCGCCGCTGTTGTGTCAAACGGAATTATGTGAACCGTCTTGAGCAACTTCTCCACCTTTGCATTCTCTCGTGAAGGATTGGAACACTTTGCGACACCGGTGAACAATTCGTACGCGGTAATTGTGGAAACGGCACAATCCATGGGCGCGACTATCGCTAACCGAGCGATTGTCGCTGGCTCATTTCGCATCATAGCAATACATGTATTCGTGTCGAGTAGGTAATGCATCAGAGGTGAAGAACTTAATCGAGTTTAGCAGCGGGTGGCATCCGGCCCTGATCCGGCCGAACAAATTTTGGATCTTCAATGTGAATGGACTCAAAAAAACCATCTGGCCAAGCCGCAGGCACATGTTCGGCAATATCAACAGGCTCGATAATGACGGCACTGCCTTCACGACGAATTGAGACAACCTCGCTATCAAAATGAAACTCCGCCGGCAGTTTTATGGCCTGCTCGCCAGCGATGTCAATGATTTCTGCGGTACTCATGGAAACTCTCTTCAGGGAAGTTCAGCCTCAAGATCTTTAGTAAATTGTACGCAATATAAAATCAGGGTACAGTCCCTCCCAAGGGGGTTTTCTTCGCGGACGAAGTATCAATTGTCCCGGCACTTTCGGTTTCGTTTACCCTCTTCCCCAGCGATAAATCGCTGGGCTATTATTATAAGCCCCGGGACAGGGTAACCCCTGACGACTTGTGTGTATCAACGAGGGTAGACACCCCCGGGTGAATGGTTATACTGAACGGTCTCTGTTTGGCGCAAGAGATGGAGTTTGGCAAGCACGGAGAATGACCGCAAAAACCGGGCGATCAGCTCTGTGGCCGGGATTCCAGGACAGATCATTTTATCATATTTAGGTGTGATCCATGGCAAAACCTTTCGTACAAATTGATCTCTCGTCGTCCGGTCGCGATTTCCGTCCTTTCGCCTTGGAACTGGGAGTGCCGTTAGCCGACTCCACCGGGGCCAATGCGAGGGTAGTGCGACGCTGGTTGGGCCGTTTTGCGGCCGAGCCGCAGTGGGACGGTGAGACGCTCTTGTACTATCTCGTCGATGATCGCGGAGGACGTCGGGAGGACGTAGACTGCCGGCCGGTCACACGTGAACGGCTGCAAGGGGCACTTCAGGCCGAAGTTGGTCGCCTGCAAGAGCGGATTGAACAGGTCCGCCCCGGATCGCACGAGCAGTCACTCTACCGCGGCCTTCAGGAGGCACTTCGTGGTCTGACGGCCAATTCCCCAAGCACCGGACTGGAAACCCAGTTTTTCGAGTACCGCGAGGGAGGACAATGGCGGCTGGTGTGGTGCTGGGGATTCCAACCCAAACAATCCGGCGGTAGCGGCGGTGCGGCGGTGCTTTGTCCGAAAGGCCTGTGTCAGGAATTGTTCCTCAGGCATCCGCAGGACGGGCTGCGCTGTCCACGGTGCCGCTGGAGGCCATGGACCCAGCGGATACCCTGGCGGTTGGCCACTGCGGCCTTATTGCTCCTCATGCTTGGGGGCAGTGTGGCGGGTTACTGGTGGTTGAAGCAGGCTACCGCCGTGCTGGTTGGCCGGGTGATCGGCGGCGAGGACAGCAAGATGCCCGTCATCGGGGCTGTCGTCCGCATTGAGGGCACGGATCGGAACACAAAGACGGATCAGCGCGGCGAGTTTCGCTTGGATCAGCTTCCCTCCGGGCCGCTGGAGTTTCGTGTCACCGCCCCGCGTTACGATGCAAAAACGATGGCGGCCGAGATGCGCCGCGGCACGGAGACCCAGGTGGACGTCTCCCTGAGCGGAGGCGTGTTCCCGCAAGGCAAAGTGGTGGATGCCGCAACGGGCCAACCCCTGGGCGAGGCCAAGGTCCGAATCGCGGCGGCTGGCAATAGCACCGTACTGACTGGCCCTGACGGCAGCTTCCGGTTCCCCGGCCTCCAAGACGCGAGCGCGAAACTCCAGGTCGAGATGGCCGGCTATCGTTCGGAGGCGGTGAACTGGTCGCGGCAGTCCAGTAACGTATTGGTCAAGCTTATAGGCAGCTCGAAGCTGGCGGGCCGGATCGTTTGCGACGGATTCAAAGATCGGCCTGTCGCGGGCGCGAGGGTCCGCATTGCGAAAATGCCGGAGTTGGCGGTTAGTGACGGACAAGGCCGGTTCCGCTTGGAGAATCTATCCGGCCGCCGTGCGCGGCTCGAGGTCGAAGCCGATGGTTTTGTCGCCCAGCAGATTGAAGTCGATCTGCCGCCCGATCAGGAGGCTGCCCAGGATGTCAGCCTAGCAGGATCGTCGGGCATCGTCGGGACCGTTGTGGATCCGGTTTGCACTCCGCCGCGTCCGATCGCCGGGGCGACCGTCGCCATTCAGGATTCAGCACTCACCACCAAGACCGACACCGACGGAAAGTACCAACTCCAAGGGATTCCTCCCGGCTCGGTGAAGCTGGCGGTCGAACCGCCCGCGGGATATCGTTCGACGCAGGTTGAGGTCGAGTTGAAGGCCGGCGAGAGCCTGTCCAAGGACTTCCAGCTAGCCAGCGGCGAGGGTTTTTCGGGTACGGTGGTCTGGACCAGCGCGGGTCGGTCTGTTCCGGTATCTGGGGCAAGGGTCAAAATCCAGGGCACGACGCTCGGTGCCGCCACCGACGGCGAAGGCCGATTCACCATCGCCGGGCCGCCACCCCACCTGACGCAGGTGCCGTTGGCAGTCACCGCGGAGGGTTTTCTGCCAGCCGAAGTCCAGCGCGGTCGTGAAACGGCCCAGGAACCCATTGCCCTGACAGGCGCGGCGACCGTTCGCGGCCGCGTGATGACGGATGCGAGCGACCCCTCGCGGCCTGTGGTCAGTGCGAAAGTCCGCATCGAAAACTCTCCGCTGGTTGCTTCGACCGCCGAAGACGGTTCCTTTGTCTTGGAAGGAGTGCGCAGTGGCCAAGGCGCAAAGTTCGTTGTCGAGGCCCCGGGCTTCACTGCGGAAGCGATCGCCCGTGACCTTGTCCCAGGGCCGAACAACCCTCTGGGCGACGTCTTGCTCCGCGGAAACTCCGAACTGGCGGGCAAGGTAACCGACGGCGCAGGCCACGCGGTCGCCAATGCGGATGTCCGCATCGCCGACTTTCGGCATCCGGTAAAGACCGATGCCCAGGGTGCCTACCAGTTCACGGGAATCCCGGCTGGTCACCAGAAGATTGAGGTTGTAGCAGCCGACTGTGGCGAGTGGCAGGAATCTCGCGCCATCGAACCTGGCAAAAATGTTATCGATATGGTCTTGGGCCGTCAGGCTACGCTGACCGTGACCGTCGTCGACAAAGCCGACGGCAAGCACCCCGTCGCCGAGGCGGAAGTTCGGGTTACATCGCCGGCACGCAGCCAGAAAACCGATGCCAGTGGGCAGGCGGTCTTCACAAAAGTTCCGGCGCAACGGTTGAAGCTGGAGGTCACGGCCAATGGGTTCTGTCCGGAGCAGTTGGAGACGACGGCCGAGTCGCCCGAAGCGGCCATCGCGGTGCCTCTGGCGCGCGAGGCGGTCCTGGATGTGCATGTGTTCGCGGCATTGGACCGAAAGATGCCAATCGCCGGTGCCACCGTGGCCATTGCAGGCCGTATGGAAAAGCCCGTCACTGACGACAAAGGTGTCTGCCAAGTCCGCGGCCTTCGTCCTGGGCCGGCGGCGATCGAGATCGCGGCGGCCGGCTATCGGGTACGAGGGGGCACCAAGGAACTGCCGTCGGGGCCGACCCCGTTGGAGATTCCCTTGATTGGGGCGGCCGATCTGTCGGTGCAGGTCGTTAACGACCTCGACAACCGGCCTGTTCCCGGCACTAAGGTACTCGTCCGCGCTGCCGGCCTGGAGCAGCGAGGCCAGACCGATGGCAGCGGAGAGTACAAGGCGGCGGGAGTCCCCGCCAGCGATGCTGAAGTGGTTGTTACTGCGCCGAACTTCCCGCCGGGACAAGTCGCCCAGCGGCTCAATGCTGGTGAGAACCGTGCGACCGTACGTTTGAAACCGCAGACCCAGTTGACCGTGACCGCGATTGACGCTCACACGAAGGCACCCGTCGCCGGCGCGCGGATCGCGCTGCCGGGCCTATCGAAGACCGAGACGGCTGACGCCAACGGCCGCGCGGTCTTTAGTGATATTCCCGCCGGCACCGTGCCCGTGGCTGCGACGGCCCGTGGCTACTGTGAAAAGCAGGTGTCGGCCACTGCACCGTCGCCGCGAGCCAGTGTCACCGTGCCGCTGGAACGCGGCGTCGTTCTGGTGGGCGAGGCTGTCAACGCGATCAACAAAAAGGCCGTCCCGGGTGCCGTGGTCACCGTCCGCGTGGGCGATGTGACGCGCACGGCCGTGGTCGATGCGACGGGGCACTATCGTGTCGAGGACGTTCCCGCCGGACACGCCACCATCGAGATCGCAGAAAACGATTTTTCAACGCGCCGCATCGAGAAGGAGATCCGGGCTGACGTGCCGCTTGAACCGATCCGCACGGTACTGAACCCACGACTGGCGGCCGGAGAGATACGGTTGGTACTCACCTGGGGCAAAAAGCCTCGCGACCTGGATGCCCATCTCTACGGAGAGGTCGGTGGAAGCCACGTCTATTTTCAGGAACGGGTGGCCGCGAACGGGGCCGTCACGCTCGACGCCGATAGTAAAGAAGGCGAAGGGCCGGAGACCATCACCTTGAAACGACCGCCCGCCGGTCGTTACGCCTTCTGGGTTGAGGATTCGACCCATTCCGACGAGCCGCAGAGCAAGGTCCTCGCCACGCAAGCCCAAGCGGAGGTGACTATCTACGAAGAAGATCGGGCACCCCGCTCCATTCCCATCAAGGCCGATGGCGGCAAGGCGACCAGTCCCTTCTGGCACGGCTTCAACATCCTAATTGGTTCCACCGGCAAGGCACTGATTGTGCCTGTCAACGAGTTTGGGAGCAGCCTGCCCAGCAAATGACCTCCGTAAAACGGAATTCATTCCGTTTACCTGCAAAAAACAAAACAACGGAATAAATTCCGTTCTGCGAAGTGGAACATGCAATTCTCTAGGGTTTCCACCCGGGGTTGTCAAATCAAGGGGTGCCATGGTAGAATGAAGGCTACACGTGTGCCAATAACGTGCAGGAACGAGCAATTTAATCGAAGGAACGGCCTTTACAAGGTCGTTGTCGGACGGAAAAGTGTATCTAGTTTTTGTGTTCCCCTAGCCGCGCGCTGGGGGAATTTTCTTAATTCTGGCGTACCCCTTGGCACAACTGTGACTCCCACTTCAGACGATTCTTCAGCAGGCACTTCCCCTAATTCCGATAAGCCGTTGTCTGCGAACCGTGCTGCTTTGAACGGACCCGATTCCGGTGCCAATGTTGAGGCATTGCTGGAAGAAGAAAAACGCGTCGGCGTGGTCTCCGAGGGAGAATCGCTGCCGGAGAGTAAAGGCCGTTTCTGGAATGTCGCCAAGGGTTTGCTTATCGGCAAGCCGCGCGATCTGGCCGACCAATCGTTGTTCCATAGCGTGTCGTTGGTGGCCTTTCTGGCCTGGGTGGGGCTAGGGGCCGATGGTTTGTCGTCGTCATGCTATGGTCCTTCGGAGTCGTTCGGCCACCTCAAGGGACACTATTACCTAGCGGTGTTCCTGGGCTTGTCGATCGCCGCCACGGTCTTTATCATCGCGGCGTGCTATAGCCATATTATCGAAGAGTTTCCCAGCGGCGGTGGCGGATATCTCGTCGCCTCGAAGCTGTTGGGAAAACGCTTCGGAGTGGTTTCCGGTTGTGCCCTACTGGTAGACTACGTCCTGACGATTACCGTCTCGATCGCGGCCGCCGGCGATGCCGTGTTTAGCCTCGTCGGCCCGGAATGGGCCTCCTGGAAGCTCCCTTCCGAATTTTTCGCCATCCTTGCTCTCATCGTTCTCAACCTTCGCGGGGTGAAGGAATCGGTGCAGATCCTGATGCCGATCTTCATCCTCTTCCTCATCACACACACGATCCTGATCTTCGGTTCCATCGGGCTGCATCTCTCGGCGGCCGGCGAAGTGGCCCACCAAGTGGCGACGGGGTTGCATGAAAACGCGACCAACCCCAATGTCGGAATTTTGGGGATACTGGGAATCTTTCTCTACGCCTATTCGATGGGTTCGGGCACATATACCGGTTTGGAGGCCGTTTCCAACAGCATGCCGGTGATGCGCGAACCCCGCGTGGCCACCGCCAAGCGGACGATGCGCTATATGGCTTGGTCGCTGGCTTTCACGGCCGGCGGGTTGATCGTCGCCTATCTGCTCCTGCATATCGAGCCACAAGAGGGCGGCACGGAAACGATGAATGCCATGCTGACGCAGAAGTTCGTTGATGCGACCGGCATGCCCGGTTGGCTCGGAGGAACCTTTTGGCTCTTGACCTTGCTCAGTGAAGGCACACTGTTGTTCGTAGGAGCCCAGGCCGGCTTCATCGACGGTCCGCGGGTGCTGGGCTACATGGCCCACGACTCCTGGATGCCCCGCTGGTTCGCTAATCTCTCGGAACGCCTCGCCACGCACAACGGCATCTTGCTGATGGGCCTGGCAGCCTTGGCGGCCTTATGGTATACGGCGGGCAACGTCACCATGCTGGTGCTGTTCTACTCGATTAACGTCTTTGTGACCTTCTCGCTCTCGATGATCGGCATGTGCCGTCACTGGTGGGAACTGCGGCGAGAGAATCCCCTCTGGCGGCGGCGACTGGCGCTGTTTAGCTTCGGCACGGTGGTCTGCGTGGGGATTTTGTTGACCAATGTCTGCATGAAGTTCTTCGTGGGCGGATGGCTGACCGTGGCCGTGACCGGCGGCCTAGTGATTATTGCCTTCCTGATCCACGGATACTATCGTGGCGTGGGCGAAAAGCTAAAGAAGCTCGACGAAACGCTCACCAAACTCGTTGCCCTGCCGATGCCCAACGAGGCACCCACCGATCCGGCCAAACCGACCGCCGTGATCCTCGTGGGCGGCTACAGCGGCCTGGGCGTGCATACCATGCTCAATAGCATCCGCTTCGCGCCGGGGCATTTCGTTAATTTTGTTTTCGTCTCGGTGGGCGTGGTCGATTCGGGTAACTTCAAAGGCAGTGGAGCCGTCGAGGCCCTCCGCGAGTATACCGAGGTGAACTTGCAGAAGTACGTCGCTTTGGCTCGTAGCCTTGGCATGCCGGCGGTCTCCTATTCGTCCATCGGCACCGATGCCGTCGATGAACTGGAGAAGGTCTGCATGGAAGTGAGCCAGTTATTCCCCAAGGCAACATTCTTTGCCGGACAGCTCGTCTTTCACAAAGAGACCTGGGTTGATCGGCTCCTGCATAACCAGACGGCATTCTCCTTGCAGCGACGGTTGCAGTGGGCCGGGTTCCCCATGGTCATTCTGCCCTGCCGGGTCCGTTAATGCGGCCGCTTTTTTATCGGGCTCGCTGCGAGGCCCATTGGCGATTCATGGCCTCGGACATGGCTTCTTCCGCCTCGTGAGTCATGCCGGCCCGCTGGCAGACAAGGCTCTTGGCCATAAAGCTGAACGGGTCGTCGGCATCGAGTTCGCATACCAACTGAGCCTGCTCCACGGCATCTCCATGACGGCCTTGTTTACTATAGAAAGCGCTCAGTGCCGCATGGGCCAGGGCAAAATCCGGCTGACTCTGGGCCAGCGATTCCAGCCGAGCCACCGCCTCGTCCAATTTGCCGGCTTGTTGCAGTTCAATAGCTTCGTCGTATAAATTTTCGTGCGTTGACATGGAAATGATAGGTAAGTAAGATTCGCAGAAGTAAGACCATCCATTTTAGTTTACCGAGCACCCGTGAACAGGAACAGGGGGAACGGCGAAAATGAGGAGGCACTAACGATGAATGACAAAGTCGGTCGTCACTTGCGGTTTCGCGAGTCATGACAAATGACGAATAATCGCAAAGACAAGCTATCTAAGGCCTTGCGACATTTTACACGCCATTTTTTCATTTTGCAACCCCCTCCTTTCGTGGTGTTCCAAGTGGAAAAGATGGCAAATTTGCTCCACCTGTCATAATCCAGCAAACCTGCGGGCTTTCTCTGCCGATAAAAACAGTCAGACCCAAGCTTGTGTGCGGCGGGATCGCCAATCGCTCAAAAAAACTCCTCTATACTGCTTCAAGGTACAAGTTATGCGTATTCATCCGTTGGCATCGATTGCTCCCTCGGCAAAACTTGGCGAAGGTGTTCAAATTGGACCCTTCTGCGTTGTCGAGAATGATGTGACGATCGGCTCCCAGTGCATCCTGGAAAGCCATGTCACCCTTAAGAGTGGAACCAAATTGGGTGAAAAGAATCATATATTCGAGGGGGCGGTGGTCGGCGGCATCCCCCAACATACCAACGTGCCTGAGCAGGTTGGCCGGGTAATTATCGGATCGGGCAACTCGATTCGCGAGAACGTCACGATCCATAAGGCCATGCAGACGGACCACAATACGGTGATCGGCGATTATTGCCTGCTGATGTGCAACGCACACGTCGCGCACGATTGTCACTTAGGCGATCATGTGATTCTAACCAACAACGTCATGCTGGCCGGCCACGTGACCGTCGGATCGCGGGCATTTCTATCCGGCGGCGCGGGAGTACACCAGTTCTGTCGCGTGGGAACCTTGGCGATGGTCGGCGGCTTGGCCCACATCTCACGCGACGTGCCTCCGTTCGTGACGATCGACGGCCAGAGCGGCTATGTGGTGGGATTGAACCAGGTTGGGCTGAAGCGAGCCGGCCACGATCCAAAGTCGATTGCGCGGTTGAAGGATGCCTATCGGGTGATCTACCGTAGCGGCCTGATGTGGAAGGAGATTCTCGCACAGCTTCAGCAGCAATTTAACGACGGAGCGGCTGCCGAGTTCTTGCCATTCCTGACGTCGTCCAAGCGGGGTATCGTACCCGAGCGGCGCATGCCGCCAGGTGCCACGCTCCGTATCCATCCGGTCGAGGAGCAGGAAGAGGAAGTCCGCCAAGCCAAGGCTGGTTGAGGTCAAGGATCCAATAACAACCCGCCTCGCCGTAGGTTGGGTGGAGCATCGAACGGTGCGTTACGCGAACGGATCTGGAACAGCGGTAAGTGCTTTCAGCGTCTTGACTTCGTGCGCAACCCACCATTTCCTGGGCAGTTCGCTCCACGCACCCTACAACCCGCTGTCACCGCTAGCGGCCAATCGCACGACGACACGGTTGCCGTGTACTTCCGTGACCACGACTTGGCTGTCGCGGGAGATGAAGTCCCCGGTGGAGATCACATCGACCAGATGGCTTGCAAAGCGGGCCTTGCCGCTGGGACCCAAGGGAGTGGTCGCCACGCCGACCGTGCCTACAAGGTTATCCAGATCGACCAGCATCTCGCGACGGCTGATGATCTCGGCCTCTTCACCTTCCGGCGGCGCGAGGAATACGTGCCGCAATACCGGCGAGCGCGGCAGCCAATGGTTCAGCACACAGATCACGCCGATCAGACCGCCCACGGAGAGCGTCAGCGTGAGGAGCAAGTTTTGCAAGCGATCCAACTGGTATTCGTTCCGAGGGATAAAAAACGTCTGGCTGGCCAGAACGACTGAAGTCAAGATCAAGGCCCCGCCGCCAAGGCCAAAGATCATGAAGCCGGGCAGAACAAAGATCTCCGTCAGCAGGCAGATGCAGCCCGTGACGAAGAGCGTCACTTCAAGCCAGCCCGCAGTCCCTTCGAGGAAGTGGCTCCAGAAAAATAGGGCGAAGGCGACTACGGCGATAAAGGCCCCGACACCGAGGCCGGGCGCGTGGAGTTCAATATAGATGCCCAGCCCGCCAAGGAAGATCAACATCGCGACCATCTCCGGCCGGCTAAGGAAGCGGGCCAGGTGATCGACCCAGCCAGGCTCGACCAGGGTCGGGTCATTTTCCATGCCGTAGTTCTGCTTGAACTGGGTGAAATTCTCGACCACTCGCGTGGCCAGACCGAACTCCTGGGCCTTTTCACCACTCAGCGAAAGTACCTGCCCAGGCGTTGTCACGCGATCACCTTTTTCCCAGGGCATGCCTTTCTCGCCTTTCTCGCGCAAGGGCTGGCGGCTGGACAGTTCCTCTTCGCTAAAGTACTCCACATCGCCCAACCGCTGGCAGCGGTAGACGTTTAGTCCCGAGTCGAACATGGCTGCCCACAACGACCAGGAGCGAGACTTGTGACGAGCCAGGGAATCGCGGAGCATGAGCCGGTTGCGGCGGATCTCATCGGGTGTCATTTGGTAGAGTCCCGGTCCGCCCAGGATCGCCCGGGGGTGCATGATGATCTGATCGCAGGCCAGGGCCACCAGGGCGGCATCGGCGCGGGCTTCGTTGGGAATGTAGGCGACGGTACGGATTTCTTCACGCGGAAGTTCAATGAGGTAGTCGGCCAGCCGCTTGCTTTCCAAAGGAGCACCACCGGGGCTATCGATCCAGAGGCAGACAAAATTCGCACCCTTGCGCCGCTCTTCGTCGATGAGCCGTTCAATGCCGTCGATCTGGCTGGCTTTGATCGGGCCTTTGATCTCGACGCGGATCGGCCGCCAGGAGTTGCCGCCCGAGGGGTCCCCTTCGTCCGTACCGGGCGAAAGCTGCATCTGGCGGATCACGTCGCGACGTTCGTCGGCCAGGAACTTAGCGATTCCCCAGTCACGGCCCTCGATGCCGGTGAACTGCCACACCTCGCCCGGCCGCTTGATCGTTTCAGGTGGCGAAAGCAGGCGATGGTTTTTGGTGATCTCCGGCAACTGGCTGGGGGTGACAAATTGCACGTCAAGTTCGGTTTTCACCTTGAGTACCTGCCGTGCCTTGTCGAGCATCCCCAAGGCAATCTCGGGTGGCACCGTGTGACGACTGCGGGCGATCTCTTCATAGGCCGCGAGCAGGGTGTTGTTGATCACTTTTTCGTCGGCGCCTGCGTCGCCCATCGTGGCCGTTGAACTCATGATGATCTGCTCACAAGCCATGGCCACCATCACGGCATGACCCTTGAGAACCTTGGGAATGTAGGCAACCGTGCTGGCCCCGTTAAGCTCATCGCTCGTGAGAAAGCGGGCCAGCTCGTAGGCGCGTCCAAACTGCGTGCCCTGGCCGGCGTCGGCGGCCCCTTCAGGCACGATAAATTCAAGCACGAAGACGGGCCGCTCGTCGTGGGCGGCACCCAGAGTCCGTTGGATCGATTGCTTCACTCGCAGAACAATGCTGTTATCGATCGGCAGAGGAACGCGGATCCACTGCCCCTGCCGGCGGGGACGTTCTTTCTCTTCTTGCGCGGGGCCATCGGCTGCGGCGGCGGGCTGCCCCGGCTTTTGCTCTGGGGCGGCAACGGCAAAACGACAGCACCCGGCGAAGAACACCAGTAGGACAATCCCCAATAGATGGGGGGTAGATTGCAGGCGAGCAACAGGCGGAAAGATATAAGTCATGAAAACTCCTCCCCTCCATTATAGAATCGCTGGCGAGAGAATCAATTCATGCTTCGGAGGAGGAAGAAAAGGTGCTTGTGCCAAGCGGCGAAATTTGCTCGACGTGCTGCCGGGCATGGTCGCCGCGATCCAGACCCACGGAACCCCTGCATTGGCCATCCCCACATCCACACCCTGGTGACCTGCGGTGGGGTCCACTTCCCGCCCGTCCGGTTCGATGAGCTGGAAGTGGAAACGGAGCCACATGCACCGCCGAGGTGCAGGAATCCATTCTCATTTATTTTTGCAGCCGAGCATGGCGTTGTCAGCCCGGATCGGTCACCCGGATCGCCATGCATACAGGGTAGTGTGTTTGTCGAAATCGAATTGGCGCAAGAGAAAAAGGATCAGAACGACTTCCCGAATCGTTCCGACTCAGTACCCTCGAAGACTTTCGCCCCATTCAGGCCGCGAGGGGGCAAAGATACCCGTTCGTTCTCGATCTGGCCGTGCCTCGCGATTTTGATCCGGTTATTGGCGAATGCTCGGACGTCTACCAAATTTGGAACAGCGCGCACAGGACGAAATTCGCCAGTCGTTCGACCGTCTGGTGAATAAATTGCTGCACCCACCGCCGGAATCATTGCGCGACGAACCACGAGAAGGCGTCCCGCATGGATTACTGGACGCCTTGACGCGATTGTTTCAACTGGGGGACTGAGTCAACGACCGGAAGCGAGATTACTCGACGACTTCTTCTTCTTCTTCTTCGTCTTCGTCATCGTCGTCCCAATCGTCATCGTCATCTTCCAAATCGTCTTCGTCTTCCCAGTCTTCGTCTTCATCATCGTCGTCGTCGACCTCTTCCCAAGGCTCGTCGTCGTCCTCATCGTCTAGTTCTTCGTCGTCCTCATCGTCGTCTTCGTCGTCCTCCTCGGGCGACTTGGCGGCATAGACCGTCGAAGTCATGGTGAAGGGCCGCTCGGGCGTCACTGAGACCGTGCCGAAGCTTTCTGGTGTGGTTTTCCTGTCGATTGTAATACTCATGTCAGTCTCCTCTTGCATCTCGCGAAATTGATGAAGTTGTTGCAAATCCTGCGTGGGAGAATTGGCGACCGGTTCGCCCGAATCCTCGATAAGTTTCGTAATCGGCAAAAACTCGGGCTGAGGTAAATCCTCTAAGTGCCGTAGCCCGAAAACCTGCAAAAACTGCCTAGTTGTCCCATACAGTAAAGGACGCCCTAATTCCTCAGACCGACCTACGATTCGCGCTAGGTCGCGTTCGATGAGTTGGCGAAGGACTTCTCCACATTGTACACCACGAATCGCTTCGATTTCAGCCCGCAAAACGGGTTGTCGATAGGCGACAACCGCCAAGGTTTCCAGGGCCGGGGCCGAAAGCCGCACCTCCAGGGGTATGGAATGCAGCCGACGGAGCCATGGAGCGTACTTGGGACGCGTCAATAGTTGAAATCCGCCGGCAACTTCCTCCACCCGAAACGCACTTCCCTCAGAATCATAACGCCGATTCAAGGCTCGGACAAGTGTACGCGCTTTTGTGCCATCTGACAAGCCAGCCAGTTGAGCCAATTTTCGGCTTCCCAGCGGATCGCGGCTCAAAAACAGAATCGATTCTAGTCGCGCAGTACGAATTGGCCGAAAACCATCTCCCCCCTCGTCTGGTTGTTGTGATTCCTGAGCCCTGCCCAAGCCTGGATGCGCAACCCGCACGCTTCGCTCCAACCAGCAATCCGGCTGTCGATATCGTAAGGCAACGCTCTTCAAACATCGGCCAAGTGTCACAGAAAACAAGAAATACCATGTAGAACGTGTCTCGACAAGGCCCCCGGGCAAGAAAATAGAAGAGAAAGAGAAATTCTCCCCTTATCCACCCCCAGTTTGCCAGTCCTCGACCTGCTTCAGAACTAAAGTCATCGCCTTCAGGGGATCTCTATCGAAGCACCAGAAGGGTTTGGTGACCCGTGGATTTCCGCCTAGGGACATTCGGCAGTAGAATCGGAAATCGCGTTTCTCATCACCACAAGTCTCAAGTACATAATAAGTTGCGCCCAACTGGCGAAGCCGATCCTGGACATACTTGAACTGATCGCTAGGAGACAAACTGCTTGCAAGTCCGCCCCGGGAGGCCAAAGTGTCAGGATGCCCCGTTGTCC
Organism: Planctomycetota bacterium; assembly: GCA_037147235.1. Taxonomy (GTDB): domain Bacteria; phylum Planctomycetota; class Planctomycetia; order Pirellulales; family Thermoguttaceae; genus JANXQG01. Next base: position 4,799 of record JBAWVO010000098.1, on the reverse strand, counting down.
CGTGGTGTTCCAACGGAAGAAGATTGTCCGTTCCAGCCGGAACCCGAGAAAGACTTTGGTTAGGTGCGATGCCAAAATCTTTGCTTTGGGGAAAACTTGTCGATAAATTTGCGTCGTTTGGGGGGGTGGCTGGGGCAGTGTAGCTCGCAGCGACTACCTGCGAACGCATCATTTCGCCCTGCGACGCGGGACGATAACCGATCGGGCCGGATGCCAGAATCTTGGGATCGGTTTGAGGCAACCCGGTCGTTTGCGACGGCAGGAACCGAGGTGCCTCCGTAGGCTGGACGAATAGCGGTCCTGGAGTGCCACGAAAATCCGCAAGTGTCGGCCAGCGTCCACTCTGGATTGCTTTTACCACCCCTGGAAACGAACTTCCACAGAAAGCCGCCACCGGTATGAGGATCAGGCAGATTGACATCACCAGAGCACGAAAAATGACAACTGTATACGATTGTTCCGCCATGGGCAACTCCCTTCGCCCGAGTGATTTTTTTGATTGCGGGAGATGATAATCATAGTGGGCATGTTAGAGCAACGGCAAAATTGTGATGATCCACAATTATTCGCATTCCGCACCCAGCCGGAAGGGCCCTTTTTTTGATTGGTTGGCTACCTGTGACCAAGGGGGTATAATTGCGCAGTGAATTCAGCAGGTTGATAACTTTTGACGGCTCTCCGCCAAGTTTGTGGTGCGGGCGTCTCGCCTGCTTGGTTCAACCACAACATCTTGGGCAGGCGGGACGCCCGCACCACAATTATCCGCAAACCCGGCGGAGAGCCCTTTTGGCTCTTCCGGTTTTTTAGGTGGGACGAGTGAAACATGCCCCACCAAAAGTGGGCAGAAACAGAGCAAATGCTACCGACTCTTCCCCACGTTGACGACATCTATACCGCCGATTGGAAGCGGCGGATTTACGACTATTTTTTCCACGGCACTCAGTTTGCCGCAGCTTCGGGATATTGGGCATTCGACTTTGAGCGGCAGTGGGCCAAGCATCGCAAGGCCGTGGTACGGGAGTTGAGACTGGTCGAATGTCTCAGCCACTGGATGCCGCCGCAGGGCTGCCGCGTGCTGGTGATGGGCAGTTGGCTGGGGGCCGAGGCGATTGCCTACTCGCTTTGCGGTGCCGAGGTCACGGCCATCGACCTCGACGGTGAGGCATTGCATCTTTCTGCCGAGTTGGCCGCCCGCTATGGCACGTCGTTTCAGACGGCCACGATGGATGCCGTATCGACGCCATGGACCGCTGGCTATTTCGATCTAGTGAGCTGTTCGCAGGTGCTGGAGCATCTTCCGCCCGATCAACAACCAGCACTGCTGGCCGAGATGTGGCGACTTTGCCGTCCGGGTGGATTACTTTGGCTGGACACGCCAAATCAGCTTGCCATTTGCGATCAGCACGACACGGGCCTCTATTTTGTCCACTGGCTGCCGCGGCCGCTGAAAATCCGTTTGGCCCGCTGGCTTCGCCGCGACGTGCCCACGAGCGAGCCGGGATTCGGTTTTCAAACCGTGGGGCTGCACTACTACCTTTCTTACTTCCGTCTCATGCGGATCCTGCGACGCCTGGGGGATTTGGAGGTTTTGTCGCGGTATCGCGGCTTTGCCGACGTCGAGCACTACGCCGTCAGCCGCCGCCGTGAAGGCCGCGCGGGCCTGCTGTTTTCGCTCAAGTTGGCCGCCATGCGGGCTGCAATGCGCGTCTGGAACTTCAACTGGATGAACGACATCCGCTTGGTGATTCGCAAGGTGTAGAGTGAGTGCCGAGGAGTTCGCTCCACGCACCCTACAACCCGCTGTCACCGCTAGCAGTTGGCAAGGTTATGATCAAGGCCCCTTCGTTGCCATTCCACCACATCCGCCGAAGCACCCCTTCTACTTGTCCGCAGTCAGCGGCGCGCTCAGCTTGCGCCATGCGGTCATCGAGCGCGCCAGGTGTTCGCGAGTATCGCCCCCAATGCCGAAACATTGCAGGCCGATGGGACCTTTGTAACCCAACTCCTTGAGCGTTGCCAGCAGAGAGCCAACGTCAAATGAGCCTTTGTCCAGGGGTTGAATGTAATGACCCCAGCCGGGCTTATTGTCCTGTGGATCGGCACCGTTGATGGAAACGGCCCACAGTCGCGGCATGGCCCGCTTCAGTAAGGGCTTGTAGTCGCGTTGCTTGTCCACTCGCAGCCAGTGACAGAGATTGAACATCACGCCGACGTTCGGACGATCGACCTTCTCGGCCACCCGCACGGAGTCCTCGATCCGTTCGATCCACGAGCTTTGATGTGGATAGAGCAGCAACTGCGAACCAGATTCTCGCGCCAGATCGGACATCTCGCGTAAAATCGTTACCGCGCGGGGATCAACCGTCGGATCCGATGGCGTCGCACCGTTGACCAAGAGTGCGAACTGCATGTTCCTTCCCTTCACGAGCTTCAAGACGTCCTTGAAGCGGGCCTCATAGGGCCGCTTGCCCGGCGCGACATCGACGGTCATGGTGATTTGATACAACGTCAGGCCGGCCGCATCGACCGTTTTCAGCCGCTCGGCCACGCCGTCGAGAAAAATGTGGCCGACGCCATCATAGCCCAGTTCCTTGAGCATCTCGGCCTGCTCCTTGTACGATCGGTGCTTAGCGTCGTGCCAGTCGATACAGAAGGGAAAGAATGGATAGGTTTTCTGTTCGGCCGCAACGGCCGCTTGCACCATTACTAGCCAAGTAACCAGCATGGTGCCGATGAATTTCACGTTCATTTGTAGGTTCTCGTGGGGTTGGTTAAGACGCCAGGGGAGCATCGCGTTTTTGGCCTGGGCTTGATGATACGAAGGACGTTCGTCAGGGACGATCCCTGAAAACAATGCCCAGTATATCCTCGGTGTGGCGCATAGTAAAGTAGATGTGGGGCTGTGAGATGCCGAGTATCTCGCCGAATAGGCCGACGAGATATTCAAGAGTTTCTACACTATGACACTTGGATCGCCGTCGAATGTGAATTCATGTTGCCCATTGTCGCGTGATCCACCGAACCGTTGCCCTTTTAATGGGCGCAGATCCACAACGGCACCGAACTTCCGAAAGACCGACAAAAATTTGTCATAGCCCCCCCCCCAGTAGATCATCGCACAAGACATTGGAGCACCCTTCCCGCCATTCTCGCCATTGACGAGGAATTTAAGGCGGGTATCGTAGAGGAAACAGATTCCGCATGCATTGCCAAATACAAATTTCTTCCAATGGCCAGTATTCGTTGCCACGGGTACGAGAGCAAGGACTTCTGATTGGTAGTCGGCATGAGCCATTGAACACTTGGACAACCAATGCTTAATTGAGGTGTGGCGTCGCTTGTCAATTCCGTAAGGCGGATTGACATAGATCGTTGCAAAGTTCCAAGTCTCGTGAAGTCCGTCCCGACCAGGAAGGCAATACTCTGTTCTCGCATGAACTATCGAATATTCGTTTGAGCAGGGATCAAGCTGTATGTCACCTCCGAAGAATTCGCGAACGGCATTGACATATATTTCAGGTGTTCCCCATTCTTGGCTTAGCGTGTTGAGGGTACGTCCGGCAGTCATCCGTGAATCTCCTCCCATTTCTTATTCTTCAGCGTCTCAAGTTCGTTCTTTAGCACCGAGAGACATTTTTTCGCAGGCGCGATGACGTTGAACCAACCTTCAATTGCTTTGAGGTTCGATTGAAAGTAGGACTGGAGTGCCACATCAGCAGAGAGTGCAATTTTCACTTTGGTGAATTGGTTGACGCCCTTCTTTCCGGTGTAGCTGAGAAGAAATGCGTCTTTCGCAGGCGACAACGCTCTCGTAGGATTAAAAAGTAACTCGTCAATAAACTGGCTCAAGCCGGCATCGGTCAAGAACAACAGCCAATCATAGGATTGCGCAAGAACTTTTAGTTCCTTGTTGTGATTTTCCGAGGTAAACCAATTACCGTGATTACTTACTACGCCAACCGTGAGAATGAATCGCGAAAGCAACTCTTGGTCTTGTGAAGCGATGATTTGCGCCATCAAGTCGTAGTAGTCCCCGAATCGGATTGTACCGTCTTTTTTTTGAATCAGTCCCCCCATTTGTCCGTCAGAAAAACGCATTCTTTGAAGAGACGAAACGGTTCTCGCGACATACGCACCTTGTTTTGCCTTCTCGATTGTTTGCGGCCCCTTCTTCATTCCCTCCTCAACGCCAACTCGCTTGCACTCAAAAATCGCAAATGGGCGTCGCCTCAACGATACAACTGCGTATTTGCCGTGGCCATTTGTGAATTCGTCAAGATATGCGTTAACAAACTGGTCTGGCAGCTCACCAATGGTACATGAGTTGCGAAGAATGGAAGCTTTGGTCACGAGGGAGTTTGATTTGATAGCCTCTTTGGCAATACACAGATGCGAAAGTAAATTATTCTTGAGAATCTTACGGGCCGTAAGCGGAAGCGAGTCTTGTGTGAACGGTATCACGGCCGAGTGGACGGATGGATGCAAACTGTACTCGACATTGTGGGTAATCTCGTCGTTGGCAAACTCTGGGAGCGGTCTTTCGATTGCAATATTTTGTTCAAAACCCAGGACTTCAAGGCATAGAAGGTAATGATCTCAACGAGCGTACCCAAAGCGCGTCCTGCTGCTTTTTTGGCGTCCTTGGCATAGTGAAACACTTTTTGCGTGAGGACTTTTTGTAGTTGGTCAACAGATTGGTATGACATCGAGTCCTTCGGGTGTATGTGGTGTCGTTTTGGTTCTTCTACTCTTCTTCCTCTTCTTTCATCTGCGCCTTGGCGATAATCTCCTGCTGCACG
>JBAWVO010000097.1:0-19754 GCA_037147235.1 Planctomycetota bacterium | reverse complement strand
AGAGGCTGTCCGGCTTTTAAGTTGTTATTTTTAGGGCAGTTACGTAGCATGCAAGTGTTGCCTCAAAGGAATAACTGGCGGTTGGTATTGGCACCGCCTAAAAAACAGCCAGGATTCGCGGGTCACACCGTCTTTCAAATTACCCAAAATACCAACAAAGCCGGACAGCCTCTTTAGCACGGGTTAACTGCGAGACACCCGTTGCCTCCTCCGATCCGCCCACCCAACGCCGCCAAAGGCGGCGTTGGGGTGGGCGGATCGGAATCACCAGGGACTAACGGCTCCCGGACCCGTCCTCAAGGACGGGCCTATTACCGCTGCGCGGCGAAGGGGCATAAATGCCCCTGTCCCAGGCAGAATCTTTCTGGTGTTCATTAATCACACGCCGCCGATTACAGATCCCCCATTTACCGGGAGACCTGCGGTCGTTCGATAAACTACTTATCTGTCCCGTTCGGCTGGGACCGGCGTTTGAAAAGTTGAACATCGGGAATGGGATCGAACTGAGGTATCTTTGCGGTTGCCGGTTCATACTCTGTCTTCAGTTTGGCTTCCAGTTCCGGAAGATGGTCCAGGGGGAGCCAATCCGAGTAATAAATGTAGTTTCCATGGTAAGCTAACGCTTCTGCCACCATTTCGCGGAACTGTAAGCTATCTTGAAGCCGTTTGCTGTTGTGGGCACGCTGCAACAGCGTGGGACCATAGTATCGCGAGCTGCTCTTCGCGCGAATGACATAGTTCGCGTCGCCCGGCGCCAAAAACAACATTTCCTGTTCCTCGCTCAAGTGGAACCGGCGATCCATCTCTTGCAAGGTAGCATTTTGGTGCCAGGCAGCCTTGGCCCACAACCAGAGATAGGCCCCCTCCTCGACGGGCACGATGGAGAAGAATATCCATCCGAAAAAGGTCGCGCCCGCCATCGCCAGCCAAAGACGACTGCGCTGCCCGGCATCGGAGATCGTTCGGATTGCCCAGAGTGCAATCAGGAACGCGGCGGGAAAAAAGAGTAGATAGTGATAGCGGAGATGGAGCGACTGAATAAAGACGGGAGGCACAACAATGGATATCGCGCCCAGGCTTAGCAGCCATTCCTTCCATTGCTTCCGTTCCGCCCCGCGCCAGAGGAGCCAAAGCAAACAGACAACGGTCACAAGGTAGAAGGGAATATTGGCCATGGACCAAGCACCACTGCGGAGAAAGTACATCACGCCGCGCAAATCGAAACCTGATCCAGACTGATTCATGGCCGCGTCGCGTGCGATAGCGATCTCTTGCGGAATAACAAAAATATAGAAGAGGGCCGTCGCGACCGTGAAACCGATCCAACTCGCACCGACCCGTAGGATACGCCCGCGCTCACGGGTAGCCAGCACCATCAGGAAGGGGAAGATTGCGGGCCAGATCGTCACCACCTTACAGGAAAGCATCAGGGGGAGAAAGAGACCCGAGAGGCAATTGAGCTTCCGATTGTCCGAGAGTGAGAAGGCCGTGAGGCCGACTGCGAACAGCACCGCAAGCTCTTCGGCCTGCTGGTGAACATGATGCGAGGTGGCCAACACGCCGACGAGAAAGACGAGCATCGCTTCCAGCCAGTGAATTCCGAAAGCCGCGATTCGTTGCCGAAGCAGTCGAAAAAAGTAAACACAAAGAAGCAGGTAACCACTGTAGTACATGAGGCGAGTCACCAGTTCAAACGCGAACGGTGAGTGGTTATCGACCACGAGGCTTGCGGTCCTGTAGAGTCCGTAGTGGAGGCACTTGAAGCCGATGCCTCGCATGAGAAAGGGCTTGAAAAGGTTCTCAGGGAACAAGCCAAAATGGTCGACCAAGAAAGCGTAAGCATAAGTACTGCGCATGTCGCCGAACATGGGAGTTGCCAACTGCACCGACAACGGCACGGCCACCATGATTGCCAACAGCCATAACCTACGCAAGGAAACGGGCGGGGCGGACGGCGACGTGGGATGATTGAGGACTGGAGGCATGTTCAATCCCTACTGGTTCGCTGGGCAAATCACCGCTCGATAATCTCCCGAACAATGTATCGCGGCAATCCCCTGGAAAAGAGGAAACTTCGGATCGCAAACTCTCCGAGGACCGACAGGGTCGCCAGCGTCACGAGCAAGCCAACGACAATCGCATTAAGCAGCATCCCGGTCGTAACCTGCGACAGAATCTCAAAGGGGGCCACAAATCCGCCGATAATGCGGAGGATGAACAACATCGACAACACTAGGCAGATGACGGCCAAGTATTGAAAGGGCCGTTCGGATAGGATTACAAGGTTGTCCGTGTTATACCTCCACAACTTTGCAAACGTAAAACCGGACTTGCCGTGGGGCCTCGGAAAGTGGCTGACGGGGACCTCACAACAGCGTTGCGCCTTGCTGATCAGATCAATGTTGCTGAAAATGCGGTTGGGTCCCAACTCGAACGCGCGGACCAATCGCGCGTTGTAGATCTTGAACGTGCAGCCAAAATCGCGGAACGTGCTATCGGAAGCCTTGCGCATGATGGTGTTTGCCAGTCGCGATGGTATTGTCCGCAACAAGGAATCCTGCCGGTTCTTGCGATAACCGGTCACGACATCGTATCCCTTGTCGTACTCGGACACCAACCTTGGTAACTCCTCCGGGGTCAGTTGCAGGTCACTGTCCATCAGGACGATGGCGCGGCCGCGAGCGTGGCAAATGCCTGCGGTGATCGCCGCTTGTTGTCCCGCATTTTTGAAGAGGTCCAAGGCGACGTGAACGTGGCTATCCTGCTGGAAAATGCTCCTGATCTTGGCGAACGTTCCGTCTGTGCTCCCGTCGTTGACGAGAATGATTTCATAGGAGCGTCCCAAGGACTCCAATGCAGCATGAAGTTGCGCGTGAAAACGCTCGATCGTTGCCTCTTCGTAATAACACGTGGTGATTACCGAAAAATCCGGTTGCTCGGCTTGCCCAGTGTCGTTAACTACATGTTTTTGGATCATTGCTTTCTCCCAACCTTAACACAATCGTCCGTCGCCGCTTGGTCCACGGGTGCCTTCGGCTCCCCGGACGGCAGGAGATCGCCGTCATCGCGCTCCCGGAGCAGGCTTTCCAGCATGTCCAGTGCGAACGTCGGGATCCCAAGACTGTCATGTACTTCTTTGCGCTCGGCGAACGAATCGTCAATGAAAATCGCTTTCGGCTTGGTGATGTACCGTGATTTCGGAATAGACTTAGGCGCGCAAAGAACCGTATCCAAGAGGGACCGGAGTCGGAAGTTTTCCAATCGGCTCTCCACATCCTCGACACACCTTGTTAATAAATGAATGCCGATACGGCGGTTCCTACACTGGTACAGAAAGGCAACGGCGGTGACGTTAACCTGTCCGTTCAGAATCAGCGTGTCATCGAGGTCGATATAAACGTGATCGAAAGAAAGATCCATCGCGAAGCGTTGGTCAAGGGCGCGGTCCATACGAATCGGATACTCACTCTGAAAAACATCCACATCCATATCCGCGGCATCAAAAATGCTGAGCAAAGGGATATTCACCCCGAGGTTTCGGAACAGGCCCATGCAACCGGATACCCGCGGTGCTACCTCCAAGAGAGCCAACTCCGGCAGTGCGGTCTCCTTGAGTTGGAAGAACCACGGTCCGCGGAAACAAAACGCCGAGTGGATTGTTTCGGCGATGGACCGGAATCGCGGATCGTCGAAAGGCGCGGTGTCGACACTGATTCCGCCTGACGTTCGCACACGACGTCGCCCACCTACAAAACGAAGCTGCCGATGCCGATCCGTAAAACAATCCACCGTAAATTCGCGGCCCGGAAGATACTCCAGAGCGATCAAGGAAGGGTCTTTTTTCAGGAAGAATTGAGCCTCCTCGGGTGACTGGACCATGCAAGTGCCCTTCGATCCCTGACCGACGTCGGGCTTGAGAAAGGCAGGGCGTGGAAAATCGGGCGAGTCCACGGAAAAAGCGAGAGGCACGCGCAGCGAGCTCCCCAAGGCCGCATACGTGGCGGACTTGCTTCTGCAGACCTCGCATGTACGCACAGGCGAGCCGATGACTTTGCAGCGCAACTCCCCGGCCGCGCGGGCCAACGCCAAGGCCACACTGTCATGCGCCGGAAACACGAAGTCAATATCGTAACGGTCCACCACCTCGTTGAGCTTCTGCAGAAAGCAGAACTCGTCGACGAACGGCAGTCCGTCTACGTAGCGATTGTATACGTACCGCCCGTGGTTGGATGAAACGCTGGAGGCACCTACCAGCGAAACGTGCCGTGAGAACCGCACCGCGCGGTGAATCTCCAGGCCAATTTCCGAACCGCACGGAAATACTAACACATTCATCATCGATCAGTCTCCATCATCCACGATATCAGCAACCAATACCGTTCCTGAACGGCCAGTGGCCACCAGGGTGTCCCTCAGAGAGGATTCTCCGCCGAACACTGCGCAAGCCGACACTCCAGGGGTCGCCCTCCGTTCACGGCTTTTTGAATCAATCGGCAAATCAGGGTCACGTCGTTCTCGGTCAATGTGGTCCCATTGGGAAGGAGTAGAACTCGCTCGCACAAGGATTCCGTGTGTGGCAGGAGCAGTCCCGCATGGGGATAATACGATTTATACGGTTCCATGCGATGGCATCCCGGATAGAAATACCTTCGGGCGAGCACGTTTTCGGCATGGAGCACCCGTAGCAGCGAGTCTCGCGATATCCCGGCAGTTTTCGCATCGACCTCCAGGACGATGTACTGGTAGTTCGCCTTTTCCGCCCCGCTATAGTCCACCATGGTAATACCAGGTAGCCCACGGAGTTCCGAGCGATAGTGTTCGTAGTGTTTACGATTCGTCGCGATGATATCCTGCATCGATTCGAGGTTGGTGAGGCCAAGCGCGGCGCAGAACTCGCTCATCTTTCCGTTGGTGCCCAAGTAGACGACCCGATCCGGCCCTGCAAAGCCGAAGTTCTTCATCAAGCGGATCTTTGCGGCAATTTCATCATCGTCGGTGACGACCGCGCCGCCCTCACCGGAATTGACGAACTTGGTGCCGTGAAAGCTGAAGACTTCAGCCTGACCGAAAGAGCCTGCCATTTTCCCGCGGTGGCTGCAACCGAAGGCATGCGCGGCGTCAAAAAGCAGTTTCAAATGATGCCGATCTGCGATATCTTGAAGTCCTTCAACGTCGCAGGCGCGTCCCCAGAGATGCACGCCGATAATTCCCGTGGTCCTTGGCGTAATCATCTCTTCGACGCGAGCCGGGTCAAGGTTGTGCGTACGCGGATCGATATCGGCAAAAACGGGGGTAATCTCCTGCCATTGCAGGGCGTGTGCCGTAGCAATGAAGGTAAAGGACGGGATGATGACCTCGCCAGAAAGCCCGGCGGCGCGAATTAGGATTTCCAGGGCCACCGTGGCATTGCACATAGCGATGCAATGGCGCACGCCAACTATCTCCGCGATCACCGATTCAAATTCCTGAACATAGCGTCCGGCGTTGGTCACCCAACGGCGATCCAGGACGTCGTTCAGCCGCTGTAGCAATTTGTCTCGATCGCCTAGGTTGGGGCGGCCGACATGCAGCGGATGGGCAAAGGCCGGCTTTCCCGAAAACAATGCAAGATCGTTGCCCACAAGGTTCATAACGCCATTTTCGCTTTCATGCTCTCTGAACATATTAGATTCCAGGGGTCAAATTTCCGCACTCCACAAGGGGGACGTTCCCTTTTCACTGTGCGAAAGTCGGGTCAGTCTCCAGCTTGTTCCACGTTGTTTTTCGGCCGGCCCTTGCCGTCGGTCGTCCGCCGCCGTAGTACCTGAAGGGTACCAAGAATGGTGTGTTGTTCTTCCGGGATTGTATATGCAATAGTGTACTCGACGGCCAGCTTCTTCGCGAGTTCAGGGAATAGCTCAACGCAGAACCAGGAGGGGCATAAGATCACGTACTTGCCCTGGTATTTCATTGCCTTGGCAAGCACCCGGCGTGATTCCTCGGAGTCCCTCAAGGCCGGGTTGCCGCGCACTCGCTGCAAAGGCAGCGGAACCAGATGTCTCAGATAACTTTTAGAGCGAATGATGTACGTAAATTGATTACCAGGCGCAAGGAATAGCGTCTCCTGCTCGTCGCTGATCCGGAATCGATCGTCGATAGCGTGGAATTCCGCCTCCTGAATCCATGCATTCTTGGCATAATTCCACAGGTCGGCATGAGGTTCCGGACCGACGGTTGCACAAAATAGCCACAGCGCAGCCGTGGCGAGACTCACGGCCAAGCAGGCCCATAAGCGAGCCGCGCTGTCCCTCAGGGCACCCGAGACCCAGACGACGGCAATCGCTGCGGGAGGGAGAAAATTTAGATAGTGGTAGGGCCAGAACGCTGCCTGCACAATGACGGCGGCAGCGGCGAATCCCGCCAGCGATACGATCAGTCCGATGTCCCACCATCGTCGTCCTGCGACCGCACGCCCCCCAAAAAAACACAGGCACGCCCCCCCCACCATCAGGAACGGAATATGTGCCAGTGCCCACGTGCCGTTTTGGAGGAAGCATTTGATGTGCCGGAAACTGAACACGAAGGATCCCTGATACAGCATGGCATCCCGGGTGTCGGCGATTTCCTTCGGAATAACCAGGATGTAAAACAGGGCCGTAAGCACCGAGAAAACAAGGCAACTGAGTACCGCGCGAACGATGACGCTGCGCTGCCGACTGGCCAGCACCAGTATCAGCGGGAAGAATGCAAAAGTGATGGTAATGACCTTGCAAGAGAGCAAGAGCGGCAGGAAGAGACCGCCCAGATAGTTCAGCCATTTGTTTTCCGTCAGGAAGAAACCGGCCATGCCCAGGGTCAGTACTACGGCCATTTCTTCAGGCTGCATGTGGACACTAGGCGCGGTTGCCAGCAGCGCGATCACAAAGGTGAGGCAGGCATCAATCCAGCTCACCCCGAATGCCTCCAACCTCTTGCGCAGCAACCGGAAGAAGAGAACGCACGCAGAGAGCAGGACTGCATAATAGGTCAGTTTTATCACGGCTTCAAACGACGCTAAGTTGCGCGAGTCAACGCCAACTTTTGCAATGCGATATAGCCCGTAAAGCACATACTTATAACCGATACCCCGTTGGTTCCACGAGTGATACACGTTACCGGGAAAATCGCCGAGATAATCGGCCTGGAAGGCGACGCTGATCGAGAATCGGATGTCGTGATACAGCGGCACTGCCAGGATTGCAGCCATTGCAACGGTAGCCAAGGCCATGAGTATGAGTCGAATTCTTAAGGCTCCGTCTTGCCATGAAGGGATCGCGTTGGTGGTTGGCCTCTGCAATATATCCGGTGAGGTCGGAAGCAAAGGAATGCTATTGTGGATGTGGTTCATGCGGGTATTTCCGTTTTCTCAATACTCACTGCGCTAGCCCACCATTTCCTAGGTGTTCGTTCCACGCACCCTACCGTTGGACTCGACCCGGCAGCAGACCTGGATGGTGTCGACCCCGGCCTGGAGATCGGCGGCGACTTTACCGTGACCACCGGCCACAATGCCCAAAAAATCGGCCAAGAGATCGATATACATTTGATTGACGTCGTAACCGCGATGATCGAGGAGGACCGAAACGCTGCCGTCCACGGCAACGGCGAGCAGCCGCTCTTCTTCCCAGCGATATTTAAGCGTGCCCTGTTCGCCGACAAATTCAAAGCCGCGGGAGCGATCGCGACGGCAGAAGGAAAGATTTAGGGTAGCAGTGACGCCGGCCGGATAGCCGAGCAGCAACGCGGCCGTATCGTCGGCGTCACCGTGCAGGGCACCACTGCGCCGGCTGCACCCCGTGACGGTTTCCGGAATCCCCAGGCACCAGTTCAAGAAGTCAATCTCATGGTCAAGTGTACGTAGGGCACCGCCGCCGAGGTCCTTGCGCACGGCATACGACTGCGAGTAGTCTTCCCAGGGATGCCAAAGAGGCAAGTAGGTTTCAAACCACGCCTTGGCGTACAACACGCGACCGATGGCACCGGCCAGCAGGGCTTGCCGGGCCGAGGAGTAGGCGGGATGATACCGCATACAATACGCCATGCAGCCGGGCGTACCGTAACGAATGCCGTCTTCCATAAGTTGGCTGGCATCTTCACACCGGTCGCCGATCGGCTTCTCGACAAGTACGGGAATGCCGGCGGCAATATAGCGGCAGGCCGTTTCGGCGTGGAACCGAGTTGGATTGCAGATGACGGCAAAATCGATTCCGGCGGCTATGGCTTGGACATCGCTGGTAACCACCTGCGCGTCGGCGGGCGGCGCAAAGGCGACGTTGCGTTGCTCGGACCGCCGCACGACAACAGGTGGCGGCGCGCCGAGTACTGCCAGGTTTTGGTAGTGCCGGTGCCCGATGGAACCAAATCCAACGATTGCGCCGCGAAGTTTTTCGATTGATTTCATTCTGCCCAGTTTTTCCTTCTGTTCGGAATGAACCACCTACCGAGCGGCACAGCCGACACCATCCCCCGATGGATATTCGACTAGGATCGTCTTCTCTTCCATGTACCAGCGGGTCTCGTGGACCAGTCGCAGGACGTCAAGTTCTGTGCTGAACACCGGCGTATCCTTCATTGATTCCGCCAAGTGACGAAGTTTGACGAACTTTTCATTCCCCAAGGGTTCAAGGATTCGCCCCAACGGAACATGGGCCCACCCCGACTGTCGGTCTGGAAGAAACGAGATCTCAGCCCTAAGGCGTTTGCGTATCTCGAACAGGATGCTACCGTCGTCAAAGCCCTTGGCAACGACACAACCATCGGGGTTTATCTGGATGCCCCTAATGCTGAATGAGAACGAGGGGTAGCGAAGTTCCGCCAGAACCTTCCGAATGAAGTTGACGTGCTCTTGGGTTATTGATTCATTTGGCCATTTGAAAACACAGTACTCGAGCCCAAGATTGGCAGGCGCAACCCAATAGTGAAGGCTGTCACCAAGGACGGCTGCGAATTGTTGCTGCATCCGGACGAGATCATTGACGAAATCCGCACGAAACGGGATCCCCGAAAGCAGGGCGAGAACCTCAAGCCCTTTGGGCCTCGGCCGGCGACTTGCTAAGCTCTCCGGCGTGAAGATGTTTTTTGAGGCTTCCAGGTTCGACTCAATAAAATCCCCAGACAACCAGGTGCGGTTCCCAACCTCTTCATATGCTTTTGCCAGCGTACGAAAATGCTGATCTGCAAAATCCGACCGTTTAGACATCATTGTTTGATCACCTGACCACAATCAGATTAGATTCGCTAAGTTCAGCATCGAAAATACCTCGGCCGTGGAAAGGAGGTTCTCGTCGGAACGAAGCGGTTTGGTGAGTTTCGGAAACTTATCGTATGAGGCGTAGCACACACGGACTTCCTTAGGCATCATGTCAAGGATGTCCGGCAGGATCACGTATGAGTTACCATCAAAAACCGTGCGCGGAGCCTCGCTTTCGGTAACAAGCTCTTCATACAGCTTTTCGCCAGGCTTGTTGCCGATCACCACGAACTGAAACGGCCGATCCCCGTTGATCACTTTTGCCAGGGTCAAAATATCACAGCTCCCCATGTTCATGACGAAAATCTCACCACCAACCATCCGGGCGGAAACGGAAAGACACAGTTCCACTGCCTGAGACATGGAAATGAAATAGCGGGTCATTGCCGTTGAGGTGATGGTTAGGGGAAGGCTATTTGCCAACTGCCGCTTGAATATCTGCAGCACCGAACCGTTGGAGTTGAGTACATTGCCGAAACGAACGCAGGCAAATCGTGTCTTGTGACTGCCGGCATGGAGGCAGGCGGCAATGAACAGACGCTCGCCGAGAAGCTTAGTTGCTCCCATGGTGCTCGTTGGATTGACCGCCTTATCGCTGCTGGTAAAAACGACACGTTCCACGCCGGCAGCTATCGCCGCCTGTATGATGTTGTTGGTCCCAACGATGTTCGTCTGCATCGCCTCGAATGGGTTATACTCTGAAAGATAGACATGCTTCAGCGCTGCGCAATGAAATACTATCGCAACTCCCTCCATGGCACGCCTGAGTCGGATTTCATCCCGCACGTTTCCTACAAACAGCCTCAACCGGTCACGACCTCTATCCTTGAACTCCTGATCAAGCCGAAAAAGGCCGTCTTCACTCTGATCGAAGGCGCAGACAACATGGTCCTCGTCCAGTAGACGTTGTACCAATGCGGAGCCGACAGACCCGCAAGCTCCGGTGACCAAAACACGTGAAGCAGATGAATTCATTACAGTTCTCTTCCTTTGCCAGATTTATTTACTTTCCAATCAGTCCAGATCACCCCACATGAAATACTCCCCGGCCCCCACATCACGGGTCAGTCGCCTTTTGATCAGCCTCTTTTCTTGGAACGGTTCGATTCCATCCAAAGGACAGGGTCTCAGCATTTCCAAATCTTCCGGTGAAAGAAGGGCACCCTCCTTTAGGTCGTGGCTTGCCCTGATACTTCGGCGTTGGACGACAACCGTATCGCGCTCGTTGTCCTCGGTCTTTTTTACGCCATCGCCAAGTGCAGCCTCAAGTTCCCGCGTCCTTTCCACCATCTCGCGCCAGGTTTTCGGCGTCATGGAGAACGGGTGATCCGGCCCTTCACGATCCGTAGAATCAGTGAAGTGCTTCTCTATTACTCGTGCCCCTAAGGCAACCGCGCCCAACACGGAAACATATCCCGGCATGTGATCGCTCAACCCTAAAATGACCCCCGGGTAGATGGCTTCATAGGTACGGAGGACATTAAGTTGCAGATAGGTATAGTTATTGTCTTCAGCAGTATAGTTGGTATTGCATTGCAGCAATACCAAGTTCGGAGTGATTGCAAGAACCGTGTCCGCTGCCCTCCGGACATCTTCGAGTGAAGATGCGCCCGTAGCGAGAAGCAGCGGCTTACCCTTTGAGGCCATATACTCAATGATTTTAAGCCAGGTAATATCCCCGGAGCCTACCTTATAGGCCGGCACAAACGGGTCCACGTAATCCACCAGATCAAGGGAGTATGGGCTGGTGAAAAATGTAATCCCTGCCTCGTCGCATGTTTCTTTCAATGCGGCGGTCCAGTCCCGATTGAGCGATGCGTCTTCATAGGTCTCGTAAACCGATTTCTTCCAAGAGGCTTGGTGGGATTGCCTGCCCCCGAGTTCCCGGAACCCGTGATCGCTCACTAGGGAACCTGCGGTGTAATGCTGAAATTTAGCGGCGTCGGCACCTGCCTCTTTTGCCAGGCAAATCAGATCCTTTGCTCGACTCAGATCCCGATCGAAGTTGGAACCGACCTCAGCAATAAAATATACCGGGTGATTACGGCTGATCTTTTTACCCTCTATGTCAATGGTATTTGCTGGATAGTGGCTCATCATAATCCTCTGGGATCAGGAAACGAGGGGCTGACGTTCGCAGAATTCATAGACTTGCTCCAGGCTGAACAGGTTGTTGTCGCGACCGAGTGCGTCGTGGATTGCCGCCATCCGCTGCAACTCTTCCGGGGTATCTACCGTGAGACGGACCTCCGGGCGGAGCCCTTCCCAGGTTGGTGCAAGCTGGGTGACGTGGAATTCCTCGGGGTGCTGCCGAAAATAGGGCGTAACGTGCTCATGGCAGAAAGGAGATGTGGCGCGGCGGGCCATGCCGCGAAGTGCGCCAACTCGCATCACTTCCGGAACCACGTACGACAAATTCTCGATGCTGGTGTAGTCTGCCCCGCTGGCTTGATGATGAAGAATGATCTTCGCGGTACGGGCGGGGCAGTATAAGGGATTGTCGGCAGTGGCGCGAAGGATGATATGATCGTCGTCGAGGTGAGCCGTGACCGCGAGATAGCGATCGAGTACGTCGTTTTCGGAGCCGCGGAAGAAATCAACCTGCAAGTCGCCGCAGAGCGATTCGGTCACGTCGTCGACGGGATTCGTGGTGGTCGCCACCAACACACGCAACCCCAGGGGCAAATGCGCCTGCGCTGCCTGTAATCGCCGCACTACGCAAGCGAGCAAAGGCAGACCGTTCAACGGGACGGCGACCTTACCCGGAAGGCGGCTCGAAGCCATGCGGGCCTGAACAACGATTAGGACGTCACTGAAATTCAAGGCTATTCCGTACTCCTTTACCCTTTTCTACAGGACAGAAATTCCCTGACCATCCCGTGAAACGCACCTAGTTCCAACAGAAAAACAACCATCGCTTCATTCCGTCGGCGCGCACTCCGTTCCCGTGGGTTGCGCAAGGCACCATTAAAAACACGTCTATCCGCCAAGTTTGTGGCGCAGGCGTCTCGCCTGCTCGTCAACCACAACATCCTGAGCAGGCGGGACGCCAGCACCCCAATCGTCCGCAAACCCGGCGGTGAGCCAAAAATATCTTTGTAGGGGCTGTAGCGATCAGGCGGAGTTTTCCGTTCCGGAAATCGCATCACGGCCCGATGGGCTAGTCTAAAGGTAGCTCATGAATATACCATTGTCGTCCGTAGAACGGAATTTATTCCGTTGATTCTGTTTTTTTCTGTTGTGGCCGAACTCTGACCAGTCCACACCCAAGCCTGTTGTGGCCGGTCTCCGACCGAGCCACGCCCGCCGACCGAAGGTCTCCCATGCACTAGGAGACCTTCGGTCGGACGTTTCGGCGGGGTCGGGAGACCCGCGCCGAACTTCTTTTCGACCATATCCCCTCGCCCCCTGCCCCTCTCCCGAGTACGGGAGAGGGGAGTTTAAGTACCCTCACCCCCTGCCCCTCTCCCGAGTACGGGCGAGGGGAGTTGTCCTTTGGTATCGCCGTTGCTGCTGGGGGGCACGACGGTTTCGGCGGCGAGCGCGGCACTGGCGTTGCGGACCTGCCAGGCATATTCCTCGACGACCTCGCAAAGTTTGCCGCGGACGGTCTCCTCGGGGGCGTGAATCAGCTCTTGTAGTTGGGCAATCGTCTGGCGGACTTCGGGGAGCGTGTAGGGCCGGTGGTAAGCGGCACGCAGCTTGGGGTGGTCCGTGGGAAGCGTTTCCTCGTCGTCAAAATAAAGCTCTTCGTAGAGCTTTTCCCCGGGCCGGATACCCGTAAAACAAATCTCGATCGAATCTTCCGGCAGGCCGGATAATCGGATCAGGTCGCGGGCGAGATCGACAATCTTTACCGGCTGGCCCATTTCTAGGACGAAGATTTCGCCGCCCTGCCCCATCGCCGCAGCCTGAAGCACGAGTTGCGAGGCCTCCGGGATAGTCATGAAGAAGCGGGTCATGCGGGGATCGGTGACGGTGATCGGGCCGCCACGGCGGATCTGGTCTTGGAAGATCGGCACCACGCTGCCGTCGGACCCCAGCACATTGCCAAACCGCACGACGGTGAAGCAGGTTGGCGAGTTCAGCGACATGGCGTGGATGAATCGCTCGGCAATCTGCTTCGACACACCCATGATGCTTGTCGGATGGACTGCCTTGTCGGTCGAGATGAAGACGAAGTTCCGCACGCCGAACTCGTGGGCCATTTCGGCCATGGTCTTGGTGCCGCCGATGTTGTTGCGGATCGCTTCGCCGACATTCAATTCCATCAAGGGGACGTGTTTGTGCGCGGCGGCATGGAAAACAACCTCCGGATGAAACTGCATGAAGAGCTGCCGCACGCGGGCCTCGTCCGTGATGTCGGCAATGCACTGCTTTAGCACGGCACTGGGGTAGATTGCCCGTAGCTTGCGCTCGACTTTGAAAATGCGGTTCTCGCCTCGCCCGACCAGCAGCAACATGCGCGGATTGAAGCGGAGCAATTGCCGGCAGATTTCCGAACCGATGCTGCCGCCGGCCCCGGTGACCATGACGATGCGGCCTTCAATCAGATGGCCGATGATGTTCATATCCAACTGCACCGGCGCGCGGCGCAAAAGGTCGCTGATTTCGAGGTCGCGGATGGGGATGCGGTGGTCGCCGCCGAGGCGATCTTGAATAGGGCGGATGATTTTTAGTTCCAGGCCCGATTGTTTGCAGGCGTCCATCAAGTTTCGCAGGTTTGAACCGGCCAGGGTGCCCGCCGTGACCAGCACCGTACTTGCGGCGCAGGCGGAGGCGACTTCGCGAACGTCTTCGAGCCGGCCGAGGACTGAAAACTGCCCCAGGCGCGAACCAACGGCACTCTCTTCCGTGGCCAAGAGACCGCGCACGCGATAGGGCAATTCGCGATAGGTCTGCATCTGGCTGGCGAGCAGGCCCGTCGCGTGGTCGGTGCCCACCAATAAGGCCCAGCGGAAGTCGCTGGGATTGAGGATCGGCCAGAACTGCTCGCGATAGAGCCGCCAAGTGCCGCGCAAGGCGCCGAGTACGACAATGGACCCCAGGCAATCCATGACAATGACATACCGCGGAATGTAATAGCCCATACCGAGGAAATACTGCCCCGCGGCGAAGAAGAACGTGGCCGCCAGGGAATACCGCACCAGGGCGATCAGATCGCTGAAAGTCACGTAGGTCCACCAGCCGTCGTACTGGCCCGCAATCAGGAACACGAAGAACTTGATGGCCAGGACCCAAGGGAGCGTTTTCCAGAAAACGACCATATCTATTGGAGGAATGACAAAATCAAAGCGGATCCAGAAAGCCATCCAATAGATCAGCGCAAAGACCGCCAGATGGATGAGGGCCATGAGCCAGACGCGGGGCTTGAGATAATTCCTTCCCCGCCGGCGAGCCGACTGGACAACGCGATCCCACAAACCGGCCAGATTCGTGGCGGTGGCTAGGGGTGCTTCAGATGATTGATCGTGGTGTTTTGATTTCATGCTTTAGTAGTCGTTCAAAAACAACTTGTGGTGCGGGCGTCTCGCCTGCACATGCAGCCGGGACGGCCGCACCACAAAAACGCGGAGTGATGCTGGACGGACACCTAATCCACTATGGGCTGAACCTCCCCCAGCCATTCCCGAACCGATTGGGCCATGCCTAGTATTTCAGACTTGGACAGACTGTCCGTGGCCGGCATCTCCAACAGGACTTTGAACATGACCGGCCATTGGGTCTTGCCAGCCATGGCCCATTGGAGCTTTAATAGATCACCGCGTTCATACATGGTGTGGTCACCCACTTCATACCAGTAGGCAACGATCACCTTCTCGTTGTTCCTCATCCAAGTCGTCACGCTGATGGTGGTATCCGGGCGATTGCGGGCATTCAACGGCTGCATCTCCACCTCACCAATTCGGGTGAACCCTTGGGAGCGGTAACAATTCATTGGATTGTGGTAAAGCCCCGCCCGTGGACTCCTGTACTCAGCCATGAGGAATTTCAGGGGGTGGGCATCCTTGGAGTCGCCCTCCTTGAAATAGATGCGAGATACGGCGACGTCGACTTCGGATTCATCGAAGGTTCGAGCGTCAAGTTTAGCAGTTTTTCCTTCCCACGTTCCCGCCTCCGCCATACGGACCACCAGGGGGAATTGGTCAATCGGTCGCTGAGGCTCGACCATGCTGGGGTGCGCCAAATGGCCGACAAAGAAGAACCCCAGTTGCACGACAACCAGAACTCCGATCACCACCCCCATCCGAATCATAATATTGCCCATTGTCCTACTCCTAGCCCAGGGTTTGTTTGGTTCCTATTTATAGATTATCTTGCGACGCCTTGCCGGTTTCGACGAGTTCCGCTTCATTTTGCTCATCGAACATCGCCGCTTGGAAAGCCAGTTTCTTCGCGTTGCTGTGTTCTTCTCCACCGGTCACCACGGCCTCCACGCTACGGACGCCGAAAGCGTCGAGCAGCTCTTGGGCCGCCTGGACTTTGGAGCTTTGGCTGATGTCGCGGAAAACCGAAAGCACGGCGGCATCGACATGTTGGCAGACCAACCGCGTGTCGACGATCGGCAGCATGGGGCTGCTATCGAGGATCACAAAATCGAAATTCACGCGGAGTTGCTCCAACAGCGTGCCGACGGTGCCGTTGCTAAGAGCCGCCAGCACCTGGCGATTCCAAGAGCCGGCCGTGACCGCGGAAAGCCCCTCGATTTCGGTTTGCCGGACCATGTCCAGGATATCCCCTTCGCCGCGCAGGGCCTCGCAAATTCCCGGTCCCAGCGGAAGCCCCATGGCCCCGTCCAGCGTGGGCTGTCGCAAGTCAAAGTCCACCAAAACAATTTTCCGCTGGGCGCGGGCCAGGCTCATGGCCAGTTGGGTGGCCAAAGTTGTCTTGCCTTCGCCGCTAAGTGCGCTGGTGATGAGGACCACGCGAGTTTGATCGCATTCGGCTTTTCGCAGCAACCGGGCCGCTACTCCATCGACCGCTTCCGTGAATCGCATTTTCCAGATCTGGCTCCGCCGAGTCGCATCGCCGAGCCGCCGCATGGCCATCGCCGGGATCATCGGCACCGCCCCGATCACGGGGATCTTCAGCCGCTTCGACACATCGCTCGATGTATTGATACGATCCTTGCGGAGATCCCACACGACCATTCCCAAGGCCGGCACGAACATGGCAAACAACGATCCCAAGGCAATGAACGCGGAGCGGAGATCGCGCATTTCGTTTTCCGGAATGGCGGCCGGGGCATTTCGGTCCCCCAACACGGCCACACGGGGCGCGGACTTGAGTTCCACGCGGAGGCGTTCCCGCTCTTCCGCCACACCGTGAAGGATGCGCTCGATGTTATCGACCTCGGCCCGCGCCATCTGTGCGGCAACGGAACTGCGGCCTACCGAGTCGGCCTCGTTGCCTTTGCGCTCAACTTCTTTTTCAAAGGCAGCCACCTGCCCGGTGGAGATATCAACCCGGCTCTCCAAGCGGTGGACCTCCCGCTCCAATTCGATCCGTTTGGCACCGCGAACCTGTTCGGTAGACTTCTGTTCCAAGGTCAGGAGTTGTGCTTTTGCCGATTCCAATTCCGCCTTGCTCCGGGCAAAGCCGACGGGTTGCTTTGTTCCGGGCGCGGCGGCCTCCATGTGGAGCCTACTCAACCCTTCCAGGAACGTAAGGCGACTTTGCAGATCGCGGTAGATAGGATTGCTATTGAGGAGTACGACCACCTCGGTCTCGGGTATTTCGGCAGTGGCCAGTTCCGCCAAAGTTCTCTTCGCCTCCTGGAGCCTGCCCAATAAAACCCGGTGTTCCGAACGCATGCCCTGGAATTGTTGTTGAAATGCGGCGTACATACTCACGGCCAACGTACTTCGGGCCACCATGGTCTGGTCGTCGCCGGCACCGATATTCTCGAGTTCCCGTTTCAACTGTTCGCGCTTAGTGCGGACCTCGTTCTCTTTCTCCGCGGAGATTTGCTGGAGATCGCTCAGGCGATCGCGTCGCTGCTGCCGGTCGTAATTGACGACTTCATTCATATAGGCATCCACGACCGCGTTGACGATCACCGCCGCATCTTCCCGATCGGGTTCCATTGCACTGACCTGCATAATGCCGGCGTTTTTCGCGGGAAAGTCGACGCGAATCTCGTCGGTTAGCCAGGCGACGGTATTGCGGTTGGCGTCCTCTCGAAGGATGCAGGCTCGATTCTTCAATTTCGGATCGCGGAGGGCCGCCATGATGACGAAGCGACTCTTGATAAGGCTCTGCTGGGTATCGCGAAAAATCTCGAATTCATTCGTGGTCTGCTGTTGGTCGGCGGTCTTGCTAAGAATGATGGGGGCGGAAGGGGCCAACTGCAAGACGGCCGTGGCCTTGTACTGCGGCTTGAGCACCAACCAGAGCGAAGTGCCGATCACCGCCGCACACGCCAGTCCGGTCGATAGAATCACCAGCCAGTGCCGCCGAACCGCGTGCAACAGGGCCAATCCACCTACACCCTCCTGCGACGAATCCTTGCCTTCGGCCGACATCCAGTCTCCCGATCCCGCATAGGATGCGATACTCGACGGCTGAATGGTAATGGCCTGCTCCGAAGGAATCTCGTTGGACTGCGTTAGACTCTCATTGGTTGACATAATTTTGTGTCTCAGAGAAGAAGATCTGCAAAATGAATAGATTTCAAACCCGTAGCGTAGGCATCCTGCCCTTTCACACCTTCACACCTTTTCACACACTCTCACACCTTTCACACTTTCACACCTTCGCCCCCCCCGGCTTATCTGGCCGCGGGCCTTGCTCACCTAGTCCACCCGATCCACCCAAACCTCCCGTGGGACCTCGTCGCCGCGGCGGACTGCCCCTATCGCCGAACGAAAGAGGTCCTTCTATCGACGTCTCGATCATCAGGGCCGAGAGCAGGGCCATCTCACCCCAAATCATCAGCATCGCAAAGACCATCATCAACCAACCCGCGTGGTCGTGAATGAAATCCGCTACGCCGGCACTTATCCACTCGGTCAACATGCCGGTTATCACGATGCGTCCGACGTTGGAAATAATGGCAATCGGCACGGCACTGACGATCAAAACGATTTTTTTCCAGAAGGGCATTTTCAATACGAAACTGGCCCCCACGCAGACGGCGAAGAACAGGGTCATCATCCGCAACCCGCTGCAAGCCCTGGCAACTTCGAGCTTGCTGCTTGGTTCAGAGAGCTGGATGACATTGGAAGCATCGCCAAGAGTGATCGCCGGGACGCCAACCGATTGCAGGACATAGACGCTCATGATGGTGGCGCCACGTTGCAGTTTTCCGCCCAGTGCCGAGGCCAAGAAATCGGGCAGCGGCACCATGAAAATCAAAAAGATGATCGAAGGCCACGCCCATCGCAGGGCACGCCACCCACCCAAAATGAGTGTCATGCCGAACAAAAATGGCAACAGCGAATCGATGTCGCGCTCGTAGTTCAGAAATAAGCAAAGCCAGCGAACGAGCGCAAAGACTGCAAAAAACGGTATCCCCCACCAGGTGCCCTTATTGGGCCATGGATTGACCATCTCTTGACGCTGCCAGAGCAGGAAACCCGCGAAAATCGGCACGAAGAAGCCGTGACCATAGTCGGGCGTATTGTACCAGACCCGCACCATGTGGAGCAGCGTCTCCCGATAGGTTACGAAAAATCCAACCACCAAGACTGCCCACGCCGCCATCACCGGTGGAGTGGGGATCCATCGTTTCCATTGGGGTAGCGGGGAAACTGTACCTGTACTCATAACTTTGTTTCTTGTTTGTTGGGCCAACCGCGAGAAGATTCCGGAAGACTGTTGCCGCTCCAAGGGCGATTCCTGCCGCTAGCCTCTTTTGCAAAGAGCGTGCCAGCACTGACCTTCGAGCCAAATGCTCATTATGCAACTTGTTCTATTGATTGGAGTTACAACAGATTATGCGACTGCCACGGGCGATCCGGCTCGTTGCAATTTTCCGCAAAAATGTTGATTTTGCACCGCATCCGTTGACAAATCGCAACAGTGACACAATCTCAAGAACAGCGCGATCCGCGCCGTGGGATTCCACAGGATTCTATTATCCTTGAACCCGCACGCGATTGCAAGCACCCGACACGCGCATCGCGATTGTGGTTTGGCCAATAACGCAAAAGTGACTGGGGTATTTGGGGTCTTTGGAGTCTCTCATGCCGGCTCCCGGCTCCCGGAATGATGAAATTACCCGGAAGAGGAGAACTCGCGGCTCAGTGCGCGGATCGCGGAGAAATTGGACGAACTGCTGCCGCGTACGGATTACGAGCGGCTGGACGGCATTCACGCGTGCCAAAGAGCCAGGACCAGGACACGCAGCGCTTATCCGACGCTAGGGTGCGCCGCCGGGCAGGGGGCAAATCGCGGGCATGTTGCCGAAAAAGATCTGCCGGAATGACAGACTTCCTTGCCTCCGGGGATTTTATTCTGCGCCCAATTCGTAGACTAGGCGGAG
>JBAWVO010000096.1:0-19780 GCA_037147235.1 Planctomycetota bacterium | reverse complement strand
CGCGTTTTTGTGGTGCGGCCGTCCCGGCTGCATGCGCAGGCGAGACGCCCGCACCCCAAGTTGTTTCTGGACGTGTACTAAGCCCGTCCGACCCTGTCGGCGAGTTCGTGGGCGAGCAGGTTTCCGAAGAAAAGAAAGACATTCCGCAAGCAACCTCGCCTGTTGCAACGGGATCGTCCACCGGGGGAGTTAGCGAGTCGAACATCCGCGTTGCCGTCACGGTGCTGGACCGCCTGATGAATCTTGCGGGCGAACTGGTGTTATCGCGTAATCAACTGCTGCAAACGGTCGCTTCCTCGGATCAGGGTGCCCTTGGCGTCGTGGCTGCCCGGGTCAATCTGGTCACCAGCGAACTCCAGGAAACGATCATGCAGACGCGTCTTCAGGCGATCGGAACCGTGTTTGGCCGGTTCCAACGCGTCGTGCGCGACCTGAGTAATTCTCTGGGAAAACAGTGTCATTTGACCCTCGAAGGGCAGGAGGTCGAACTCGATAAGTCAATTATCGAATCGATTGGCGACCCCCTGACGCACTTGGTCCGGAATGCCGTGGATCACGGCATCGAATTGCCCGAGGTCCGCGTCAAGGCGGGAAAGCCGCCGGCGGGCACGCTTGCCCTGCGTGCTTTTCATCAGGCGGGCAAGGTCAATATCCATATCAGCGATGACGGGCGCGGGATCGACGTGGCGCGGCTCAAGGAGAATGCGGTAGCCAAGGGAATCATAACTTCCGAGCAGGCCCACGGCATGAGTGACCGCGAGGCCCTGCAACTCATCTTCCGCCCCGGTTTCTCAATGGCTGCAAAAGTCACGGCGGTCAGTGGTCGCGGGGTGGGAATGGATGTGGTCAAAACGAATATCGAGCGTCTTGGCGGCACGGTTACCGTGGAAACCGCACTGGGAACCGGAACACAAATTCACGTCAAGTTGCCGTTGACGCTGGCAATTATCCCTTCCCTCGTGGTTCGCTCCGCCGGTCGGCGTTATGCCATTCCCCAGGCAAGCATCCGCGAGTTGGTACGGGTCAAGGCCGCCGATGTGGCAAAACGGATCGAACGCGTCAAATTTGCCGAGGTCTTCCGGTTGCGGGGCACCTTGCTCCCTCTGATCCGGCTGACCACCGTACTCAATGTCAATCCGAGCCAGGAGAACACGGCGACGGAGCGTGCAATGCACATCATCGTCGTTGAGGCGGGCCACCTTCGTTACGGCCTGGTTGTGGACGGGCTGTGCGACTCCGAAGAAATTGTGGTTAAACCCTTGGGACGCCACATGAAAAACAGCACTTGCCTGGCCGGAGCAACCATCCTCGGCGACGGCAAGGTCGCCCTGATTCTCGACATCACGGGCATTGCCTCCCACTGCCAGCTTGCAATTCCCGAAGGCGACGCGGCGACTACCGCCTCGGGCGGCGACGTGGCCGAGGAGACCCAGGCCATGCTCCTGTTCAGCAACCATCCCGCTGAATATTTCGGCGTCGCCATGGAGTTGGTGGCACGCATCGAACGGGTCCGCAGCGACCAGATCGACAGCGTTGGCGGGATGCAGATTCTTCAATACCGAGGCAGCACGTTGCCCTTGTTGAGTCTGGAGGACTATATCGGCTGCAAGCCGCGCGAAGAAGCCGCCAAGATCTATGTTGTGGTGTTTTCGGCAGCCCAACGGGAGGTCGGTCTGCTCGTGCCGGAGTTGCTCGACATCCGTGCCGTACCTACCCAGATCGATACCATCACGTTCCGAAAACCGGGTGTGGTAGGGTCGCTCGTCTTCGAGCAGATGACGGTGCGACTCGTGGATCTCCATGAGGTGGCCCGATTGGCTCATCCCGACTGGTTCAACACGCAACCCCCTCAAAAAACGGACGCGGGTTCCGTACCGCGGGTTTTGGTGGTCGAGGATTCCGACTTCTTCCGCAAGCAATTGATGAGTTTCCTTGAGGCCGAGGGGTATGAGGTTCGGGGGTGCGAAGACGGCGTCGAAGCCTGGAGCGTACTGCGAGAACCGGAAGAGTGTTTTGACCTTGTGGTGACGGATATTGAGATGCCGAACATGAGCGGGTTGGAACTGGCCCAAACGATCCGAAACGATCCCCGCCTAGCCAGGATACCCATCATCGCCGTGACCTCGCTCGCTGGAGAAGACGACATTCAGCGCGGCCGGCAGCTTGGAATCAACGAATATCACATTAAACTCGACCGCGAGCAACTCATGGCGAGTGTCACCCGATTGCTCAAACGCAAAGTCACCCAAAGGAGCGTTTCATGACGACGATGCTTGCCAACCCGCCGCCAACAAAATCCGCCGAACTGGAGATTAGCTCGTTCTATCTGGGCGATGCCCTAATGGGCGTGCCGATCGACCAGATCGAGGAGATCAACCATCAGTTCGACCTCACCCCTGTCCCGCACGCTCCCGCCTGCGTTCGCGGTCTGATCAACCTCCGTGGGCGGGTGGTCACGGTGATCGACCTCCGCGTGGTCCTCGGCATGGAACCCGCCACCCTGACCCGGCAGTCGTGTAATGTCGTAGTTCGCTCGCACGGCGAACAGATTGGCATTGTCGTCGATCGGATTGCCGATGTTGTCCGCACCCGTCAGACCGACATCGAACCGTCGCCTGCCAACGTGGCCGGAATCGATGGCCAGTACTTTCGCGGCGTCTGCAAACTTCTCGGCGAGTTGTTGGTCATCCTCGACATGGAGAAGATTTTTAGCGTCGATCGGCATGGCCATTGAAATGGTTTGCCACGGAAGGAACATGGATAAGAAAATGATCAAAGGAACAAGGTTCAATGAACAATGAAAGGCAGTGAAGATGGCATTTTCTTTGTACCTTGAACCTTGAACCTTGTACCTTGTACCTTGAACCTTGAACCTTGAACCTTGAACCTTGTATTTATTCCCCCATATTGTGAAAAGGAAAGAGCCTTATGTTTACTCGTTTGAAGAATCTGACGATTGGAAAACGACTCGCACTTGGCTTCGGTGCCCTGGCCACGATGCTTCTGCTGCTGTCCGTAACGGCATGGTGGCAGACGACCGCGATCAACCAGAACATGGACACCGCGCTGGCACAGGCGGCGAAGATGGTCAAGATCAAGGATATCGACGCTTCTCTGGATACCCTCTACCTGGAGATGTGGGGTCTCGTTGCCGCCAAAGACGTGGCCGCCAAACAGGCGTACAAGGCCGCGATCGACCGCAAGCGAAAAGAATACGCGAAGGAACTGGAGGAACTGAAAGCCGCGGCGGGGCACCAGGAAGATAAGGATCTGCTCGCCAAGCTGGAGGAAGCTCTGGCTAGTGCTCGTGATCTTAACCAGCGCGTCGCCAATATGGCTCTCAAGGCCCAAGGACAGGACGCAGCAGCCCTGGAACTGTTCGCTACCGAGGGTGCAAAAGTCATGGCCGATAAGATCGATCCGGCGATCAATGCGCTTATCACCTATCGGGAGAAACGCATTCAGCAAACGGATGACGCCGCCGAGGCGGCTTTTGCGCGGGCGCAGTGGACGCTCGGTATCGGCACATCGCTGGCGATGGTGCTGGCGGCATTGTTCAGTGTCGTGGCTACCCGAAGTATCGTGCTCCCAATCAAGGACTGCGTCGGATTCACTGGGTTGCTTGCCCAGGGGGATTTTTCCAAGGAGGTGCCGGAGGTGCTTCGCAAGCGTGGCGACGAGATGGGAGACCTAGCACGCGCTTTCCACACCATGGCGGGAAACACCCGTGAGTTGTTGAAGGGCATGATACGCAACACACAGACCGTGGCCTCGTCGGCGACGGAACTCTCAGCGACCGCCACGCAACTGGCCAGCGGTGCCGAAGAGACCACGAACCAGTCGGCGCAAGTTGCGGCAGCCGCCGAGCAGATGTCGACCAATATGGGCGGAATGGCCGCCGCAACCGAGCAGATGTCGACCAATATCAAGGTGGTGGCCTCCGCTATTGAGGAGTTGACCTCCAGCATCAGCGAGGTGTCCAAGAGCGCGGAGCGCGCGGCCGGCGTGGCCGACAACGCGGCACAACTGGTCAGCACCAGCAACTCGCAGATCGGCGAATTGGGCGGAGCGGCCGACGAGATCGGCAAGGTCATCGAAGTCATCCAGGATATCGCCGAGCAAACCAACCTACTGGCATTGAACGCCACCATCGAGGCGGCACGGGCCGGCGATGCGGGGAAGGGTTTTGCCGTGGTCGCCACCGAGGTCAAGGAACTGGCGAAGCAAACCGCCAGTGCCACGGAAGATATCCGCAAGCGGATCAAAGGCATTCAAGGTTCCGCGGGTCGCACCGTCAAGTCGATCGGCGACATCAGTGATGTGGTCAAGCAGGTCAATGAGCTCTCGCGAATGATCGCTTCCGCGGTTGAAGAGCAGAGCATCACGACCAAGGAGATCGCCCGGAACATGGTGCAGTCCTCAACCGCGGCCCAGATGGTGTCTCGCGGTGTGGCCGAATCGGCCACGGCGACGCATGAGATCACGCGAAACATCGTCGGAGTGGACCAGGCGGCCAGGCAGTCGGCCCAGGGCGCCGCGCAGACCCAAACCACCGGTCGCGAACTCTCCTCGGTAGCTGAGCAACTCCAAGGTCTGGTGGGACAGTTCAAAGTGTAGGAAACACGGACGAAAAACGGATAAGAAAATGATCCAAGGAACAAGGTTCAAGGAACAATGAAAAGCAGCGAGGATGGCATTTTCATTGTACCTTGTACATTGAACCTTAAACCTTGTACCTTGTACCTTAAACATTAGGATACTCTCATGCGATTAACGATGCCCCATTTATACAAGCGACTTTCCATCCGATCCAAATTGCTCATCCTCATGGGGTTGCCGCTTGTGCTTCTGCTTGTCTTGTCAGCATTCCTCCTGTTCTCTCGCTTTGAGGAATATGAGACTGCGGGCGTCATGCGACAAAATGTCCACCTGCTGCGCACCGTTTCGGCAGCCGTAAACCATCTGCAACGGGAGCGAGGGCGGTCATTAATGTACCTCAACGGCGGGTCGGGAAGAACCGATCTGGACGCTCAACAGGCCGAGACGGACGGGGCGGTGCAGTCTGCCAGCGAGCTAATGCAAACCGCTGCGATCAAATCGCACCGCAAAGATTCTGAGTATTCAGCGATCAATCAACTTCAGCAAGTGCGGACCGCCGTCAACGGACATTGCTCGTCAGCCGAATCATTTCAACAATACACAAACCTCATCGCGAGGCTACTGGACATCGAGAAGCTCGCCGTGGAGGGCAAGACGACCAAAGGGATCGGCAAGCGATTCGTCAATGTCATCCTACTTGAAAACGCCAAGGAGTACGCGGGGCAGATGCGAGCAACCATCTCCGGGGTCCTTACCGCGGCAAAACCAATCGACGAGGATATGGTCCTGAAGATTGCCAAGCTGAAGGCCAGCGTGGAGTGCAACCTCACCTCTCCGGCACTGTCGCTTGACGAAGCTGCGTGCGCTCAGATCGCCACGAAGATGGAAAGTGAAGTGTGGCGGGAGGTCAACCGCGTGTTCCGAATCGTTCTGGCCAAGGCGAGTAAGGGACAGTTTGGTCTTGATCCAGCCACCTTCTTTTCCACGATTACCAAACAGGTGGACGATATCGGTATCATTGCGGAATGCGAAGTGGAGTCCGTGGCTGCGAAGGCAAAAATAATTCAGGCAGAGGCTGTCCGAGACCTGTGGGCCCTTGGTGGCGGACTTGCGCTGGCAGTTTTGCTGGCGGGAGTCTTGTCGGCTGTGTTAGCGGGCGGAATTATCGGTGCCATCCGACGCACGACCAATATGCTCAAGGACATTTCCGAAGGCGAAGGCGACCTGACCAAGCGGCTCACGGTGACCAGTCAAGATGAGATT
Organism: Planctomycetota bacterium; assembly: GCA_037147235.1. Taxonomy (GTDB): domain Bacteria; phylum Planctomycetota; class Planctomycetia; order Pirellulales; family Thermoguttaceae; genus JANXQG01. The sequence goes on along the minus strand of JBAWVO010000096.1, from coordinate 13,918 downwards.
GGTGAGATGGCCCAGTATTTCAACCAGTTCATCGAGAAACTGCAAGGCATCATCGGACACATCGCCGGCAACATCAGCACCGTGGCCTCGTCGGCCACGGAACTCTCAGCGACCGCCACGCAACTGGCCAGCGGTGCCGAAGAGACCACCAACCAGTCGGCGCAAGTTGCGGCAGCCGCCGAGCAGATGTCAACCAATATGGGCGGAATGGCCGCCGCAACCGAGCAGATGTCGACCAATATCAAGGTGGTGGCCTCCGCTATTGAGGAGTTGACCTCCAGCATCAGCGAGGTGTCCAAGAGCGCGGAGCGCGCGGCCGGCGTGGCCGACAACGCGGCACAACTGGTCAGCACCAGCAACTCGCAGATCGGCGAATTGGGCGGAGCGGCCGACGAGATCGGCAAGGTCATCGAAGTCATCCAGGATATCGCCGAGCAAACCAATCTGCTCGCCTTGAACGCCACCATCGAGGCGGCACGGGCCGGCGATGCGGGCAAAGGTTTTGCCGTGGTCGCCACGGAGGTCAAGGAACTGGCAAAACAAACGGCTTCGGCCACGGAAGATATCCGCAAACGGATCAAAGGTATCCAAGGTTCCTCGGGTCGCGCCGTCAAGTCGATCAGCGACATCAGCGACGTTGTCAAGCAAGTCAATGAACTCTCGCGGATGATCGCTTCCGCGGTCGAAGAGCAGAGCATCACGACCAAGGAGATCGCCCGGAACATGGTGCAGTCGTCAAACGCTGCCCAGATGGTGTCTCGCGGCGTGGCCGAGTCGGCCACGGCGACGCAGGAGATCACGCGAAACATCGTGGGAGTGGACCAGGCGGCCAGACAGTCGGCCCAGGGCGCCGCGCAAACCCAAACGACCAGTCGCGAACTCTCCACGGTAGCCGAACAACTTCAAGGTCTGGTAGGACAATTCAAGGTGTAAAAAACACAGATAAGAGAAGAAGACAGAAAACGGATGACAGGAAGATAAAAGGGGGAGGGGAACACGCATCGTGGCTTTCCGTTCATTTCCCTATCCCGAAAATGGGAACAACTTGGTTTCAATTGGATTATTTCTTAGAAAGAAAAACAAAAATGAGTCTCTTTACCAATTTAAGTTTGAAGACCAAGCTGATCGCAGGATTTACGACTGTTGCGATGATTGCGTGCTTCGTGGGTGCTGCTGGCTGGTGGAGCCTCTCACTCCTGCATTCCGACCTTAATAATGTCGTTAACACGATCGTTCCGAGCGTGCAGCATCTTTCCGAGATCGAGACGAGCGCCGAACGGTTCAAGGCGGCACGTCGCGCGCTATTGAATCCGAATATCGACCTGGCCGAATATCGAAAGATGATCGACAACGCGAGCAAAGCCCAGGCGGCTTACGACGCCGCGTGCAAGAAGTACGCGTCGCTTAAATTGACTTCCGACGAAGAGACCGTTTGGAATGCTTTTCTGGCTACTTCGGACCAGTGGCGACAGACCAACGACAAATACTTCACCATCGCCGGTGAGTACGAGAAAATACTTGTGGAATGTGTCTCCCCACTGGAACCGAACCCGGGAGACTACTTCCACAATTGTCTCGACATGAAAAGCGAGGCCCGCAACGGCTTGCTCGAACTCGCGAAGCAATCTCAGGCATGGAGCAATCTCGTGCTGCGCGGTGATAATCCGAGCGACTACACCAAGTACTTGGCCGCAATCGAAGCCCGTGACGACAGCATCCGCTTGAACCTAGCTACCCTCAAGAATCTTGCCCCGCTAATCGGATTCAAGGTCGATTCGATCGAAAAAACAGAAAAGATTTACGGGGAAGTGATTGAGAAGTATCATGCCGCGCTGAAAGGCATGAAGACGCGTAATGCCGCAGGCTTGGCTAGCCTTGCCAATCAATTACACAGTGCCGATCTCGCTTCTGTCGCTGCCTTGGAGTCGCTCTCACAGGAGTTGGAAAAGCGGACCAATCGCATTCGCGCTATTCCCGGGTCGCTACTCCTCCACTCAATGAATTCATGTCTTCCTTTTGAACGCAATTTGCGGGAAATACTTGAAGGGCTGATCCAGTACCGCGTAAAGGAGTCCGACGAAACAGCCACACGCTCAAAGCAGAATGCTGTCCGAGGAAACCTTGTAATCATTGCCGGCACAATCACAAGTTTCATTCTGGCTCTTGCGCTGGGTATTGTGGTAAGCTGGAATATCACCCGCCCGATCAAGGACTGCGTCGGATTCACCGGTCTGCTTGCCCAGGGGGATTTTTCCAAGGAGGTGCCGGAGGTGCTTCGCAAGCGTGGCGACGAGATGGGAGACCTGGCACGCGCTTTCCACACCATGGTGGGAAACACCCGTGAGTTGCTCAAGGGCATGATGCGCAACACACAGACCGTGGCCTCGTCGGCCACGGAGCTTTCGGCGACCGCCACGCAACTGGCCAGTGGTGCCGAAGAGACCACCAACCAGTCGGCGCAAGTCGCGGCCGCCGCCGAGCAGATGTCGACCAATATGGGCGGAATGGCCGCTGCCACCGAGCAGATGTCGACCAATATCAAGGTGGTGGCCTCCGCCATTGAGGAGTTGACCTCCAGCATTAGCGAGGTGTCCAAGAGCGCGGAGCGTGCGGCTGGCGTGGCCGACAACGCGGCACAACTGGTCAGCACCAGCAACTCGCAGATCGGCGAATTGGGCGGAGCGGCCGACGAGATCGGCAAGGTCATCGAAGTCATCCAGGATATCGCCGAGCAAACCAATCTGCTCGCCTTGAACGCCACCATCGAGGCGGCACGGGCCGGCGATGCGGGCAAAGGTTTTGCCGTGGTCGCCACGGAGGTCAAGGAACTGGCAAAACAAACGGCTTCGGCCACGGAAGATATCCGCAAACGGATCAAAGGTATCCAAGGTTCCTCGGGTCGCGCCGTCAAGTCGATCAGCGACATCAGCGACGTTGTCAAGCAAGTCAATGAACTCTCGCGGATGATCGCTTCCGCGGTCGAAGAGCAGAGCATCACGACCAAGGAGATCGCCCGGAACATGGTGCAGTCGTCAACCGCGGCCCAGATGGTGTCTCGCGGCGTGGCCGAGTCGGCCACGGCGACGCATGAAATCACGCGAAACATCGTCGGAGTGGACCAGGCGGCCAGGCAGTCGGCCCAGGGCGCCGCGCAGACCCAAACGACCGGTCGCGAACTTTCCTCGGTGGCCGAACAACTCCAAGGTCTGGTGGGACAGTTCAAGGTGTAGGTGGTGGGCTGTTTAGAAAATGATCCAAGGAACAAGGTTCAAGGAACAATGAAAGGCAGTGAAGATGGCATTTTCCTTGAACCTTGAACCTTGTACCTTGAACCTTGTACCTTGAACCTTGTACCTTGAACCTTTTTTGGCCACGGATAATACTGTAACATGGACGAGCCGCTTCGTGTCCTCGTGGTGGACGACACGGTAACCTATCGCAAGATCGTCAGTGATGTCCTGGGGAGTCTCCCGAATGTCCAGGTCGTTGGAACTGCGCCCAATGGAAAGATCGCCTTGCAAAAGCTGGAACAGACTTCCCCCGACATTCTCCTGCTGGACGTTGAAATGCCGGAGATGGATGGTTTAGAAGTGCTTCGCCGCCTCAAATCCGTCGGATCCAGCGTGGGTGCCATCATGCTCAGTGCCTTCACCGCCCAGGGGGCACAAACCACCTTGGCGGCCCTCGAACTGGGAGCGTTCGATTTTGCCCTCAAGCCGACGGGAAACTCGTTCCAGGAGAGCGCGGAGCAACTTCGGCGGGATCTCGCGCCCAAGTTGGCCGCCTACGCACGGAGGCAATCTGTCCGGCGCGTCTTGCGCGGCCAAGCGACACCGTCCAGCCCTGGGATTCCCGACCAAAAACGGGCCAAAACGGAATTGGCGGGGCTTGCTGCGCTCGTCCCACCCAATTATTCGCATTCCGCACCGAACACCAATTCACCGCGATCGACCCCTTTCGCGCAGCCGGATGTGGTGGCGATTGGGATTTCCACGGGGGGCCCCAAAGCACTTACCGAAATGCTTCCTCGGTTCAGCGGAAATTTTCCCGTCCCCATCTTGATTGTCCAGCACATGCCGCCGGTATTCACGAAATCCCTGGCGGACGACCTCAACACTCGTTGCAAAGTGCGTGTTTTTGAGGCATCCGATGGGCAGCAGGCATTGCCGGGAGTGGCACTGATTGCCCCCGGCGGAAAACAGATGCGGGTCTATCGCGAGGCGGATCGCGTCCATGTCCGGATCACCGACGATCCACCGGAAAACAGTTGCAAGCCCTCGGTGGACTACCTTTTTCGCTCCGTCGCCACGGTCTACGGTGCCCGTTCGGTGGGCGTGATCATGACGGGCATGGGGAACGACGGCTCCGCGGGCTGCCGTCTGATCCACCAGAGCGGCGGCGCAATCGTTGCACAAGATGAAGCTAGTTGTGTCGTGTTTGGGATGCCTCGCGAGCCAATTGAACAAGGCATTGCGGATGTCGTGGCGTCGCTCGACCATATTGCTTTGGAAATCACGCGCCTCGTCGAGAAGGGTACTCGCGCATGCAGGTAACCAAGGAAGATATTACCTTTGTGGCCAAGCTTGTCGATGAGCTTTGCGGCGTCATTTTGGACGACACGAAAGGTTATTTGATCGAAAGCCGGCTTGGCGAATTGGCCAAGGCGAGCGGTTGCGCCTCGTACCGAGATCTGTGTCAGAAAGCCCGGCTTACCCACAATCAAGTTCTCCAGAACCAAATCATCGACGCCATCACCACGCAAGAGACGCTGTTTTTCCGCGATGAATCTCCGTTTGCCGCGTTACAGTATAAGGCCATTCCCGAATTGCTCGACAGCAAGGCGAAGACGGCCTTTCCCAAACGCATACGCATCTGGTCGGCCGCAAGCAGCACCGGCCAGGAAGCGTACAGCACGGCCATGATGCTCTGCGAGACGATTCCCGATGTTTTGTCCTGGGACATTCATATCCTGGCTACGGACATCTCCGATGCAGCGATCAAAGTTGCCAGTCAGGGGTGGTATGCCAAGCACGAAATCCAGCGAGGAATGAAACCACAACTCCTGACAAAGTACTTTGTTGAGCAACAAGGCGGCTGGAAGATTAAAGACTCGATCCGAGCGATGGTCCAGTTTCAGAAGCGAAACCTGCATCAGCCTTTTCTTGGCATTGGCCCCTTTGACATCATCTTTTGTAGGAATGTTGCGATCTACTTCGATGTTCCCCGGCGTCGCGATTTATTTCTTCGTCTCTCCGAGCGTCTGACTCCTGACGGCTACCTGCTGGTCGGCTCCTCCGAATCTCTTCTGGATCTTGGCCCGCGTTTTGCTCCCCAAAGCCACTGCCGAGCGACCTATTACCAGCCGAATCGCCCGCTGCGCGCCGAAGCTCCGCTTGCGCGATGTGCCGCCGGCGGAAGATGAGCTCTTAGTCATCATCCTTCAAGCTGCCGTACGTTACGCCTTTAACGCGATAGCGCAGGTAGGCGTCGAGGAAGCCTTGGATGTTCCCGTCGAGCACGGCGCGGAAGTTGCCCATGTAGTAGCCCGTGCGCGAGTCCTTCACGCGTTGATCGGGATGAAGGAAGTAGCTGCGGATCTGGGAGCCGAAGCCGACCTTGGGCATTGAGGTATACTTGGCCGCCTGCTCGACCTCGCGTTTTTCTTCCTCGATCCGCGCGAGCCGGGCGCGAAGCATCTTCAAGGCCATCGCCCGATTTTTATGCTGGCTCCGCTCGGCTTGGCAGCAGATCAAGATGCCGGTAGGAAGGTGCCTCAACTGTATGGCGCTGGAGGTCTTGTTGACGTGTTGCCCGCCGGGGCCGCTGGAGCGAATGGCCTTCTCCTCCAGATCCTCGTCGCGAATTTCGATTTTGATCTCGTCGAATACTTCCGGTGAAACATCGACGGCGGCAAAGCTCGTTTGCCGCTTTCCTTCGGAGTTGAAAGGACTGATCCGCACGAGCCGGTGGATGCCGGCCTCGCCTTTCAGATAACCGTAGGCCATCGGCCCGCGAACGGCGATCGTGGCGCTGTTGATGCCGGCTTCCTCGTTTTCCTGGCGATCGAGGAGCTCGGTGTCGTAATCGTGATCCTTGGCCCAAGCCAGATACATCCGCAGGAGCATCTCGGCCCAATCGTTGGCATCCGTGCCGCCGTCGCGGGCGTTGATCGTCAAGAGTGCTGGGCTTGGGTCCAACGGACTGCTCAGAAGCGACTTAGTCTCCAGGTCATCAATGGCCTTTTCCAGTCGCTCGATTTCGCCGGGAACTTCGGCGGCTAGGCCTTCGTCTTCCTCGGCCATTTCAATCATGGCGGCCACGTCGTCCGAAGCGCGGATTGCATCTTCCAATGGCTTGACGAGGGACTTCAGTCCCTTGAGCCGGCCAACAACCTCCTGGGCCTTCTCGCGATAATTCCAGAAATCACTCTGGCCCATCTGGTCTTCGATCGTGGCGATCTGCGTTTTTTTTCCAGCGAAGTCAAAGAGAGTCCCTTAGCTGGAGGATCCGCTTCTGGATATCGTCGGCCCGATCGAGGAGTTCACGTTCCATGGTTGATTCCTGAGAGAAAATGCCACTGCGAAGCGAGGATTGTACCAGTTTCCAGCAACCTAGGAAAGATGAGGTTATCGCAATAGCTTGGTCCGATCTTCCAATTTTTCTGTCCCTTCATTTTTCTGTCGAAAGAATTGATTAGAATTCACCGCGAGAGAGCACAAAGGAGCGCAAAAGAGAGGATCTATTCTTTTGCGCTCTCTGCGTTCTTTTGCGGTAAATTTTCTTTTCTATTCCTGACTGATCGACGGCCTTGATGTCGAGAATCGATAGTTTATCGTCCTCGTAATCTTGCAGATTGTAGGGATTTTCGAGCGCAAACCCAGTTGCTCATCTTGCCGAAGCCTGCAAAAATGAACGTATGTCACGCCTAATTCTCGCTATGTCCGGTGGTGTCGATAGCAGCGTGGCCGCTTGGTTGCTCCGCCAGGCCGGTCATGAGGTGATCGGGCTGTTCATGCGCCATGGCCACGAAGAGGCGGCAACCTGCTCGACCTCCGATGCCCCGCGGAAGCAGGGGTGCTGTAGCGCAAGCGACGCGGCCGATGCCCGACGTGTCGCCGAGCAACTGGAAATCCCCTTCTACGCGATCAATTTCGAGCAGGAATTCGGCCGCATTATCCAGTACTTTATTTCCGAATACACGTCCGGGCGGACACCCAACCCGTGCATCGTCTGCAATACGTGGCTGAAATTCGGCAAGCTGGTTGACTACGCCGATAGCATCGGCGCGAACCAAATCGCCACGGGTCACTATGCTCGACTGGTCCAAACACCCGGCGGCCGCCTCGCACTCTGCCGGGGGCTTGATCCATCCAAGGATCAGTCCTACGTACTCTGGGGAATCCGGCCCGAGGTTCTAGCCCGGCTGCAATTTCCCGTGGGCGATTACCAGAAGGAGGAAATACGCCGGATTGCCGACCGCCTCGGCCTGCATCAGGTGGCCGAAAAACCCGATAGTCAGGAGATTTGCTTCGTTCCCGACCAGGACCACGCCCGATTCGTTCGCCAAAATCGTTCGCCACTAGATACTTCCGGTGCGATTGTTACCACGGATGGCCGAGTGGTGGGGCGGCACGCGGGGATTGAAAAGTTCACGATCGGGCAACGGAAAGGCCTGGGGGTCGCGTTTGGAGAACCCCGCTATATCGTGCGAATCGACCCTATGAGCCGTGAAGTGGTTGTCGGCACCAAGGACGATCTTGCCCGGCATGAGCTTTTCGCACGCGGAGCGAACTGGTTTTTTCCGCCGGAGCCGCGTTTTGAATGCCAGGTGAAGATTCGCTACCGCAGTGCTGCCGTTGGGGCCCTCGTGGAGATATTGCCGGGCGATCGATTCCGCGTCGAATTCCTGGAACCCTGCTACGGTGTTGCCCCCGGACAGGCCGCGGTTTGCTATCAAGGTGATGAGGTTATGGGCGGGGGTTGGATCGACTGACCGAGGAAAGCAACCCCTCCCATGGTGGAATATCCCCGCTTTTGGTGTGCCTATCTGTATCGAAGTGCTACAATCCAAAAAAATCGCACAGTTTCTCCTTCATAATCCTTGACAAAACGGACAGAATGATTATGCTGAATCTAGTGGTGTTAGAGATCGTAGTCACCAAGCGTGACTTTGCAGGAAGCACTGGCAGCATAAAGGAGGCAGCGTTCGGGTTCTTTCCTGAAAACATAGTTCGATCGGGTGGATTGCATGATGCGATGAACCCCGATGATCGGTTTTTTCGGTTTAAGTTTCCACCAGGCACATTATGAATACGCTCAAAGTCACGGCTACTGGTGTGCCCATAATTGTGGGTGTTTCTCGAGCGATTCGTGATGTATTGCAGCTTGCGGACCAAGTGGCGGCTACCGACTGCTGCGTACTGATTGAGGGTGAAAGCGGTACGGGGAAGGAATTGATTGCCCGACGCCTTTATGCCAAGAGTAAACGATCTGAGCGGCCGTTTATTCCGGTCAATTGTGCGGGTGTCAGCGAGAGTCTTTTTGAAAGCCAGTTCTTTGGCCATGTTCGTGGAGCGTTCACAGGTGCCGAGCAAACGATGCTTGGCATCTTCCAGACGGCCGAAGGTGGAACGGTCTTCCTCGATGAAATATGCGAGATTCCACTTTCTTTGCAGTCCAAACTGCTCCGCGTTCTTCAAGAGCACGAGGTGATGCCCGTAGGCAGACCTATTCCCGTGAAGGTCGATACGCGATTTCTGGCCGGCTCGAACCAGAACTTGGCAGAGATGGTCCGTCTGGGAACATTCCGCCGAGATCTCTATCACCGTTTGAACATCGTGCGGATCCACCTCCCCGCATTGCGAGAGCGGCCGGAGGATATTTCTCCGCTTCTGGACCATTTTCTGCTGGTGGCCGCCGATCGATATCACCGTTCGCCGATGGTATTATCGTCGCAAGTGCGTGCGATTCTGACAAGCTACGCATGGCTAGGCAACATTCGTGAACTGTCTGCCTGGGTCGAGCGACTTTACGTCACCGGCCTGACTCCGGAAACTCTCCTGGACATGTTGATGGGCGAGTCGAGCCAGGCGAGTGCTGCCGGCCCGGCAGGTCAATTGACGCTGAAGCAGGCCGAACGCCAGGCGATCACTCATGCCATGGAGCATTCCGATTTCAACCAGCGAAAGGCGGCTCGCATGCTTCAGGTTCATCGGGCAACTCTGTCCCGCAAGCTCAGGTTGCACAACCTGGGTTAAACCTTCGTAACTCAAGATGGGATCTCGGGGCTCTTCCGGTTCTAGCTGCGGAATGCGAATAATTGTAGGGTGGGGAGAGCGCAGCGAGCCCCACCAATTCTGTTGCGGTCCACTTTTGGTGGGGCTCGTTTCACTCTCCCCACCCTACTTCTGCACCTAAAACCGGAAGAGCCGATCTCGGTATCCCAACGGGATTCCGTCCTCTAGCCCAGGGTTGCCGCGCAGCGGCTACCCTGGGTATAGGAATAAACGAGGCCCTACCCCGAAGGGGTTGTGTCCCCTTCCCTGATAAAAGGCCGGCTCCAAAAATGGGACACAACGCCGTTGGCGTAGAAGGTTTCGTGGATACCGTTTCCCAGGGTAGCCGCTGCGCGACCAACCCTGGGCTAGGGGACGCAACGCCGTTGGCGTAGGCATGGTCGCAAGTTGCGACCAGAGCGGAGTCGCGCTTTGCGGCTCTTCTCTTCTCTTCGTTTTCGATTGTTTTTCGGTTCTTGGATCCTAACCCTTGAGTGGGCTTGAGTTTGAACCCCCACTTGCCGTAACGGGAAAGGTTGGCACACTGTTTGCTTAAAGAGAATGTCGTCTTTCAGGCCGATGCCTGAGGGATGCAGGAATTGCGCTTCGCCACGGAGGAGTAGGTCGGACATGAACATCATCAAGACCGTCGTGCATAGTATCGCAGTAGGTTATCCAACCGAGTCTTTGTCGCGTCAGGTGGCCCTTTGGGCCAACCAACGCGAGGACTGCGGGGTCGAGTTGGTCTTTGGCCGGTCGGCCCTGGAGATTCGCCGGTCGTTGAACGGTGCCGATAGGGTGCTGATCGACGCCAGCGACGACCACGCCCAGGCGATCGAACTGTTCTCACAGTCGATCGCGAGGCTTGGTTCTCGGCGCGTTGCGGTATATACGGAAAGAATGCATGAGGGCCTGGAACTGTTCGTGCGGACGCAAGGGGCCTGGCTTTTGCTAGGCCCGTTGAGCAACAGGCAATGGGAGGAGTTTTTCGCCTCCATGCCTCCACCGGCGCATCGGGAACCGCTGCGACGTCAAAGTTCAGTGCGCAAAGCCGCTTAAGAGATCCATCACCGAGAACTTGTTTCAAAAACTAATTGCAGCCGAGGTAACAGCACCACGAATCTGTTTAGGAAACAAGTTGTACCCCTAGTTCTGCCGGTGGATGCCGGCGAAAAGAAGGAGAAAGCAACCATGAATTCGATTCTCGAACAACTTCAGAAACTGGCCGACGCCGATATCTACACCTTGAGCGATGCGATTGACATGGAATTGCAACGCCGCGACGAGATCTTCGGCGAAGCTTCCGATTCGGCCCGCCGCCGTGCTCTCGAGCGGGAGCAGGGCTACCGCCACTGCAACGGAAGCACAGCCGCGCCGGTTCGCGCGACCGGTTTTGGCAAGAAACTGCCCAAGCGCTATGCTGCGTGACGGCACCTTTGGTAAATACCTACAACTTGAACGACCCTTTAGAAAAATGCCGGAAAAAAATCATGAAAATCCTCGAAGACTCCCATCCCCACGACGAGTCGGTGATTATCTCCTTGGAGGCCTATCGCCGTTTCAATGCACCGTCCGACGATAAGCCGCCCGAGCCGCCCAATGACAACGATCCCGAGACCGAAGAGGTCTTCTGGGCTGGCCGAAACCATGCCATGCGGCGATCCGCCCGCTGGGTTGCCTGATCCGCTGACGACGTTACCAAGAACCATTCGCTGTGAAGAGTTTTACACCAAGAATTTTTTGCACCAAGTTCCACGAAGAATTGAGGTTACCGTGATATGCAATCCGAGAACTGGTTTCACGACCAGAAAACAGGGGAAAAAACGACCGCCAAAACCTAGTTGTGCAACCAGTACCAGGAAAGTCCCTTTTGTTTTGCTGGCGATTTCGGCACTGGCCATCACCAGCCATGGTTTTGCGCAACAAAGTAACCGTGGCTCAGCCGACGGTCTCTACGCCCTGCCGGATCCCGGCCTGAGCAAGAGCACTGCCGAGGAATCGGTGAGCAGCCGCTCCGCACAATCCTACGTGAGCGAGCTTGATCCCCAGGCCGTGCGATCCAAGCACGACCTGGAAAAAGCGGAGGCCGCGCGGCAGGCGGCAGCTTTCGCCAGGAGTTCAAAGTACCGGGCAGCGGGTGGCTCCCTTTTGCCTTCCTGGACGTCAAGCCTTTCGGAACGAACGTGGGTTGAGATCCTGGCCGGCAGCGGACTCGTCGTTTCGCTTGCCATTGGTGGATATGTCGGGTGGTCTCGCATTCAGTCTTCCAAGGACAGCCGGGCGATCCTTCTGGCCATCAAGCGGGAACCTACCGCTAAAGCCGGTAGCACCGCGAAGCATGACCCGCCTCTAAAGCATCGCGCTGCCTAATCGTACATACAAACCAGAACTATTTCGTAAATCATTTCGGAATCAAGACATGAACATCCTCAAGCGTTTGTCCGCTCTTTCCGTGGTTGATCTTAATGGGCTGCAAAGGGAAATCCTGGGCGAAATTCAGCGCAGGCAGAATTTGTCGCGTGTTGCCACGGGCGAGGCCGAGAGTAGGGTCATCGTCGGGCAGAAGTCCGGTGAACGCGAGCGTTCCGTTGCCGTGTCGAAACCGACACCTGCCACGCGGCCCGTTTCGCCGCGCCGTGCGGCCTAAGGCAGAGCGATAACTTTGTCGTAGGATGGGCTTTAGCCCGCCTTTGCAGGCTTTTGTAGGATGGACTTCCAAGTCCGTCCTTGGTTTTTCGTGGACGGACTTGGAAGTCCATCCTACGGGGGCGCGTCGTGCCCTGTTAAAAGAGATTGAACTACAGTTTGGCCCTAGTTTAGTGCGAATTGATAATTGTAGGATGGGCTTTAGCCCGTCTACGCCAAATCTTGACGGGCCAAAGCCCATCCTACAGGAAAATTGCAAGAGTTTTTTTCGCTCTGCCTGAGAGCGTGTATTGAGGGATCTTCTAGGCCACACGGTTCCCACGGACCCAGGTTGCGACGACCGCGCCGGCGGCATCCAGGAGTAGTTCGTGCGGGTTGGCGGCGGCGTCTTCCGGCAATGCAATGACCGCCATGTTAGCCCACTTACCCGGCTCCAGCGTACCGACTTGAGAGTCAAGACCCAAGGCCCTCGCCCCGCCACGCGTGCCGAGTTCCAGGATCGTCGCGCGGCTCATGGTGGGAAACTCGCGGGCGATGTGCCGCATCTCGGCCAAAAGACTGTGGTCGGGCGAAGAGGCCCGGCTGTCGGTGCCCAGGGCCACGATCGCGCCGGCGGTCAATAGCATCTCCAGGGGATAACGGGCGTGGCCGAACCAGGCATGGGTTCGCGGGCAGTAAACCACGGCCATCCTGGGCCGCTGCCGACCGAGGAAATCGATCTCTTCGTCATCGAGATAGTTGCCGTGAACGACCAACGCCCGATGAGTACGCGAGAGTACGCGAAGCTCATCCAGCGGCCGTGAGCCGTGCGGCCGAGCAGACGGATCCCAGGCACCTCGCGATTCCAACAAATCGCGAAACGGTCCGCGGCCATTACGGAGGAAATCGATCTCTTCACGCGATTCCGCCAAGTGCATGGCCAGCGGTATTTTATGCTCGATGGTAAGATCCACGGCCCGGGCAAGCAGTTCGGGATGGACCGTGTACGGAGCGTGCGGACCTAAGCCCGGCTGCCAGTGGCTTGCTGGTGGGACTCGCCCAAGCTCGGCCCACCCTACTGCCTGCCACGGTCCGACGTCAAGGATGTGCTTCTCGGCGGCTTTCAACGCGGTCCCTATGCGATCGACCCTTGGGGCAATCAGTTCCAGGAAAAGCGTGCCATTGCAGGGCGACGCGCGGTAGGCATCCCCGGTCCCGCCTGGTTGTGCGATCTCGCCGATCGTGGTAACGCCGTGACCGACGCTCTCCCGCAAGCCCTGTTCAATGGACAAGCGGTTCCGTGCCGGCGCGTGGGCACGATGCTCGATCACCCTGCCGAGCCATTCGACAAGCTCGATGCCCGGACGGCCGATGGGACTGGCCAGATCACTGAATTCCAGATGCGTATGCGCGTTGATCAGGCCCGGCACAAGGGCCACTTGGCCCAGGTCTTCGATCGGCACGTCGTCCGGCGGGTTGCCGACGGCAACAATCCGGCCTCGGGAAATAGTCACCGCGGCATCGTGCAAAGGTGGCCCAGCCACGGGAAAGACCCAGCGGGCACGCAGGCTCCGCGGCGAGGCGATTTGGGCGAAGGGCATAAGAGAGTTACCACGAAAAACACGAAAAACACGAAAGAAGACAATGAGAATTAAAGGCTCTTCCGGTTTTAGGTGCAGAAGTAGGGTGGGGAGAGTGAAACGAGGCCCACCAAAAGCGGACCGCAACAGAGGATTCAATGACGATACGTTTGCGATCCATCTCTTTTCCTTTCGTGGTTTTCGTGTAAAGGGGTATCCGGTTCACTTAGGTGGGTGTCCAAAGGGTAGGAGTGTTTCAGAAGCATTGCTGAAAGGTATTCGGCCAGGAAATTTCCGTTAGCCTGCGCATAAGGACCGGCGAATCAATAACTGTCGCAAGTAGTTTTCGTTTCAAACTGACGATTACGGCCATTCTGTCCTTGCCCACATCTTTTGGCCGGCCAAGCGTCTTCATGGCCATTTATGGTCATTCCCGGC